>CAZBQO010000126.1:0-6579 GCA_964494125.1 uncultured Nitrospira sp. | reverse complement strand
ATGTTGTCTGGCAATCCGCCGGCCAAGAGGACTGCGCTCCCATAGGCCCATGAGCCACAGATAATCAAATCCCTTTGCCTGAAGCTCATCCCACTTCTGATCAGGCACGTCACCAAGACGAATTGTTCGGTTCATTTTCCGAGAGAGGTCATGCAACCATACCCAGGTATTGATTTCATAGAGATGCGGGTGAGGGCGAGACGAAAAAACCGAAGATTGCGGTTTCATAAGATTCCATCCCCTCCGTCTCATTTAAGTTGACTGAGGGATTCTACACGATCAGGGATTTGATGACAGCGACAGTGCTCCCCCCATAAAGGTATGGGAGGAAAGCCACGAAATCCAACAGACAAACCGGACAGTCCCTGGAATAAAAAATCCATTGTGAACAGACGATCGGGGGGCAAGGATCTCTTCATAAATGAGACGCCTTCCACAATGATAACCAATGCTTATTTCCCGGAAGATCTACTTGATAGGAAGGATGTTATTGGAAATTCTATCCCTCGTGATGACCGGCAGCATGCGTCAAAAAGCATTCCTCCCGTCCGGGTCAGCTAATCGTTTTTTACGTCTTTACCTTAACACGTTTCCATGCTGTTCATGTGAACTGATTAGAGCCCTGAGAAATTTACAGGTGGAAATCTCCCGCAGCCTCAGGCTGATAGAGAATCTCTTCAATTTTCAACTTCCTCGTCCCTATAGGAACCTGCCATTCAATACTGTCCCCGACCCTATACCCGAGAATGGCCGTTCCAACCGGGGCAAGAATAGAAATCTTTCCTGTCGCAGTATCCGCATCACGCGGAAAGACCAACGTATACTCCAGCTCTTCCCCTTTGCTCATGTCTGATAGCCGGACGCGTGAGTTCATCGTGACGACATCAGCTGGAATATCCTTTGGGAGAACGATATGTGCCCGATCCAATTCTTCCATTAAGCTTTCCAGATGAATGCTGGTACTTTTGCTACCTTTGAATGTTTGCCAGACTCCTAATAGTTCAGTGAGTCGATTCAGGTCGAATTCCGTAATATAAATGTCTCGGCGGTCCATCGCATGACTCCTTAAAAGATCAATCAGGGTAAACGAAAAATCTAGGGCATCCACATGAGAGAGAATACCACAATAATCCAGGCGGTCGAATTATGGTAATGGAGCAGGCCATACATCGCCCCACCCACCGTTATCTTAATGGGGCGTGAAAACTAAAACGGCCATTTCCAATCTTTAATTTCCGGCATATCGTCGCCGTACTTGGCGATATACGTTTTATGATCGATCTTTTTATCGCGAATCGCCCGCTTGGCATAGGCCGCAAGATATCCTAGTTTCGGCACACGATCGATCACATCCGCCACCAGATGATACCGGTCAAGGTCGCCAAGAACAACCATATCAAACGGTGTGGTCGTCGTGCGGATGTTCGCTCTGCGGTTGAAGCTTCATGAGATTCCCCACATTCACCACTCGAACTTTCAGATCGGGACCTGCTTGCGAAGGAGGTCCACCGCAGCCAGGGCCTCAAAGGTGGGAACATCTCCGGCACAGGCTCTCACCACATCGGGTTCTCCGCCTTTGTCGTTACTCGCCCATTCCCAAATGCCAATACCGGCAGTAGAGTGCTTGATGGCCACATCCATACTGAGAAATTGCAGACCCGCTTGCTTTCACCCACAATGACATTAACAAGATTTCGACTTCGAAGACATTTATCCGTGATGAATAACAAGCTATTGGCATCAGGCGGCAGATAAATTCTGATGACTTCGGCTTTTTTGTTGGCCACATGGTCGATCAAGCCATGGTCCTGATAGGAATACCCATTGTGATCCTGACAGCACACATGGGACGTCAGGAAATAGTTGGGCGAGGCAAAATGCCCCCCACGGGATCTCACTCCCCGGACAAATAATTCGCCGCACGCCAATAGGCATCCATGCGCTGAAGCTCTTCCCTGGTCACTGCTGATGTTTTGGACACACCGGTTTTCATCTTCTTTTCCTCCATTTCACCCTTTTATCACAATCAGTCTTTTCCCGTTGTACGAACCACAGATTATAGTGATGTCTCCTCTCCGGGTATTCCCAAAACCTTTCCAATGCCTACTCAAAAGCCATTCTGACTCACGACCCATTCGTCAAATTTTCAGATCGGGAGTTCTGAATTTCAGAATAATCCGAAACACAGATTTCTCCAGTTCCACCAGCAAATAAATCACCGCGCCAATTCCAAAAATTCGAAGCCAGGCAAGTCCATCAATACCGGTAGTATGAAATAGCGTCTGCATCACTTCGGTATAGGTAAAGAGGCCTTGAATGCCTAACACCATTCCTATGGTCAAGGGAACATAGGGGTTTCCAAACAATCCGTTGCGTGACAGAACCGAACCATAAAAAGACCTGGCATTTAACAAATAAAAGGCTTCAAAGACCACCAGCATGTTAACGGCTATCGTTCTCGCGGTTTCGATAGATGCCCCCTGGTCACGCTCCCACAGGAACAGTCCAAACGTACCGGCCACCGCTAGGATGGATACAAAGCCGATTCGCCACAGCAGAAACCGTGACAAAATGGCGTCCCCGGGGTTTCGAGGGGGACGTCGCATGACATCCGATTCAGGAGGTTCGACGGTCAGAGACAAGGCCAATGTGACGGCGGTGATCATGTTGACCCACAGGATTTGGACCGGCGTAATCGGTAGCATGGTTCCTAACAGAATGGCGGATACAATGACTCCGGCTTCGGCGACATTGGTGGGAAGAATAAACAAAATGGACTTTTGAATATTGTCATAGACCCGACGGCCTTCTTCGACGGCATGGGCAATTGAGGCAAAATTATCATCGGCCAGCACCATTTCCGCCGCTTCCTTCGCCACTTCCGTTCCCTTCACTCCCATCGCCACTCCGACATCCGCCCGCTTGAGTGCCGGCGCGTCATTCACCCCATCTCCGGTCATGGCCACCACTTCCCCACCGGCTTGGAGAGCTTGCACAAGCCGTAACTTATGTTCCGGACTTGTCCGGGCAAAGATATCGATTTCCCGAACAACACGCTTCAATTCCTCATCGCTCAGAGTTTCCAGTATCTGGCCCGAGAGAGCCTGTTTTCCATCTCCGATATGCATCTGTAAGCCAATCGTTCTCGCCGTCACAAGATGATCGCCGGTTATCATTTTGACCCGAATCCCGGCTTGTTGACATTGCCGGACCGCTTCAATGGCTTCAGTCCGTGGGGGGTCAATAATGCCGAAGAGGCCTAACATCGTCAGGCCCTGCTCCACATCTCGAAACCGTAACTCTTGATGTTCGTGATTCGTAGATGCAAAGGCCACCGCCAGCACTCGCTGGCCACGACTCGCCAACTGCTCGATCCGATCATGCCACGACCGGCTATTCAACGGATGATCCTCCCCCAGACTTCGCTGATACGCGCACATCTCCAACACCCGTTCAGGGGCACCCTTGATATACAAAAATCCATGCCCGGCGTGGTCATGATGTAACGTCGACATAAACCGATGTTGGGATTCGAAGGGGATCACATCGGTCCGTGGACACATCTCCAGTTCGAAGTGGATATCCAGAGCCGCTTTTCGTGCCAACGTCACCAAGGCCCCCTCCGTCGGATCTCCATTGATCCGCCAGACCCCCTCCACGTGGGACAAATCCGCATCGTTACACAACATTCCGGCACGAGCGAGCTCCATCACGTCCGGAAGATCAGTCAGCACGATCGGGTTGCCAAGCAAAGAAAACCCTCCATGCGGATCATAGCCGACACCACTGACCTCCACGGTATAGGCCGCGGTTGCCAGCGTTTGAACGGTCATTTCATTTCGTGTCAGCGTGCCGGTTTTATCTGAACAAATAACGGTCACGGAGCCTAGGGTTTCAACAGCCGGCAACCGTCGAATAATCGCTTGACGTCGGGCCATCGCTTGCACCCCGATGGCAAGCGTGATGGTCATAATGGCCGGAAGGCCTTCGGGAATGGCGGCAACGGCTAATCCTACGCTGGCCAGAAACATGTCACTGAACCCATACTCCCGGAACAACACTCCGAAGAGGAACACACCAACCGCTCCGATAACGATGGCCAGGCTTAACCGGCTCCCGAATTCTCCAATCTTTCGGAGAAGTGGGGTGGTCAAGGTCTGCACTCTGGCCAGCATGGCGCTGATCCGTCCAATCTCCGTGGCATCTCCGGTGCCGACCACCACCCCGGTTCCCGTTCCATAGGTCACCAGAGTTCCCGAATAGGCCATGCCCTTTCGATCACCAATGGATGCGGTTTCCGGCACCGGTTTCATGTGTTTCTCAACCGGGACGGACTCACCGGTCAAGGCGGCTTCTTCAATACGCAAATCTTTCACCTTCAGAAGACGCAGATCTGCCGGGACTTTGTCCCCGGATTGGAGAAACACAATATCCCCAGGCACAAGGCTTTCCGCGGGAATCGGACAACGGCTTCCATCACGGAGTCCACAGGCTTGCACGGACAGCATCCGGCGAATGGCATCCATCGCCCTTTCGGCTTTTCCTTCCTGAAGGAATCCGATGGCGGCATTGATGACCACGACACCGAGAATCACACCAGTATCCACCCAATGACCCAGAATGGCGGTCACCACACCCGCTCCCAGGAGAATATAAATGAGAATATTGTGGAACTGGGCGAGAAACCGCTGCCAGGAGGATTGCTTTTTAGGCGGACGTAGACGATTGGGGCCATAGAGCGCCAGCCGTTGGGCAGCAACATCCTGTGTTAAGCCCCCAACGTGACTGGCCACTGCCTTGAGGACAGATTCACCATCCATGGCATGCCAGCATACGTCTGACCTGTTTTGATCGGATACCGACATCGCGCTCATTTTAATTGAGAATAGCACCACACATGAGAAACAGGTTTAGAATGCCCCACCTCACTAGCGGAAGGCCATGATAATTGCGCCCTTCACCCTTTGATGGCCTTCAGTATTCCTGAAGAGGGAAAATGGATCACGCATCAAACTTTTTTCTCGGATCTTCCAGGGCGGGTAAGCAACACCGAACATGGAGCATAGCGAGCAATTTTTCTAACAACCCCTCCCAACGGGACCGGCTTGCCCCCTATGAATCCTTTTGATCCAACCATGATCAATTTTGCCTTCGAACGCTCGGCAATTTTGACAATTTCTTCAGCGGGATCTCCTTTGGTCAACACGGTCTCGACTTCCATGCCGAGTCCTTTGACTCTTTGGCCCATCTCTTCCAGGTGGCTGGCACCTTCTTTTTGAGCGTTCTCCGATACTTGTTCGGCCAATTGTTTAAATGCCGCTTTTCCTTTTCCCCAATACCAGCCCTCCAGGTAAGCCGGCCTTCCCACCACATGCGTCACCGTCACCTTTGGAGGAGTCTTGCAGGTCAACAGACCGAGCATATCCACAGTACTCAAAGCCACCGCTGACCCATCGGTGGCCAAAAGAATTTTGGCGGCGGATTTCCCCATCGTCACCTTACTGAGTTTTTCACGAACCAATAACACTGAACACGGGGCTTCCCTCATCACCCAATCACTGGTACTCCCGAGAAGAAACCGTTTCACATTGGAAAGGCCACGGGTTCCTAATATGACCAGGTCGATTTGATAGTCCTCCACCACCTGTAAAATTTCCGCACCCGGAAGCCCTTCCAGCACCAGGGACTTAATGGTCACAGCCCTTTCTTCAAGAATCTCCTTCTTCGTGTGCTCAAGAAGACCCTTCGCTTCGGTGAACAGTTTCCCCCTTGCCTCGGAAATGACCCGATCCCAACTGGAAGGTCCACCCGACGGTATCAGAGGAGACGCATGTTTCATCTCGATCACATGGATTAAATAGATTTCTGATGCCTTTGGCCAATCCACCGATTTCACAAATCGAATGGCCTCCTGCGAATGTTCGGAAGGATCAACCGCCACTAAAATTTTCATCGTCAGCTCCTTTTCTCATACAGGCTTTAATTTTTTTGGATTCCTAAGGCGTGGATCATGGCAATCGATCAAATAACCCTGTCAGGTCACGGAGTCGGTTCCCAACATTCTCCGTCAAATGACCAGGATGAACCCTCCACTCCCAGTTCCCTTTGAGCGTGCCGGGACGATTCATCCGGCATTCACTCCCCAAACCCAATACGTCCTGAAGCGGAACCATGGCGAGTTCGGCAACAGAGCTCATGGCCAGTCGAATCACATCCCAATGAATGTCTCGACCGTCAGTCCCAAGATAGCGCAACACGTTCACACGCTCCTCCTTGATCTCCTCGTTGGATTGGGTGGTTTCCTTCCCCGGTTCAGCGGTAAACCACCCGACCGTCGTATTATGGTCATGAGTGGCCGTATAGACGATGGAATTCCGGGTATAGTGATGGGGTCGATAATGATGGGCTTTGGGATCGTTGCCGAAGGCCATTTGTAAAATTCGCATACCGGGAAAACCACAGGTATCCCGTAACGCCTCAACCTCCGGAGTGATCACACCAAGGTCCTCGGCGATCACCGGCAAATCACCAAGTGCGGCTTTCACGGCTGCAAACAGTTCGCCTCCCGGACCTTTCACC
>CAZBQO010000125.1:0-6599 GCA_964494125.1 uncultured Nitrospira sp. | reverse complement strand
ATTAATTCCTGATAATCCTTCTCGGCTGAAGAGGCGGTTTTATCCCAACCATGAATAAAAATATAAATATTTTGGGGCTTTTTGTCTTGTAGATGCGAGACAATGGGCTCGACTTGATCTTCAAAAAGTCTATTTCCATCTTTGTCGAATTCAATGGAAAAAAAGAACCTACCATTGAATTCACATGGTAAAACAGATAAATCCTGACTATTGTATTGAGGCAAAGTCGAACAACCGATTTGAAAGAGGAAAAGAAGAAAGAAGACTATTTTCAGAGAATGGATAGGTTTTGGAGAATTTCCAGACAACATCTTAAGTTTGGTCAATTCAAAACCAGTCATTTCAAAGGTTCATTTTATCGAAATAATTTCATAAAAAATGAGGTTAATTCTTTTCAACCGTTACTAGCGCATCAAAGACATATCATCCGCTACCTTTAAAATTCATGAAAGGTTTTCTTCTGCTTCTGGGTCTGGGCCAGTGTTTAGCGCAAGTTATCCTGATTAACTTTTTCCTCATGGAAATCCAAGGCAGATGGATGAATAAATTTTGAATTGGTATGGAAATTGGGACATTCAACTGATGGTCTCACGCCGAGGTAAATTGGTTTTTCTGGAATTAGCCATGGGTGAGGATAATACCGAGGGCGACCAGAACGCCGCCTCCCATGGCCGCCAGACTGTAGGGACGGTCTTCCCGTTCGGCTAAGGGCAGAAGATGCGTGGCTCCCACATACACAAACGCCCCGGCTGAAACCGCCAGGAGCGCGCCCAGGACCGTCTCATTGATCTGATGGATCATGGGGATGGCCAACAATGTCCCAATCGGTGTGGTGAGCGCCGCGGCAAGAAAGGCCCAGAGCCATGACTTTTTGGGAGTGAACCCGCTGCGAAGTAACAATACATAGGTGACAATCCCTTCCGGAAACTCATGCAAGACCATACCGATACCCGCTAACGTTCCGGTTAAGACGCTGACGCTAAACGTGATGGCATATACCACCCCATCCAACGTCGAATGCAGGCCGATACCGAGCAGAGGAATCAGTCCAATGGCTGTGTCGGGAGTGCTATCGCAGACATAGGCATGAATGAACCGGTTGATTAGGTGAAAGGCCAGATAGCCCGCCAGCAAATACACGGGGGCCTGGTCGTTCATGTGGAAGGCATGAGGAATGATATGGAGAAAGGCTACCGAAATCAGCACACCTGCTGCGAAACAGGAAAAATAGGTGGCATTGTACTGTCCCCATGTTCCAAACCGACGAATGACATAGAGGCCTGTGGTCGTAACCCCGGCCGCGAGGAGACTGGCCAGGATGGCATAACCGTAATGGGTATTCGTCATGAAGTCGGGTCACTTCTGGAATGGTTGTGGGAAAATACCTGCCAACACCCAGCAGGCATGACAAATTCAGGCAAGAATTCTAGTCTTTACTCGGTAGAGAAACAATAATGATTGCACAAATTTGCATTAATTCTGCAAGCGAAAGACTTGATGGCATTTCACACAAGCGTGGATGGTTTGTTCGAGATGAGGGAGAATCTGCTTGAGGTCTTTGGTCGGGATCACTGCGCCCAGCGCTTCCGCAGCCTGATGATGTACCATCGCCAACTCATGGTATTCCGGCGGGAATGTGGCACCCTGCTCACGCTGCATGGCCACATGGTGTTTCGGGAAGCCCAGTTCCTCATTTGTCAGACTAGCCGCCCCGGCAAAATCTTCTCGCCCTAATGCGCCAACAATGGCATCAATGGCTTCAAGATGTTCCCGCATGGTCAATTTCAAGCCCTCCTTCGCAGCCGGAGGGAGATCCAACGTCATGAGCTTCGTTCCCGACATCTTCGGCATAGCAGGCTCCCCTGCGTGTGAGGCATGATGATCCATCTCGGCGCTTGAGAGACCAACACTCACGCCCAACATCACCATGATAACCATTCCAGCATAGGCCTTCACCCGCTTCAAGGTTCTTTCTCTTTTCATGATTTGGCACCTCCAGGAGATCGAGCCCTTTCGATTGAACGTGTTATTGGCCGAGTGGTTGCTTAATGCTGACTGCCCCACGCAAGTCTCCGACCTGATAGCCCGTGGCGGCATCAAAGGGGTAGTGCTGCTTTAATATCGTCTTGATCGATTCCGGCATCGTCTCTACCGGCCCATGACAGAGCAGACACTTGGGCTGGATGGGAATGGGCTTCATGTACCGATAGTACTGTCCTCCCGGTTCTGACACCACCTCCCCATGACTCATGCCGGCGAACGTTTCCCCTTTTGCGGCCCGCGCGGCAAATCCTTCGAGGATGCGCTGTTCCCACGCATCCGGCATGCCGAGCAATGGATTCCGCACGCGTGTTCCCACGCGAGTCACCCTCCACCCGTTTTCCCGGGACAAACGGTTGGCAATCTCCGGCGCCAATTCCGCACAGACCTTGATGGCCTCCATCGGGCCACCTTTCGTCATTTCCCGGGTCATCGCCTCACCCAACTCTTCCAGGAATGCACCAGTGACCTTCACAGCGGCTTGTTCCCGTTCGCCGGTATCGGCCGTGGCCGGCCCCATGAACAACACCAAACCTGTGATCACCACCCCGAGCAACAGACCAAATGAATGGGAGATATCTTTGGTGATCATGGCGGCCTCCTCTTTATGGGATCCTTCAGTTTTCAGAGAGCATGCACGTTCACAAAGGATGTTTACGGTTTCAGGGAACGGAGGTAGGCCAGGAGATCTCCAAATTGCGCCTCATCTAGAGCTCCTTCAAACCCTACCATAGCGGTGCCTGACCGACCGTTCATGATCACGGCTTTAAGATCAGCGTCAGACTGAGACTGGGTTTTTTCACTGGCCAGATTGGCGGGAGGAGGGTTTAAATATCCACCCATTTCTCCGTCACCTTTCCCATCTAATCCGTGACAATGGCCACATGACTGTCGATACAATGTTTTGCCTTTTTCGATATCGGCAGCTTCGGCAACAGCGAGACCGGCCATCATGATTCCTATTGCAACCCCTACCAACAGTATGAAACCCTCCTTCTTCTGGTTTCCGGATTTCACCCGATCTACCCGTCTGATCATCTCTCACCCTCCTCTACAATCCCTGTGATGATTATTTGAACGTCATCATGTACGCCGTGATGGCATAAATATCCTTCTCCGGAAGCGCAGGATTGGGAATATACGCTCCGCTCTGTGGAACAAAGTCATCAGGGTTCAGATTGAAACGATACACCCAATCGGCCTGAAGACGATTCCCCATATTGACCAAAGACGTACTGGACGTCCCGCCCGTATAGCCACGCCGGTTGTCTGCCGGCGTCCAATGGCAATTCTGACAGGCATGCTCACGATAGAGTTGCTCGCCCCGCGCGATTTCGTCCGGTGTGCCCGGCTTCATGATGCCTTCGGTAATTCTCGCATCTTTCAGCGTGCTCAAAAATTCAGCCACCTGTTCCGCTTCCCCAGGTGACAGCGCAAGATGTCGGCCTTTGCGTTTGATCCTAAAATCGTAGCCGACCGGATAGAGTTTTTCTTTGGGATTTTCCAGCCATGCCACTAACCAGGCTCGTTGATATTTATTCCCCGCCCAGATCAGGTCAGGCGCCTCCTTTGTCGAACGTGGCATCGGCTTGCCCTGGGTTCGATGGCACCCCACACAGGTGGACTGTACGATCTGTTCTCCCCCCCCTGGCAGTTGAGCCGCTCCTGCGGGCAAAACCATTCCGAGAAATACCCAGATTAGAAGCAACGCCCCATTGATGATTCCACGTCTGGAGAAACAATCGAATCGGAAAATTTTCAACTTTCCCCCTTTGCCTTGATTTGCAGGGATTCCTTTATCCACCTTCCGGCTTGCCACAGGCTATTCCTGCCCCCTTAGTTCATGCCTCGCCCCTCACCCATATGACCGCCTTTCATGCCTCCACTACCCATATGCCCATCTTCGGCTTTCGAGTCCTGATGCATTCTGCCTTTTCCATGTCGCATGGGTTTCTTGCCATCTTTCAGGGTTTTTTCTTCAGATGAGAGAATCGCGCCGGTTTGGTGATCCACCTTGATTTCCATAAGTTTGCCGCCCTCGGTGGCAATTTCTACTTCCCAAAAAACCTGATTTTCCTCTGCTTCAAACTCGGCTTCTAACACCGTTCCTGGCACATGGGTTTTGGCTGCGGCAATAGCCTCGGTAATCCCAATCGGAGCAGCTTTGGCTTTCGCCATCTTGTCCTGGAGCCCGCCATCACCCGGTCCAGTTTGTTGGTCAGCCATGGCCATGGCTCCGGTTTGCTTATTATGCCCTTCCTGGCCATTGCCGTGTTTCATCATCATCCCCTCTCCGCGGTGTCGCCCTCCACCCTCATGGCCTCCGCCTCCACCATGTGGTCCTCCGGAAAAACTTTCCTCATATTGCATCACGGTCCATATTTCTTCATCCGAAAGCATTCCACCAAAAGGAATCATCCCGGTCCCCGGCGATCCATATTTGATCACCCAAAAAATTTCCCCTTCAGACCGATGTCTCCAAAACCCATGAGACCGGAATACACGAGGCGGGGGGTTGAGAGTCGCCGCACCCGGGCCATCGCCGCGTCCACTCACCCCATGACAATTGACGCACCCACCCTTCCCTTCATAGATGGATTTGCCTTTTTCGATAATGTCCGGTGAGGACGGCAATGGGCTCTGCAGCGCTCTGGCTTCAGCCAGCTTGTCCGCGGGGACCCGCGGCTTCATCATCTGTTGGTGCCCCTGTTCTTGAGCCAACACCTGGGATCCACTCACCGCCAGCGCTAAGATGAGTCCACTCGCCCATCGAAATGCCTGTCTCATTGTCCCTCCTTGTGTTTTTCCTTCTCTACCATCAACATGAGGCCTATACAACTCTTTCATATTAATCCAGGGTCATCTAGGACGTTTCGCTTACATCGAGGTTACCGGTTCAATGATTCCGCAGGCATCACGGGCCCCACCGGCACATCCAGGATTGAGTTCGCTATCCTGATCGCAATAGAGATCTTCATTGGTGTGGATGATGAATGAACTGCCATCTTCATCAAACACGCTCAACCGGCCATCCGATAACGCAACCCGGGTGGTTACCGCATGCAGTTTTCCCACTCCGTTGACTACCGTGATATTGACCAAATCCCCCATGTGGAAGGGATGATTGAAGTCCGGCGCGTCAGGTGTGGACTTGCCAAAGGGTCCGGGGTCATGATGACCCTTCGCAGCTCCACACGGCTGACAACTGGCAACCTCATGAATATGGACCGCATGCTTCCCATCCTTTAATCCCTTGACCTCCATCTGGACATACAGTTTTTTGATGCCTTCTTCAGATTCAAATTCTTTGAGAGTGGCGGTTCCCGTAATGGCCGGATCCGTGCAGCCTTGAATGGTTGCCTTGGCCGATTTCGATATTTCGTGGTTTCCGTAATGACTACACCCCCCAACTACCGCCAACAGAAGAGCCGCAAACCCTACCATCTGACTTGTTCTGAATTGTTGTTCCCGCATGATGTCCCTCCTCTAAGGTATATATTAAAAATAGGAGATGAAATCCTTTCACACGACTGCGTGTGTTCTGTTGAACATAGATGCGCCATTATGTTCCTCCGAATGTTCGGATATAGGCGATGATCTGCCAGGCCTCCTTATCCGTAATATACTGCGGCATGTATGCCACCATATCGGTCCCATGACTCCCATGAATCAGAACCCAGAACAACTCCCCATCACTTCTGGCTGCCTGCCAGGCCGCATCCGCAAAATTGGTTGGCATTTTGATATCAGGAGGAAAGGTTCGACCCGCAGTCGGTGCCCCTGTCCCCTCCCAGCCATGACAAAAGGCACACCAGCCCTTCCCTTCATAGAGTTTTTTTCCGCTCGCAATAAATTCCTCTGTGGGTGTGAAGGGATTCGTAAAAGACAGCGCCTGTTCCATACGATCGGATGGGACCCGTGGCTGAAGATCTCCGGGACTGCCCCCCCAAGCCGAAGCACAGACCAAAGAAACTGTGGCAACGATAATCCAGGCTCTCGATTGAATCTTTTGCCTCAATATTATTTGCATTAGGACTGTCTCCTTTGTTGGTGATATAGACCTGGCTGATGCCCCTGTTTTGATAGGTCATTCCAAATAGCGTGCCAGCGTAAAAAGTGGTATTTACCCAAGGTTTTCTTCTTTCAAGCATGAAAGTGAGGCAATTTGCATCACTCCTTTAACAGCGCAAATGCCCAAATTTCCCCAAACCAGGATCCGGCGTTGTGAGGCCACAATGGGAGGACACTGGAACGGAACCCCTTCGGTCATTTGCAATTTTCTAGATTGTTAAGAAAGGAGAAGATTTGGCGCGACAACGAACCAAATATTAGACAGTCTAGGCCCGAAGGCAATACGACAGAAGCCAGAAACGATGGGGGTCATGCAAGGGGGAAATGTCGGTGAATCACACGAGGATTCAGGAGCATGCTGCAATCTAACGGGGAGTGTTGAATAATAAAGATATTCAAGGGCAAATTTGCGCAGGATTAGATTCCTCATCACAGGCTCCGGGTCGGTTCAAAAAAGTCCGTCCAGCAAGGCCGCAGCCGTTTTTACG
>CAZBQO010000124.1:0-6603 GCA_964494125.1 uncultured Nitrospira sp. | reverse complement strand
TGGCTGATCCACCAAAGCAGCAAACGGCTGAGCAGCCGTCTCGGCATGAACCGGCGGGATTTCCTCAAAACCACCGGTGGAATGGCACTGGCTTTTTTGGCCATGAATCAGGTGTTTGGAAAATTCTTCGATGTGCTTGACGTTGAAGCGGCGGAACCCCAAGCGGTTCAGGCACGCAAAGGGAACATTCCGTTCATCTTCGATGTGCAAACGCACTACGTCAGCTCCTCCTTCAACCAGCCGGGTTGGAAAGAAGGACTTCTGAGCCTGCGACGGCGGGCAAAAGAGATGGGCCTGAATCCCAAACTCTCCGGCGATCGTGGAACGATCGAAGACCTGAGCCTGGAAAACTACATCAAAGAAGTGTTTCTGGACAGCGACACTTCAATCGGGCTCATCAGCACCCCGCCTGGGCCCTATCCATGGGAAGCCGTCGTCCCGCCTAAAGAAATGACGCACATCCGTGATGAAATGAATCGCCTCACCGCTTCCCAACGCATGCTCGCCCATGGGCTGGTCATGCCCCAGTTAGGCAAGGTCGACCTTGATTACATGGATCAGCAAGCGGAGACGTTCAAGGTCGATGCCTGGAAATGTTATACCGGCTCGCCGCCGAAAGGCTTCGAGCACGGCTGGTGGCTGAGCGATGAAAAAATCGCCTACCCCATGCTGGAAAAAGCGCAGGCCCTCAACATCACCAACGTTTGCGCGCACAAAGGTCTGCCGCTCGGCCCGGTGCCGGATTACAACCATCCACGCGACATCCTCCAGGCGGCGAAAGATTTCCCGAAACTGAATTTCCTGATCTACCATTCCGGATTTCTAGGCATACCTCGCATCAATCTTGAAGAAGCCAAAAAAGGTGAAATTCCCTGGACCAGCGAACTGTGCCGTTTAAAACACAAGCAACCGAAGCTCAAAAATATATACATGGAGCTGGGTTCGACCTTCGGCCAACTCGTCATCACCGAGCCGGTCGTCTGCGCACACCTGCTCGGACAAATTCTCCTGGCGTTCGGGGAAGATCATCTGCTCTGGGGCACGGATTCCATTTGGTATGGCACGCCCCAATGGCAGATCGAAGCCTTCCGGCGGTTCCAAATTCCTGAAGAACTCCAGGAAAAGTTCCATTACCCTGCCTTGACCAAGGATCTCAAAGCGAAAGTCTTTGGGCTCAATGCCGCTAAACTGTTTAAGGTAGATGTCGAAGCCACACGGAAGGACGTCCCCAAGGACTATCTCAGCCACATCAAAATGGCGTATCTCGAAGAAGACCCATCTCCCAGTCACCACGCGTATGGGTGGGTGGCCACATAATCGTTAGGGTTTTTTAACAATTTCCAGATTAACCATTCCAAGGGACATGAAACAAAAATTCACTTGTTGGAGCGAATCAGATGGGAACTATCTCGGATACCTCAATGATTATCCGGAGCATTGGACCCAGGGGGAAAACCTTGAAGATCTCAAAGCACACCTTTTGGATTTATACAGAGAATTCGGCAAGGCTGAACTTCCCGGTATCAAGAAGATTGGAGAAATTGAAGTCGGATTAAGCGAAAGGATCTTATCGAAATAATCTAGAACTTGGATGTGATCTGATCCGCCAAGGCGCCAGGCATGATATCTACCATAATCCGCAAACCTGCATGACTCAGCCTATTTTCCGGCACCGGGAAATTAATGAATTTCTTGCAAAGAAGTTATTTCGCAGCCTCTCCAACCCTTAAGCGTATCGAGGCATCTTGATCCCAAAATAGCCCAACACCGAATCCCTTTGTCAGAATGCGTAGTGCCTGAGGTTTTTTTTTAATTTCCGGCTGAACCGTCAGTAAACACCCCGTTATCTGGATTTGACAAAAATGGGAAAACCCTAAGTCTTTGGACTAAATGCTGCCAAACCGTTCAAGGTGAATGTCTTGGAAAAACGGAAGGACTTATCGAAGGACTATCTGAGTCATATCAAAATGGATTGGGGGCAAAAGCCCATTCCCCCACCTACCATGCTTATGGGTGGACTTCCGAATTAATTTCTCAAAACCACTCCTACAATTTCGGACAGTGTTTTCAATTCTCAGAAATAAAGTCTTGCTTTCTAGAATCAAAAAGCAAATTCCCAAACCTTTTACCTTCCCCTCCTGATATTTTCTGATTAAACCAAGAGATTGGAAGACAGATACCAAAGCTTTCTTTCAAATCGATGAGTATTACCCTACAGAAATCATAACAAAAATTAGGAATATCCGAGGAACATAACGGATCAAAATACGCATCTTCTACACCATCTACCTTAAAATGTTTATCTTTATAGAAAGGCTGCGGCACTGGATAGCGGGACTCCAAATAGGCTGCTTCTATCCCAAACAGAACTGTTCCTGAAAGATTTATGCTTTTGTTTACTGGATCTTGTTTTTGCTCAAATCCGCTAAACTCTCTTTCTAAAAAAGGTTGGATTTTTTCTTTCCCAATATTCCCTTTAATGCTTTCAATCAAATTGCTAACTTTATGGCCCCAACCTCTTGCTAATACATTGATCCTCTCTTGGGACTTCTTTTCGCTTAAGCCTTCATATTCTGCTCGATGGACTGCCAAAAGGTATCCCTTACAGATCATTTCCAAACCCATAGCATTTAAAAATTGATCAAAACTGGAGTGTCTATCCATCTCCCTAAGTTTAAAGGAAAGAAAAAAATACTCGATTCCCCTCGTCACCCATGTAAGCACAATCCGATCTGGGTCTATTATTTTAATTTGTTCCATAGGAACCTAGGATTTTCTCCATGCATTCAATACCTTATTTTCTTATGAGCTAATTCCAGCCTTCGTCGTATTGGATGAGTTCCAACCAGGAGGTCATTTTTGGAAGCTGATCGACTGAGACCACAAGAACCTTAACGATCTCGGTTTTATAGCCATCGTAGACTTGCTACATTTGCAAATTCTTTGGACCTACGGTAAACACCATCTTGTTTTATACTTCCAACCATCGGCCATTCTAACTTGAAAGTCCTGATTTTTAAAAACATTTCTTTCCCCATTCAAGTCAGACACAAAATCCGAGCATTTGTGAATCGTCTCTGCTTATGATTAAATTAAGCAGTCGAAATTGTCATCCTTCCTCTCACCTGTGAGGTTACCCATGGCGACACGACGGTTCTCACGGTTTTCCAGACTCCTTTATTTAAGCTTTGCCGCCTGTCTGGGATTGGGATTGGCGGCTGGCATCGCTCAGGCACAGCTCGAAACTGAACCTCACCCGCTGGACACCTTCATAAAAGGGATCACCAATTTTTCTCAACCCACGGGTATCCGTGGCACCGTGCGTTATATCGAAAAGGACCGGCAGACACTCTGGTTAAATTGGGAACAACGATCGGATGAAAGACCGTTGTTTGACTCAGGATGGAAGCTCGTCCCGGGGGATGCGACCTTAGCAGTCCAACCCCGGGATCCCGAGCAATGGGAAAAACTGTCAACCCTTTCAAAAGGGCTGCCTCTGGAACTGATCGTCCAGGACGACGGAAAGGGTCACCGCCATATTCTCTCCTACGAGGATATTTCCGGCCCGCCGAAAATCCCGCTGTAGATCGAGTTCCGCACCTATCGGACACCCAATGCCCCCATGAAAATCCGATGCGGTTGTTCCGCTACATCCGGCCTTCGTCGTGTTCGATGAGACTCAACCATGTGGTGATATGTGAAAGGGACTCCACCGACACACCACGTTTTTTCGCCAGACCGGCTTTATACTCGTCGAAGGCTTTCTGCGCCATTGGAGCTTTCGGGCCGAATGTCAGCACCATGTCATTCCATTCGGCTTTTTCCGCATCACTCAGTTTTTTTCCGTTAGATTTCACCCAGTCGGCAATCTCTGCATCCGTGCCGCCTTGCAGTACCCGCTTTTCAAAATCCTCCCCTTTGATTTCCAATTTATCCAATAAATATTTATCGAAGCCGACGGTGAGATAATTGTAATCTTGGATCTGTCCGGCATTCCGCATCCGGACTTTGTCGATGAGCCGTCCCAGATGGCAAAGCCCGCCGACTTGTTCTTTTGGACTGCGTGGATACTGTGCTGTGGTCATGATGCCTCCTTATAATATTAGTGCTTAGACATAGTCTACCGAAATGCGTATTGAACTGGTTATACCTTGTGAAAGGGACAAAACGAAAGAGCCAATAATTTTTGTCTTGTGACCACCCGTAGCGAACAATCGACATCTAGTCCCGTCTTTTTGTGAAGCTAGATGCTGCGCCTTGCCTGCCCTGAGCGCGGTCGAATGGGCTCAGCATGACAATGAGGGCTGGCACCTGCCTCAGTTATCTGCTTACCAACCTGAGAGAAACAACAGATTTGTTTCCATCTCGACTGACAAATACCTGTCGCCATCACTTTCTTATCAAGGAAATCTCCATGGGGCGACGGGAACCTACACCAACAGGAGGCCGACGGCTCTGGCTTTATGGGCAGAAGCGGACTGCCACCACTTATCAAACCCCTTTGGTCCGCCAAACGGAAAGCCCGCCCGAACTTCTTTATAAATAGGATACCGATGTCCCCCCGCTTGATACACCGGCAAGGCACGTTCGATGAGATTCAGAAACCATTCCCCTTGGCCTCGCTTCAACCTCACTTCTTCATCTGTTGTTCGATTCGGCAAAATAATTTTGCATTGCTCGCCATTTCCTCGATCAACATCCGGCTGCCCGCCGATCCAGACGAATTTCCGCTCTAACCGGGAATGATCTTCCCGCTCTTCGCTCTCCAGGACCTGCTTGACCCAGGTGCGTTTAACTTTTGGTTTCGGGACCCGCTCCGGAAACCATTCACGGACATCACGGGTCAATTCCAGCCCTTCCTTGTAATGCCATAGAGCTGCTCTCAGACCCTCCCCGATCCATTCCGGCATTGCTGCCAGGGCATCCACATGAACCAGATCATTTTCCGCAAACCCTCCGAATGCCGGACCGACAAGTTGAATGCCGTAGGCTTGGGGATTCAAACCAATGGGACTATGGGCGGTGGTGGTAAACCGATGCCAGAAGGCCGATTGAATGAGATCATGCGCAAACAATTGGCGTACCCGTTCGAGGCTTTCAATGGTTTCCCCGATCGTCTCACTGGGAAGCCCGTACATGAGATAGGCATGCACCAGAATCTCCGCGTCCCGGCAGGCCTGAACCACCCGAACCGTCTGATCGACGGTGATACCTTTTTTAACCAAGGCCAGCAGACGATCGCACGCCGCTTCCAGACCGGCACTCAAGGCAATGCAGCCCGAGGCGGCGAGCAGACGGCAGAGGTCCGGTGTAAACGCCGGTTCAAACCGGACGTTTCCCCACCAGGAAATGGTGACCTCCCGTTCGAGCAGAGACAGCGCCAGATTTTTCAATCCCGCCGGCGGAGCGGCCTCATCCACGAAGTGAAACCCGCAACATCCCGTTTCCGCGATCAGGGCTTCGATCCGATCCACCAACACTTCGCCAGGTGAGACTTCATACCGGCCGATGTAGTCCAGCCCCACATCGCAGAAGGTACATTGTTTCCAATAGCATCCGTGGGCCACCGTTAATTTATTCCAATGTCCATCGGACCAGAGCCGATGCATGGGATTCAACGTATCCAGCACGGAAATATACTGATTGAGAGGTAATCCATCGTACGTCGGGGTTCCCACTTCGACCTGCGAAACGTCCGGCTCGCCGGCTCCGTTCTGCCAGACGACATGCTGACCTGAACGAAGAAACGTCCGGCACAAATCGGACTCTCTCCGTTTTCCTTCCAGGTATTCCAGCAGGCAGAGGAAGGGCCGCTCGCCATCGTCAAGGGTCACAAAATCAACAACTTCAAACAGTCGAGGGTCCCGTATCCGGCGCAACTCCGTATTGGGATACCCTCCGCCCAGCACCACTTTGATCTCCGGTCTTTTGACCCGCAATTGCTGCCCCATTCGAAGGGCGCCATACAGATTGCCGGGAAACGGCACCGAAAACCCAACGACAGCGGGTTGATGCCGATCCACATGCCGCCAGAGCGCGTCTACCATCCACTCGTCAGTGAGACTCATGGGTAGGGCCAGGGCTTCCTCAAGACGATCATAGGAATTCGCCTGCATGGCAATGGATTCGGCATAGCGACTCAACGCAAAGTGGGGCGTAATGGTGACCTGAACCAGGTCGGCAAGATCTTCAAGATACAAGGTTGCCAGATGCTTAGCCTGGTCGGCTTGATTGTATGCACGATGTCTTCCATCTTGGTTTTCTGAACTCTTTAAGGAAAAGCGTGGACCTTGGGGAAGGAAGGTGCCCTGACAAATGCGCGAAGCCAAGGTGGGATTTCGACCCTGCAAAAAGCTAATCACCGGATCAATCGTCCCGACATACGCCCGCTCCAGACTCAGCATTTGCCGCGCCTCACCAGGCAGCTCGTCAATGGACGTCTTCCGGAGTTCGGTAAAGACCCGGCTCAGGCCACCACGGGAGAATAGGGCCAACACCATTTCAATGCCCACATCAGCCTGATGCGTGCGATACCCTTGTGACCGCAAGAACCCCGTCAAATAGGCCGTGGACGGATAGGGGGTATTGAGTTGAGTCAGAGGA
>CAZBQO010000123.1:0-6659 GCA_964494125.1 uncultured Nitrospira sp. | reverse complement strand
GTGCCGCCGAGCACGGCTGCCAGAGCCTGAAGGGTGGTCCGCACCACATTGTTCATGGGTTGTTGCGCCATGAGGGAACAGCCTGCTGTCTGGGCATGGCAGCGGAGCTGGAGTGAGCGTGGATTGTTGGGGTGGTATCGGTCTTTCATTTCCTGCGCCCACACGCGTCGTGCCGCTCGAAACTTGGCAATTTCCTCAAAAAAGTCGTTATGCGAATTAAAGAAAAAGGACAGTTGCGGGGCAAAGGCGTCAATCGGCAATCCTGCCTGAACGGCGGCTTCGACATAGGTCAGCCCGTCATACAGGGTAAAGGCCAGTTCCTGCACGGCGGTGGATCCGGCTTCCCGGATGTGATACCCGCTGATGCTGATGGGATGCCATTTCGGCACGTGTTCACTGCAGTAGCCGATGGTGTCCGTAATCAACCGCATGTGGGGAACAGGCGGAAACAACCATTCTTTTTGTGCGATATATTCTTTGAGAATATCGTTTTGAAGGGTGCCATTGAGCTGGTTCAGCGGGATGCCTTGTTGTTCAGCCAGAGTGAGATACATGGCGAATATCACGGCGGCCGGGCCATTGATCGTCATGGAGACCGATACCCGATCCAGAGGGATTCCGTCGAAGAGTATGGCCATATCTTCCAGTGACGAGACCGCAACTCCACAATAGCCTACCTCCCCAAGAGCCTGCGGATCATCGGAATCCAGCCCCATGAGGGTCGGCATATCAAACGCGACGCTCAGACCGGTTTGCCCCTGATCCAGGAGGTATTTGAAACGGGCATTCGTGTCCTGAGCCGTCCCGAATCCCGCAAATTGCCGCATCGTCCATAGCCGACCGCGGTACATCGTCGGATGAATCCCACGCGTGTAGGGAAAGTCTCCAGGATGCCCGAGGTCACGTGCAGGGTCCCAATCTTTGAGGTCATCCTGCGTATACCGATCGGCAATCGGCAGTCCGGACAGGGACGTACCGGAGGTCTTTCGATCCTGACCATGGTGAGCGACGGGACCTTCTTCAGCCGAACCTTTCTGATGGACCACCGGTGATTCGTGAGCAATCTTCATGGCGTCATATCCTGACAAGGGGATCAAGGTTGATAGGTGTAAAATCCTCTTCCTGACTTTCGACCCAACCAACCCGCTTCGACATATTTTCGAAGAAGCGGACACGGGCGAAACTTTTGATCGCCGAATTCTTGATATAAAATTTCGCAAATGTTGAGCACGGTATCCAGACCGATCCGATCGGCTAAGGCCAGTGGCCCTACGGGGTGGTTGGTGCCATGGGTCATGGCCTTGTCGATCATGTCGGCGGTCGCGATGCCTTCGGCTAAGGCAAAAATGGCTTCATTGACCATCGGCATGAGCAGGCGATTGACAATGAAACCCGGAGAATCTTTGGATTCCACCACAACTTTTCCCATGCGGTCGGCAAGTCCGGCGAGAAGCGAGATGGTCTCATCGCTGGTTCGCAAACCTCGAATGAGTTCGACCAATTTCATGACCGGGACCGGATTCATAAAATGCATGCCGGCTACCTGAGCATCCCGCCCCGACATGGCCCCTAATTTTGTGATGGATATCGAGGAGGTATTGCTGGCCAGGATCACCTCCGGTTTGCAGATTGCGCCAAGCTGTCGGAACAGCTCGCATTTCATTTCCAAATTTTCGGGGGCGGCTTCCAGGATCAGGTGACGATCAGTCATGTCCCCGAGGGATTGGGTGGTCCGGATTCGTTTTAAGGCCGCTTCGCCCTCCGAAGCCGGGATGATGCCATCCTGAATTTGTTTGTCGAATCCCTTGTGAATGCGTTCAAGAGCGGCTTCCAGGGATCCGGTGTGAATATCGTAGAGACAGACCTCACAGCCTGCCAGCGCAGATACGAACGCGATGCCCGCACCCATTTGGCCGGCTCCTACGACCCCAATGGTTTGAATGGGCTGTGATGGCATGTGCGCTTCTCCTTCAGTCAAAACAGAAACGTGATCGGGGCCGCGAATGCCATGAGCTAGGTCATGCGTTCGATCACGACAGCCAGGGCTTCGCCTCCACCAATACAGAGACTGGCAAGCCCCAAACGGCCACCTCTGGCTTCCAGTGCGTAGAGCAGGGTGTTCATCATCCGTGCGCCGGTGGCTCCGATTGGATGGCCAAGCGCCACCGCGCCTCCGTTCACATTGACTTTCGCCGGGTCCAGGTTGAGTTCCCGGTTAATGGCAAGAGACACCGAGCTAAAGGCTTCATTGATTTCAAAGAGATCAATCTGCTCGATGGTCAGACCTGTCTGCTTCAGAACCTTTTGGATGGCGTGAACCGGGGCGATGGTAAACCACTCGGGTGCTAATGCGGCGCCGGCATAGCCGATGATTCGTGCCAACGGTTTGATGCGATGGCGTTCGGCCTCTCTCTCTTCCATCAGAACAAGGGCTGCCGCACCGTCATTGCAAGATGGAGAATTGCCGACGGTCAACACGCCGTCTTCTTTGAACACCGGCTTCAAGCTGGCGAGTTTTTCAAGATTCACGCGATTGGGTTCTTCATCGTCGGTGACGAGAATCGGATCACCTTTTTTTTGAGAAACTTCGACGGGAACAATTTCCTGTTTGAAGGCCCCGGTCGCGATGGCCATGCGGGCCCGGCGATAGCTTTCAATCGTAAAGTCATCAAGGGCCTTCCGGCTGAGTTGATACTTGGACGCACAGAGTTCCCCACCCTGACCCATATGAAAATCGTTATAGACGTCCCAGAGTCCATCCTTGATCAGGCTATCGACCAGTTCCCCATGGCCCAGCCGGTAGCCTTGTCTGGCCCTGGTCAGGAGGTAGGGGGCGCCGGTCATGCTTTCCATGCCTCCGGCAATCAGAATGCGGGCTTCTCCCAATTTGATGGCTTGAGTGGCCATAATGATGGACATGAGACTGGACCCGCAGACCTTGTTGATGGTGGTTGCGCCCACCGAGTCGGGCAGGTCGGCTCCAAGCGCGGCTTGCCTCGCGGGTGCCTGTCCGAGACCGGCAGCCAGCACACATCCCATGTAGACCTCGTCCACCAACGCCCCTGACAGGTGAACGCGACGCAAGCTTTCGGCAATGGCCAGGCTTCCGAGTTTCGTAGCGGGAACCGGACTGAAGACGCCCTGAAAGCTTCCCATGGGAGTGCGGACCGCGCTCACAATGACCGCGTGTTTGGTCTCATTCATGAGGTGACCTCCCAGGACGGTTGTTCCAGGACAGATTTCACCATGAGCATAAATTGATCGGCTGTGGCTCCATCGATGACCCGATGATCAAAGGCAAGACTCAAGTAGGCCATGGGGCGAATTTCAATGGACTCGTTCACGACCACTGCTCGCCGCTGAACAGCGCCAACGCCAAGAATGGCGATTTGCGGTTGGTTGATGATCGGGGTGCTGAAGAGGCTGCCGGTCCCTCCATGATTGGTGATGGTGAAGGTCCCTCCTTGGACTTCTTCGGGCTGGAGTTGTTTGCTTCGTGCCCGTTGAGACAGATCGGCCACTTCTCTGCCTAATTGTCGAAGATCTTTTTGATCGGCATGTTTGACAACGGGAACCAATAATCCTTCCTCGACAGCGACAGCTACCCCGATATGCATGGCATGTTTGAGGACCAGACCCTTGGCAGACCAGGAGGAGTTGAGAATCGGAAATGCCTTGATTCCCTGCGTGACCGCTTTGATCACAAAAGGCAGATAAGTCAGATGCAGCTCCTTTCTGGTGGGTTCGACGGTTGTAAAGTCGGCTTCAAAGAACGTGACCACGTGGGCTGCGGTCTGTCGACTTTTGACCATGCGTTCTGCAATCGTTCGTCGCATGGAACTCAGGGGAATCAGCTCTTCTTCAGGGGAAGAGGTCAGTGATGCGGGTTGTCCCGTTAGCGGATCGCCGGACTCTTTTCCGGGCAGGCCTTGCTTGTCCAGGAACTCCAGGATGTCCTTTTTGGTAATACGTCCATTGATGCCGGTTCCAGTGATGCGGCTGAGGTCCACCTGGTGCTTGGCGGCAAGGTCTCGAACAGCCGGTGAGAGGAGGTCCGGGGATCCTGAGATTGTTGAGTGGCCGTGACCGGACGATACCGGTGATTGAATTGTGCTTGTCGCGGAATCACCGTTTCCGGATTCGGAATGGTAATCGAGTCGCGCAAGAAGGGTGCCCACCGGGACCGTTTCCCCCTCCTGAATCAAAATCTCGGTTAAGGCTCCGGTCGCCGGGGAAGGAATATCCAATGCGACTTTATCGGTTTCCACCTCTAACAGGGATTCATCTTTTTTTACCTGGGCCCCCAGCGGAACGAGCCATTTCACGATGGTGCCTTCGGCAATGCTTTCACCTAACTGCGGCATGACGATGTCGGTGGCCATGAATGACTCCCCTGTGTAATCAATAGGCCGCCAATTGGCGGGCGGCGGTGATGACGTCATGAGCTTTCGGAAGAAAAAAGTCCTCCAGCGGGGGACTATAGGGCACGGGAATATCGGGGGCTGCGATCCGCATAATCGGCGCATCAAGCGCGTTGAAGCATTCTTCAGCCAGAATCGCGGCAATTTCACCACCGATGCCTCCGGTCTTCGTATCTTCGTGGAGAATAATCACTTTGCCCGTTTTTCGAACAGAGTCTTTGACCGTGTCGGTATCAAGGGGGCTCAGGGTGCGAAGATCCACGACTTCCATGTCGATCCCCTCCTGATCCAAGGCCTCTGCTGCCTCTAATGCCACGTGGACCATGGCTCCATAGGTGATGACGGATATCTCGCTTCCTGTCCGTTTGATCTCCGCCTCTCCGATCGGGACGATATAATCTTCAGCGGGAAGCACCTCCTTCACGCGCCGGTACAGAAATTTATGCTCAAAATAAATGACGGGGTTATGATCCCGGATCGCGGCCTTCAACAATCCTTTGGCGTCATAGGCGGTTGAGGGCGCCACCAGTTTCAGTCCGGGGGTATGAAAGAACCAGGCTTCCGGACACACGGAATGGAACGGTCCTCCATGAGTCCCTCCCCCGAAGGGTGCGCGGATGACCAGAGGCACCTCTGCTCCCCAGCGATAGTGATTCTTGGCGGCCATCTCGGTAATTTGATCGAACGCACAGGAAATGAAATCCGCAAATTGCATTTCAACCACGGGTCTCATGCCCATCATTGCCGCTCCGATCGCGGCGCCGACAATACCCGATTCCGCCAGAGGGGTGTCCAGCACTCTCCATTCACCATACTTATCTTGAAACCCTTCCGTGACACGAAATGCCCCGCCGTAAGGGCCGATATCCTCCCCCATAAGGAAGACCCGTTCATCCTGGCTCATTTCCTCATCAAGGGCTTGCGAAATAGCCTCCAGATAGGTCACTTCATGTGCGATAGCGGATGTGGTCATATCAGTACCTCCACGGGATTGGTCGCATAGACGCCTTCCAACGCTTCCGGACCGTCGGGAAGAGGGCTTTGTTCCGCGAACTCCAGGGCGGATTCAATTTCCTTTTCAACCCTCATATGAATTTCCTGGAATTCGGGTTGACCGGCATACCCCAATTCTTTCAGTCGACGTTCCGCCTTCAGAATAGGGTCTTTCTTCTTCCACTCCTCCAAGAGTGCTTGAGGCACATATTTGGCGGAATCATGTTCAGAATGCCCGTGCATACGCATGGTTTTGCATTCGATAAAGGTGGGACCTCCTCCATCCCTGGCACGTTGAAAGGCCCGTTGTGCCGTCAGATAGACGGAGGCGACATCGTTTCCGTCCACAATTTCACCGGGTATGGCATAGGCTTTCGCCCGCTCGACGACATCTTTGATGGCCATCTGATGGTGAAGAGGGGTGGAGTAGGCGTACTGGTTGTTATTGCAAAAGAACACCACCGGCAGCCGGCGAACGGAGGCGAAGTTCAACGCTTCATGAAAATCTCCGCGACTGGTCCCTCCATCTCCTGTATTAGCGGCGACAATACGGGATTCACCACGGAGCTTAAACGCCAGAGCCACTCCGGTCGCAACGGGAAGATTGTCAGCCAGATGACTGACAAAAGCGATGATGCCACGTTTCAGGTCGCCCATATGCACGTTGCCGTCCTTTCCTTTGGTGGGTCCGGTGCGCTTGCCAAGATATTGCGCTAACACCTCACCCGGCGTAATGCCTCTGACTAAGAACGCGCCCATATCCCGATGGAAGGGGGCGATAATGTCATCGGCCTGCAGGGCGGAAGCATAGCCCACCGAAATGGCCTCCATTCCATGGCTGGTGTATGCACCACCGACGATGCGACCTTGCCGGTACAGCGTGGTCACTCTTTCCTCCAACGCTCTGGTGAGTTTAAGGAAATAATAGAGGTGGAGAAATTCAGATTGTGAAATCTCCATAACACTCTCCTTTTGTCTAGACATGAAAAATAATCCTCTTGTTGGTCATTGGGCGTGGTATGGGTGATACGTTATGTCACTCTCCTATTCGCTGACGACCTCCTCAAGCCGTCTGATGTTTTGGAGTTGAGCCGCGTGGCAACGAGCGGAATTGGACGTCGCGATAGCGTGCCAATGCCGGGCTCAACCTCGCCTTTAACTCCAAACGTTTGGGCTTCCCCGTTGTGGTATAGGGCACTTCCTGGCCGAACATGAAGACCTTGGGACACTTGGCAAAGGGCAACG
>CAZBQO010000122.1:0-6760 GCA_964494125.1 uncultured Nitrospira sp. | reverse complement strand
TCGGGGTGATTGAAAATATGAGTTATTTTGTCTGTGGGCATTGTCACGAACGGACAGAAATTTTTTCGACAGGCGGTGGGGAACGCGCTGCTCAAAAATTTGAGATCCCATTTTTGGGACGAATTCCGATTGATCCGGCCATCCGGGAGGGGGGAGATAAAGGTACTCCAATTGTCAGCAATGATCCCTCGTCGCCCCAAGCCCAGGCCTTTCTTCAGATTGCAAAAACCCTGACGGCCAATATCGATCAAGCGGAAAAAGGTAACGGGGACGCTGCACCTTCCATTTCCAGTTTACTCAAAAAAATTACCGATCCCTTGAAGAAATCTTAAATCAAAGCATATTCATGTTGAGGAGAACCTATGTCGGAGTTAGTGCGTATCGCGAAAATCGATGAAGTGGAAGAAGGAAAAGGGATGGTGGTGGAAGCCGGTGAGAAATGTCTGGCCGTCTTTAAAGTGGATGGAGCCTTCCATGTCATCGATAACACCTGTCTCCATAGAGGCGGTCCTTTAGGCGAAGGCGATGTCGAGGGGGAGACGGTGACCTGCCCCTGGCATGGGTGGGAGTACAATGTGAAAACCGGGCATTGTCTGACGAATCCCTCCAGCCATGTGAGATCCTACCCGACCGTCGTTGAAGATGGAGAGGTGAAAGTCGATCTGTCCCAGGCATAGAAAAGGCCATCTTGTAGAGGCAGGGTGGCCATGAGCGGCTATCCCACATTGAAAATGGCGGGAGACTTTGGGGTCGTAGCAAGGCCCATGCGGACCACATCTCCGTCATGTGTTGCATGCCCCTTATGAGTTAATACGATCTTTTTTCATGCCTTCTTGGCCCAGTCAGATCCAATCAGACAAGTAACCCGCATGTCTGGTTTTGGGCACCGCCTCGTGTTTCTTTCCCTTCCCCGTATTAAATTTTAGAGAGCATATTTCACCTCCGGTGTCATGATTTTTTGATTGCAATCAATCAGGCATAGCATCCCCTTTGGGTTCTTGATAACATTGAGTCATTACACTGTGTTGTGTTGATGTAGACTTCTATGTTTGTCAAACGTCTTTTGCTGTTCATCCCGTTGACTCTGGTCCTTTTTCTGGTTCAATCCTATTTTTGGGTTCCTACCTATGAGCACCAGGCTGCCGGTAATCCGGATCGCTTAGTCACCTATATTGAGGCGTCCAGCGGGGATGCCAAAATTCTCAATCCTATCTTGAACGCGGATTCGGCCAGCTCCAATATTGTGAGCCACGTGTTTGAGGGGTTGCTGGATTTAGACGAAGACTTGAAGCTTCGGAGCCGATTGGCCACCGATTGGCAGATTACGGAACAAGCCTATCTCCTGGTTAATCCGCATCACCGTTTTCCGGATGGAACGGAAGTGACAGGGAGTAAGCTCTTTCAGAAGATTCATGAGGCTTGGAAGGCTGGAACCATTGAGGGGTTGCGGGAGAGGGTCCAATCCATTGAATTATTACCTTCCGGGCAACGATCGGAACCCATCTCACTCTTAGTGCCCAATGCGGAAGGCAACCCCCAACTCAAAGACATATCTGTGACCATTGACGTACCGGAACGAGTGGCATTTACGCTCTCGGAGGTGGACCAGGATTTATTCGACCGCTTAAAGCCGGTTCTCGGTGAGCGGTACTTTGAGCATTTTCCGTATGACGAATTCATTCATCCTCAAGAACCGGTTTCCAAGGAGTTGGAGGAACCCCTGCGGGCCAAATTCCCCGATATTCTTCCCGTGGGCGAGCATAATCCCACCATCCTGTTCCATCTTCGCCAGGGCGTGAAGTTCCACGATGGGCATGTCCTCGACGCCGGAGATGTGAAGTTTACCTATGAATCCATTATGAATCCAAAAAATTTGTCTCCACGGACTCCGGACTTCGAGCCGATTAAAACCGTAAAAATTCTGGATCCGTCGACCATACAAATTGTCTATAAACGCCTCTATTCCCCGGCCATCAATGCGTGGACGATGGGGATCCTCCCCGAGCATCTTCTCAATGAGGAGGCCTTAACTCGGGAGAAGCAGGAGCGCGGACTGTCGGAGGAGGCTCAAAAGACATTCGGGATGCGAGAGAGTCGGTTTAATCGACACCCCATCGGCAGCGGGCGCTTTGAGTTTATCGAATGGCAGGGAGATGAATTTATTCATCTTCGACGGTATGAGGACTATTGGGAAGGGCCCGCTGAATATCATGAATATTATATGCGCATCATTCCCGAACTGTTTACACAAGAAGTGGAATTTCGGACGGGCGCAATTGATTTTTATGGCGCGCAGCCGCATCAGGTTGACCGGTATAAAAACGATCCGAGCTACCAATGGTTTAGCAGCCTGGGATTTGCCTACACCTATATTGGTTATAACAACCGAAAACCGTTATTTGCGGATCCGAAGATCAGGACAGCCCTGGGGATGGCGATTAATGTTGACGAGATCATCACCTATCTTGTGTATGGAGAAGGCGAACGAACGACCGGTCCCTATCCCCGAAATACCGAATGGTATGATCAGACAATCCAACCTCTTCCTTACGACCCTCAAGGAGCCGTCGCGATTTTCGAGAACGCCGGATGGAAAATGAATAGGGACGGGTGGCTCGAAAAAGATGGGAAAATTTTTGAGTTTAATCTCATTACGAATAACGGGAACCCTATCAGAAAAAATTTGATGACCATCGCGCAGAACGCCTGGAAAAAGATCGGCGTCAAAGTGAACACACAGGTCTTTGAATGGGCCGTGTTTCTGAACGATTTTGTAAATACCGGAGACTTTGATGCGGTCGTGTTGGGCTGGAGCATGGGCATCGATCCCGATCTCTATCAGATTTGGCATTCCAGCCAGGCCGGGCCGCAACAATTAAATTTTGTGGGGTACAACAACCCACGTGCTGACGCGCTCATTGTCCGGATCCGTCAGGAATACAATAGAGATCGGCAACGACAATTGACGCATGAGCTTCATCGGTTGATTCATGAGGATCAACCCTATACCTTTCTTTACGCGCCATTGAGTACACGGGTCTTGGATAAGAAAATTGTGCTGGTCGAAAAAGGGCCGGATGGGAAGGAACAGTTCAAAAAGATTTATCCCACCAAAAGCGGGGATATCACGTTTTATTTCCATAAATGGCGGAAGCTCGAATTCACGCCGAAATTTTCCCTTGATGGGTAACGACGACATAATCTGACGGCTGTCGCTATGTGGAATTTTATTATTCGTAATATTGCTCAACGATTGGTCCTGTTGGTCATAGTGTCTTTTTTGGCCCATTCCTTTATTCATCTGGCTCCCGGGGAACCCAGTGAGGTGGATCCCATGAATCCGCGGATGAAACCGGAAGATATCGCCAAGATTCGCGCGGCTTTTCATTTAGATGACCCACTCTATATGCAATATGCCTATTGGATAAGGGATTTGGCTTCGGGGGAACTTAAGTCTTTCAAGGACAGCCAACCGGTCCTCCCTAAGATTTGGGATCGATTTTTGAATTCCTTGCCGTTGTTTATTCTGGCCACGATTCTGGTGTGGACATGGGCGTTTCCAGCCGGGATTTACGGGGCGGTCTTTCGAGGCGGACTGTATGACCGCCTGACCGTGTTTTCGTCGTATGCGCTCATTTCGGTTCCGGGGTTTTTCCTGTCGTTTTTAGCCATTTTGTGGGTAGTGGGATGGTTGGGGGTTCCGGTGATCAGTATCAAAACTTTCGGGATGGAGCATGCGCAGCCTGCCTATCAGATCATGGATCGTATCTGGCATTTGGTCATTCCATCCGTCATGACCGCGATCGGGGGGATCGCCGTGCTGTCTCGCTATGTCCGCTCTCAGATGTTGGAGGTGTTGGGCCAGGATTATGTCCGGACCGCCAGGGCAAAAGGTCTTCAGGAAGATACCGTGATTTATGGCCATGCGTTGGGGAATGCTCTATTACCGTTTGTGACCATGTTCGGTCTTCTGCTCCCAGGGTTGATTGGCGGGGCTGTGATCTTCGAGCAGATTTTTGCCTGGCCGGGGTTGGGACGGTTAGCCTATGAAGCCATTCTTTCACGGGACTTTCCCATCATCATGACGCTCAACTTTATCGCCGCAGTTCTGACCTTATTGGGCACATTGATTTCGGATATTCTCTATGCGGTGGTGGATCCAAGGATCCGCTTGGATTGATTACGAGAACCGGAGGAACGATTTCTTCATGAAGCACTCGAAGGCCGACACTTCACAAAAAGCCGGGTTGGCCACCCTCGATGCGGAAGGTCTGGCTCCGCAGGAAACGCCGTGGGAAGAATTTCTTCGCATATTTACCAAGGACTACCAGGCCCTCTTCGGTTTTTGGGTCCTCGTGGCGCTCTTGCTGATGGCGTTATCCGGGAAAGTGCTGACAGAATGGTGGGTCGTGTTCGATCCCGAAGCCGTACGACTAACAGATAAATTTCTTCCTCCGCTGTCTGTGCCTTCTCCTGATAGCATTCCCGAGGACAGGCCGTTTGGCGGTGTCTATCTTATGGGCACGGACGAATTGGGACGTGACGTGTTTGCCCGGATGTTCCAGGGTTCGTTTGTGTCTTTATCCATTGGATTTGTCGCTGTCGGGATTTCCTTGGGTATCGGCATCTTGTTAGGCGGACTGTCCGGTTTTTACGGGCACGTGAAATTGTGGTTTATCACGGTCGATACGCTGATCATGCGATTTACCGATGCGATGATGTGTTTCCCGACATTTTTCCTCATTCTTACTGCCGTGGCTCTACTTCCGCCGAGCATCTACACCATCATGATCATTATTGGATTGTTTAGCTGGATGGGGACGGCCCGATTTGTGCGGGCGGAGTTTTTATCCATTCGTGAACAGGACTATGTGACCGCAGCCAAAGCGTTAGGGATCCCGGAGGGCCGAATTATTTTCCGTCATATGGTGCCCAATGCCCTGGCACCGGTCTTTGTGTCTGCGACGATCGGGGTGGCCTCCGCGATTTTGACGGAGTCAGGTTTAAGCTTTTTGGGGTTTGGAGTACCTCCGCCCTATGCCACATGGGGGAATATTTTGTCGGATGGCAAGGGATTTGTGTTCGATGCGCCGTGGCTATTCTTTATTCCGGGCCTGGCAATTTTTCTGGTGGTGCTGGCCTTTAACCTTGTTGGAGAAGGCCTGCGTGAGGCCTTAAATCCGAAATTGCGAAGCCGGTAGATGGAATCTCGCGTACACCCACTCTTACAAGTGTCCAACCTCCGGACCTCTTTCTTCACCGACAAAGGAGAAATCAAAGCCGTCGATGATGTGAGCTTTGCCATTCAGGGCGGGCAGACGCTGGCCTTAGTGGGAGAGTCCGGCTGCGGAAAATCCGTGGCAGCCTTATCGATCATGCGCCTGATCTCTTCTCCCGGGCGGGTAATTGGCGGCGCGATTCATTTCAAAGGTCAAAATTTGCTGGACCTTTCGGAAAAGGACATGCGCCGGATTCGAGGGAAGTCCATCGGGATGGTCTTTCAGGAACCTATGACTTCGCTGAATCCCGTGATGTCGATCGGCGATCAGATCGGTGAAGTTCTCAAAATCCATACAACCCTCTCGGATCGCGACATTCGTAAAGAAGTGATCAGCTTATTGGATAAAGTACGGATTTCAGCTCCCGAGCGCCGCCTCGATCAATACCCTCATGAAATGTCGGGCGGGATGAAACAGCGCGTGATGATCGCCATGGCCCTGGCCTGTCAACCTGATTTGTTGATTGCCGACGAACCGACTACAGCTCTGGATGTGACCATACAAGCGCAAATTCTTGATCTGCTCTCCGCGCTCCAAAAGGATATGGGCATGGCGATTCTTCTAATTACTCATAATTTGGGAGTGGTCGCGCAGTTTGCCCAGGATGTCATTGTCATGTATGCGAGTAAGATTGCTGAACGGGCAACCGTAAAGGAATTATTCCGGAATCCCAGTCATCCTTATACGAGCGCACTCTTGAAATCGCTGCCTCGACCGGGAGAACGTCAGGCAAGGTTGGAGGCAATTCCCGGAACCGTGCCGTCTCCTTTACAGTATCCGGCAGGGTGTCATTTTTCTTCACGCTGTCCGGAAGTGATGGATCATTGTCCTCTTCAGCCCCCACCTACGGTGCAAGTAGGAGAGTCCCATGAAACCGTGTGCTGGTTGTATGACAAAAAAGAGACATGAGGGAAAAGATCTGCATGTCCAATTCTGTTGTAAAAACATTCTTTATCCCAATTTAAGATTTCGTTGTTACTGATGACTGAATCCACAACATCCCTACTCCAAGTCACAGGATTGAAGAAATATTTCCCCGTTCGAAGTGGGCTTTTTTCGCGTGTGTCGGCATGGGTCCAGGCGGTCGACGATGTCACTTTCCACCTGAAACAGGGAGAGACGTTGGGCCTGGTCGGGGAGTCGGGTTGCGGCAAAACCACGGTGGGACGAAGCATTCTCCGGCTCATGGAGCCGACCGCAGGGGAAGTGATATTTGAGGGGAAAAACGTGTTGACCCTCACCCCTCGGGAGTTACGGCAGACGCGGCGACGGATGCAAATCATTTTTCAGGACCCGTACAGTTCACTCAATCCCCGCATGACCATCGGAGCCATTGTGGCGGAGCCGCTCAAAATTCATGAGATCGCCAAAGGCCAGGACCTGCAGGATCAGGTGAATCAGTTGTTTATCCGTGTGGGGTTGCGGCCGGAGCATCAGTCACGGTATCCGCATGAATTCTCAGGCGGCCAACGCCAGCGTGT
>CAZBQO010000121.1:0-6771 GCA_964494125.1 uncultured Nitrospira sp. | reverse complement strand
TGGCAAGCGTCCTGGATGGCTGAATAATCTACAAAAATTAAAATTAATTGATTTTGTAAAAGAGTATTGCTCTACGCAGAATTGATTCGAAATGATGCGACAAAACTTTCTGGCGATGCCAGGTTTTTTAAGATTTTTAACTTTTTATGCTATCGTGACTGGCCTCTTTTCTCCTCTAGCCTTCTACTATTATTCTGGATTGGTATTGGATGGTCCATATGGACAATTCGTGAGCGATGCAACCAGATTCCTGTTGCTGCCACTTGGGGCGTCTCTTTCTTGGTGCGGCTATCTCTTTCTTACGAAAACTCCTTTTGCTAGACAACTCTATCTGGGTACTTGGAGCATTTGGCTCTTTTTCATGTGCCTTTTTTCTTTTCTTTATATGGGGACTGGAAAAGCTATTTTTTCTCCAAGTTTTTTGGGAACCATCGGCTTCTCATGTTCCCTTATCACGTTGATTGCCTGGTATTTGTTCTGTAAACATTCTGTCATTACGTACTTTTTACCGCCCTGTCCAAAAAAATGACTTGCCAGTAAAAAGAGCTCAGCGCCCCAAAACCGTTGCCTCAATCCTTCCAATTAAGTGTCTGGTGGCTGAGGGCTTGGGTAGAAGTTAAAAAAGGAACAGCAAACATAACGGTCCCAATAATCATACTCAGGAAGTAAAAGGTTCAGAGGTGTAGGCCAACAGTGAACTCAACATGATTTGTGACTCCCCAGTCATGCCAATCCCAAAGCAGGCCGGCATCTAGATTTTCTTACAGATTGAGCCCCTGACAATCCAACTGCTCTTGCTTAATTAAAAAATCAGAACAACGCACAGATACCTGGATTTTGAAAAATTGAACTCTGGGATTCAACTGCGTCCCGAAAGTATCTTCCTAAATGTGTGGCGGGTGTACCCAATGCGAGGAGTCCGGACGCTTTCGATCAATCTATAACCGGCTAGACGGATAGGCTAGAAATACGAGCTGCAACCCGATGATTGTTTTGGCATCACGAATGGTGCCGTCCTGAATACCGGCCAACGCCTTTTCAAGCGGCCATTCCACCACTTCCAATACTTCATCGTGGTCCAAATTCTGGCGTCCTTCCTTCAGATCCGTTCCCCGATAGATATGGATGACTTCATCCGTAAATCCTGGAGCGGTCCAAATACTGGTGAGCAACTCCAACCGACCGGCCTGATAGCCAATCTCTTCCTCCAGCTCGCGTGCTGCACAGATGAGCGGGTCTTCCTGGGGATGTAGTTTGCCCGCGGGGATTTCATAAATAAATCCTCCCGCTGCATGGCGAAATTGCCGAATGAGGATAACGGTACCGTCACCTTTGATCGGCACGACAGCCGAGGCGCCAGGATGGCGAATGACTTCTAATTGGGTGGACTGCCCATTGGGCAATTTTACCGTTTCGCGGTTGAGAATTAAGACTTTTCCGGCATAGATATGTTCGGTGAACAAAGGAGTTCTCGTTTCAGTCAGAATGATGAATACAATGGCATTTTAAGATTTTGGACGCTTGTAAAACGGAAGTGGGACGATTTTGGCTTGTACCCGTTTTCCACGAATGTCGATTTCAAGCAACATGCCTTCCTTGCACAGCGCAGGGGGCACATATCCTAAGCCAATCCCTTTTTGCAAAATTGGCGAAAAATTTCCACTGGTGACCTTACCCACCAATTGTCCATTACTGGAAATAGTCATGTCGTGGCGGGGAATACCGCGTTCCACCATTTCAAAGGCAGCAAGCTGACGAGTGAGGCCATCTTTCTGTTGTTTGCGTAACGCGAGGTGCCCTTGAAACTCGCCTTTATCCCAGGCCACTACCCACTCGGCACTTGCTTCCAGCGGGGAGGTGTTCTCATCCATATCGTTGCCATACAGCAAGTAGCCCACGTCCAACCGCAAAAGATCCCGCGCCCCTAGCCCTGCGGGCTTGGCTTCGAATTCCGCTCCGGCCTTCAATAGTCGATCCCACGCGGAGGCCGCTTGCGCCCCAGGCACATACCACTCGTATCCAAGCTCTCCGGTATATCCCGTTCGACTAAGCAACCCGGAAAACTCCATGCCCTCCAGCGCCAAACAATTTCGGGGCTTCAGGGTTTCGATTTGCACCCCCATGAGGTTTTGCATGATGGCTTTTGATGCCGGCCCTTGAATGGCAATTTGGGCCAACTCTGCTGATTGATCACGAATGATCGCTCGCGGAAATCTTTCCGACTGATGCTTCAAGAACCACTGGAGCATCTTTTCCCGATTGGAGGCATTGACGCAAACCAAAAACGAGGCGGACCCGGTTCTATAGACAAATACGTCATCGAGAATGCCACCTGAGGGTTGGCAGACCATGCCATATTGGGCCTGCCCTTTCTGGAGGCGACTGACGTCATTGGTACTGACCCATTGAAGAAAGGCTTCAGCCTGGTCTCCTGATACCTCGATGCGTCCCATGTGACTGACGTCGAAGAAACCAGCCGCTTTCCTGACCGCAAAATACTCCTCAAGGACACCAGTATATTGGATGGGCATGAGCCAGCCGGCGAAATCCACCAGCTTGGCATTGAGCGCACGATGGGCGGGAACGAGCGGGGTTTCGTTCATCAACGCAGATCGAGCAGTTCGACTTCAAAGATGAGAGTGGCATTGGGGGGAACAGCTGCTCCGGCCCCTCGGGAACCGTATCCCAATTGAGGCGGGATGACCAATTTGCGGATACCGCCGATTTTCATCCCTTCGACGCCCTCGTCCCAACCCTTAATCACCTGGCCCGCCCCTAATCGAAAGGAAAAGGGTGAATTACGATCTTTAGAGCTATCGAATTTTTTTCCGTCGGTGAGTGTCCCCGTGTAATGGACGATGGCGGTTTCTCCCGCATGGGCTTCACGCCCGGAACCAATGGCGAGATCGACATACTGTAATCCGGAAGGCGTGGTCATCATCGCTTCTTCCGCAGCCTTCCCAGACAGAGGATTCAATACAAATATAATGAGGAGGATGATCCAAGACCCTATAATGAATACGGGTAATCGAAGACCTGCTTGTAATGCCATACCGTTTTTCATGAACCTCTCTCTTTGCTAGTGTGAAACGTATCCGATGCCATGCCCATTTTTGATGGGCGAGACACTTCTTCGTAAAACAGCGCCATACTGGCCGTATAGCCATGCAAAAAATTCTTTCCGCTCACAGGGCCAATTTCCCCACCCGCAAAGAACCCCGCTATCGGCATGGTCCCCATTTGTTGTTGCAGAGTGGATACATCATGGTGAGGAGTTTCGAAAAATCGCCGCCCACGTCCATTACAACTAAATAGCAACGCGCCCTTTGGCAGACTGTCCGGATGGGTCACTCGCTCCTTGGATAAGAGTAAATGGAAGTCTTCACTCGCGGCATGAGCATCCCGCACATGGAACTGAATCGTCTGGCCCTCCTGGACAAAATCCGCGATGGCGAGACTCCCAGATTCCCGATCGGCTCCTAACAGCCCTCGGATCAAAAAGTCCCCTTGGCCGAATTCTGGGCGATGTTCATCCATGGCAATGCCCACTTGCAGCCCGTGCGCCGCTTGTTGTTGTTCGTGTTCATCCAACGCTTTCAAGGTGGTTTCCAATCGTTCCAACGGCGGGATTCCCCCAAGCTCCTGAATGACATTCCGATCGACCTTGGTCACAACATACCGTTCACCAATAGGTTGACACCCTTGAGACACCACCGTCCGTATTTCCAATCCACCCTTAACCGCCACACCTACGACCCCGGATCCAATAATGTCCCGATTAAAGACCAGGCGGCTTTCCCCGACATCCATGCCTCCACTGGCAATTCCTCCAATAGCAGACGAGCCTGGAGCATGCTCCTCTAACAGGGACAATAATTCATCTATGGGGGTAGAAAACGGATCGGCAAAGAGGAAAAACGTGTAAGGATGGGTGGTGGCTTCTAATGCCACCGGCCAGCCATCTAGTGACGCTTCTTCACCCTCTGAGCTTGGCGTTAACTTGAAGGGCACCACTCGCATATCGGTGCTTCTCAGACCCCAGAGCACCAGACCAGGATGTTCTTCAATTTCCTGATCGCCTCCAATCACCCCTTGTCCCATACACCCCACCAGTGCCTGAGGACGAAGGTTCTCGTGGATGATTTCGACCATGCGCTGAATGTCTGAGGAATAATGGGGAGAAAAAAAGACAAATGCGAGATGACACTCCGCTTGGCCTAATGCCTCATAGACTGATGCTGCTACCGCCTGAGCGGCCACTTCAGGATGAGCTTCTTGGGAAAGGGCAACGTGACACTGCATCATAATTCAATTGTTTCGAAGTCTAGCAATCCCCGCCAAACGATGTCCATGAAAGAGATTTGGTGAATTTTTGCCCTCTTTTCCTAACCCGTCTCGATAAAACCAAAGAATATTCCCCCTGGACGTTAGTTGCTTACTGAATTGGGCGACCATAGGCATTTAAAATCGAACGGAGTCTTTCAACAGAGATCGCCTCAAAACGTCGTCCATCTCTCCCTGTCACCGTTGTGGCTTGCAGCAGAGCGTTGAGAATGGCCTCTTCCGTGGCCTCCACCGTGGCTTGAAACAAGGGGTTGATATGGGTATCGGCCATATGGGCCATAAAAAATGTCGGGTGTTCCGGATAATGAGGAATAACATTGCCGGTGGAAAACGCCAGGACAAAATCTCCACTGCCATGATGGGAGATGGACCCGGTTCGCGCCAAGCCTATGGTAGCCCGGCGTGAGAGTCTAGACAGTTGGCGTGCATCAAGCGGAGCATCCGTCGCGATAATGATAATAATGGACCCGCTGTCCTGCCGTCTTTGAGGGACCTCACCCGGAAACTCGCCCAGAGCTGCTACGGTCGATTCTTTCTGGGCTTTGTGTGAAACGATTGGCAGGTCAGAATTATAGACCTGGCCCACCGGCACTCCCGCGATCATTAATTCATGCCGACGTCCATGGTTGGCATTCACCAACACGCCGACACGATATCCTCCATCTTCTGATGGAAGCACTCGAGAGGCGGTACCAATGCCACCTTTAAATTGATAGGACACCATCCCCGTCCCTGCCCCGACAGACCCCTCTGGAACAGGACCTATTGTTGCCGTTTCCAGAGCGTGAACCACATCTTCCGGAGACACATGCCTTCCCTGACTATCATTCAGTCGACTATCGTCGCATTCAGCTACCACAGGCGTGAGCGTATCATCAGTTATCCCAATGTCGGGATAGCGCTGCATCATCCAGCTCATGACGCCATCTGCCACACGAGGGACATTCAACGTGTTCGTTAACGCGATGGGATATTCTAAAAACCCTGATTCCGCAACCCAGGCCAACCCCGTCATTTCCCCTGTCCCATTTAATACAAACGCTCCAGCTGGAACTTTATGATGCCAAACATCTTCACGCGGGATAATAACGGTCACACCGGTCCGAACCGGGCCTTGACCTACCAGCAAGGCCCCCTCGCCTTCATGAATGGTGACATGTCCCACTTTCACCCCTTGGACATCGGTGATGGCATTCATTTCCCCCGAAGCATACCGGCCGATGGTGATCCCAAGATCTTTCACATGGGGGCGGGTTTTTAGCAAATCCTGAGTGGCAGAGGGATTGGCCAAAACCGCAGAGGCAGTCCATGCCCAGCCAATTCCTAACATGCTGATACGACAGGCCTGTACGCCCTGCTTCAATCCGGGAAAACGCATATTGCCAGTCCTACCTGTCCTCCAGCCCATTCACCCATAGCAGGGAGGAGGCTTTTACACGATTGATTAGGGAAAGGACGGGGATGTCCAGGAAAACTCTTTCTCATACATATGGTAGGCGGTTTCTTGAAATCCGAGGTGGGCATAGGCCTGGTGGGCCTGATGATTTTTCTCTTCCACATAGAGGCGATATCCACAAACGGGTTCCTGGTTCAAATGGGCTTGGCTTTGCACATACTCATAAAGCTGCCGTAAGATTTGCTGTTGACGCTGATCTGGATGCACGTACACACTTTGAAGCCACCAAAAATTCCCGTTTCGCCAATCGCTCCACTCAAAAGTGACCAGTATCTGCCCAACGACTATGGGTCGGTCACCATAAAGAGACTTTTCTGCAACTGCATACCACCCCTTACCAGAATCTTTGAGAAGTGCCTCTACACCAGACTCAAGAATCCGCATATCTAATGTTCGATTTTCAGTTTCCCTGGCTAAAGCCATGTTGAAACTTACGATAGTTTGTAGATCAGACATGGTTGCCCGCCTGATTATTACCGGGGATGACATATCCACTCCCAGGTCAACTATCCTTCGTCGAAACATTTGCTGGTGACAACCATCCCGGTCGGGGGCGGTACAGTCCGGCTGAAAACTCCATTTTCATTGCCTCTTCTGGTCGTAACTGAATTCGATTCACACTTTCTTCTGGGACAAAGGCCAGATAGCCGGTAAACGGATGGATGGCTGTCGGAACAAAGACCATCATTAGAGGTCCTCCAGGGGCAACTTGTAGCCTAGATGGAGGTAATCCCATGTCAAAACCTAATGCCCAAAGCCCGTCACGCGGAAACGGAAATGCGACGACTTTGCTTTGACCAAACCGATCGCGGAACTTGAGGACATCCGCCATACTTTTGAGGGTATAGTAAATACTACGCACAAAGGGAATACGCTCCAAAGAATCTTCAAATTTTCGATGGATTTGCTGGCCAAGTAAATGCGTCGTTCCCATGCCCACCCAGAGGACAAGAAGACAAAAAAAGGTGATC
>CAZBQO010000120.1:0-6789 GCA_964494125.1 uncultured Nitrospira sp. | reverse complement strand
GTCCAGCCCTGGGATTTGGTCTATTGTATGCCGGAGTCCTGTTCATCTCGAAAGCCGCCCAAACCTACCTGGGCGATCAAGGGTTGTATGCGTCCAGTCTCTTAGCCGGGACCACGGACGTCGATGCCATCATGTTGTCAATCGTCCGGTTACAGCAGGACGGGCTGCTGGCCTGGACAGCCGCCACAGCCATCACTCTTGCTGCCATGACGAATACCGTGGTGAAGACTCTGTTAGCAGGATGGTTTGGAGGAAAACCGCTCATGAAATATGTGGCGCCTGGAATGATCGCCATTTTGACAACCGGCGGTCTCATCCTGACCGTCTTTGGGTTCACACACCCTTAACGATGTAGATTCGAAACGAATGATCATGAATCCTCACACCGACGATCGTACACATACTCTTCTCAAAGTTCTCGTGGGCTCCCATGCCCATGGCTTGGCATCCGACAAGAGCGACCGTGATTACCGGCGGGTCTATGTCATCCCGACGGAGGAGATGTTTCAGTTGGGATTTAAATATCCCGCCTCGCAGTGGACCAAAGGTGATGGGGATGAAACGGCTTGGGAGATCGGCCAATTTCTTCTGCTGGGGACACAAGGCCATCCGCTTATTCTTGAGACGTTGGTGGCCCCCGTCATCACAGCTGATGCATGGGGAGAACAACTGCGCATGCTGCTGCCGGCGCTTTGGTCGCCCCAAAAAGCCTTTGAGGCCTTTACCAACTATGCCAACAATCAACGCACCAAATTGCTGGATAAGAAAGATGGACGTCCGGCAAAGTATGCAGCTGCCTATATCCGTGTTCTCTACAATCTGTGTGAATTGCTCAAGTCGGGAAGCTTTCACATCCGCATTACGGACACATCGGCAGGAGAACGGCTGACTCGCATCAAAAATGGACAATACCGATTAGGAGACGTGATGGATTGGGGGGAAGAACTCACCGCACAGGCAGAGCAATTAATTGCTGTCTGCGGGAATGAACGCGATTTACCACGCATTAATGAATTTCTGGTGGCCATTCGCCGGGCATTTCTGACCCCTTAGTCAGCCGGTAGGTGAAAAACATGTCCTTGCCATCGGCAGTCTTTCAGCTTCTCATGCCTTTCGACCATTCCTCATAAAAAGAGGGGATCAATTGATCCCCTCTTTCAATAGCCCTGTTCCTGACTCCGGATTGTTGGTTACATGGGTGATCGTCAGACCGCCATTCACTTTTTGCTCTTTTCATTATTAGCCGATCCCGTAGAGACAGCCTTCTGCTGGTCATGAACGATATTTGGTCGAATCTCATTCATGGGGTTGATGGCATGAGCATCATGAAATGCTGCGGCTTGTTTCAATGACTCTTCCAGTGATGGTGGGCTCTCTCCCGGGTCATTCGCCGTCGGCATACCTAAGACAGGGTCTTTGAAATCACCCATGGGATAGCCCGGATGCTTCGGGAGTATGCCGGGATTTCCAAATGCCAGTGACCCAATCAAGACCAGATTTATAACTACTGTTGCAACAACGATAAATCGTTTCATAATTGACATCCTCCTTTCTCGCTTGGCCGAAGCAGGAACAGGGGCGAGGAAAAAAGAAAATCAATAAAGGCCCGCTCATAAGCGGGACTGAGAATCTCTGCGTTAGGCAGCAACCCGCTCATCACTGGGGAGAATGGTACGGGATTTTCGGTAAGACCCTTTCAGCTCTGATGAGCTTGGAGCATCTCCAACTAACAAAGCCGTGAGGGCTACGATCACACCCGCCATTAGTCCCATAATGGCAATCACGCCTTCAATCATACCACCCATAACATTCACCTCCTCTCATCGTAGCTTTTCAATCATTTCTAATTGTCATCATTAAAATAATCTCCGGTCCAAAAAAGTCAAGAGGCATGAAAATCGCCTGGTGTTCATCCCCAACTGGCCTGGTGTTCCTGCCGCCCGACCTCCACCTCCGCTCAGATGGCTTGACTTTGTCGAAACCTGAATTAGCTCTAATATATATAAAAAATATTTCGTCAGCGGAGTTGGGGCGACGGAGGAAATAGGCATGGCGGGTTATCTAGCACAAGGCTGACATCTCCGGTGTGCCAGGCATGAAAAACCTTCTTATTCAAATTTTTCGACGAAAGGAGGACACACATCATGGAACTCAAAAATCTTCTTACCCCCTGGAATTGGTTCAAAAAAGAAGAAGAACAATCTCAATCAGCACGAAGTCAGAGCGTATCCGGATCGAGCGACCATCCACTGGCTCGGTTCCATCGTGACCTCGACCAACTGTTTGACAACGTCTTCCAAGGATTCCCTCTGTCGCCGGGACGAAGAGAAAACGGAAGTTCGTGGGGAGGCTTCATTCTGCCGCACGTTGACATCAGTGAAGACAAGAAGCAGTACACCATTACCGTGGAGGTGCCAGGCGTTGCTGAGAAAGATATTCAATTGACGCTCGCGGACGGGACCTTGATGATTCAGGGCGAAAAACGATCCGAGCACGAAGACAAGAATAAACACTATCATCGAGTCGAACGTTCGTACGGGTCGTTTCAACGTATGCTGTCTCTACCAACGGATGCGGATGAAAACACCGTCGAAGCAAAATTTAAGAATGGCGTCTTGACCATCACTATCGCGAAAGACCCTCAGGCAAAATCACCTGTGCGCCACATTGCCATCACCTAGGAGGTGAAAGTCTGTGGCAGGTCCTTATGACCAAAGAAATAGGGATTCCCTCTCTCTCAAAAACCTATGAGAAATAGAAAGGGAGGTATTTATGTTTGAGTTGCTCATTATCGGTTGTATTGGCGTGATCATTTTGATAGATGCGCTGATTCTGAAATGGTTCATTACATTTTTTGAATGAACTATCCAAAAAACAGGCCCAAACTTTTGAAAATCCCAGCGCTTTAAGGCTTGGGCGTTCTTGATGTGAAACAAGACTGCTTGTATGAGAGTTCGTTTCACATAGTCGAATCTACTTCGTGAGGTCCAATGATGAGTCAATCCCAACTAAGTCAAAGATGGAATGGACGGCAAATGGCCATTTTCACCTTCATTGGTATAGCTCTGCTGATCGCTGGCATGTGTTTGGGCCTGGGAATCGCCGGGGACTCAAGTCTACTGCCAGGCCTCTCACCACAATTGAAGATTAGCGGTACGCCTCTTTCGGATTCCTCCCCGCAACCCTTGGTGTCTGGTGCACTCTCATTTGGGCAACAAGGCGCCCAGGCTCAGAGCACCGCACTTATTCAGGTGGCCAAGCTGGCGCGTCCCGCTGTGGTCAATATTTCCACAACCGGCACAGCCAAAAGCCCGGAAACATTGCGATCACCATTTTTTGATGATCCCTTCTTCCGTCGATTTTTCGGGGATGAATTTGAACGGCGGTTCGAGACACCTCCCTCCCCTCGTCAAGAAGCTGGAGGTTCCGGGGTCATTGTGAGTGACGATGGGTATATCATCACGAATAATCATGTGATTGAAAATAGTGATGCCATTCAAGTGCTGTTATCCGATAAGCGAACCTTTTCAGCCAAGGTCATAGGAACTGATCCCAAAACGGATTTGGCTCTACTCAAAATTGAGGCCAAGGATCTGCCTGTCTTGCCATGGGGAGATTCCCATCAATTACAGGTCGGTGAAATTGTGATGGCCGTTGGCAATCCATTCGGGCTGAGCCAAACCGTCACCATGGGAATTGTCAGTGCGGTGGGTCGGGCCAATGTGGGAATTGTCGATTATGAAGACTTCATTCAGACCGATGCGGCAATCAATCCCGGCAATTCGGGTGGGGCCTTAGTGAATCTCCAGGGAGAGTTGATCGGGATCAATACAGCCATTTTTAGCCGCTCCGGGGGATATATGGGAATTGGATTTGCCATTCCCAGCAACATGGCCAAGTCTATTCAGGCCAATCTTATTCAGCATGGGAAGGTGGTCAGAGGATGGCTGGGCGTTTCGATTCAGGACCTCACGCCGGATCTCCAAGCCCAATTTGATACTCCGGATACGCAGGGGGCACTGGTCAGCGAAGTGATGGAAGACAGCCCTGCAAAAAAGGCCGGTATCCAACGCGGAGATATCATTCGAAAATATGATTCGCAGACTGTGGCCGACACCCGGCATCTCCGATCTTTGGTGGCGGAAAGTGTGCCCAATTCCCCCGTCACATTACATGTCCTCCGGGATGGAAACCCCCATGAAGTACAAGTGACCCTTTCGGAAATGCCTAAAGATGCCAGAGCACTCGCCTCGACAGGAGAATTGAGAGGACATCATGCCTTATCGGGGATCACCGCGGAATCCATGCCCTTAGGGGAAAAGGGCGTGAAAGTGACAAAGGTTGATCCCGAAAGTTCCGCTTTCCGGGCCGGCATACGGGAAGGTGACATTATTCTCGAAATTAACCGTGAAACCGTCAACAATGCGGATGACTTTCATCGGTTAACAGGGAAACTCGAATCCAAAGATAGAGTTTTGCTGCTCCTCCAACGCGGACGGAGCACGATCTTTTTCTCGATTACCCCCTAATTTTGAATGGCTGAAGGGTTCTGCATCCTGGGAAATGGGGGCGCCCATTGAGTGCCCCCAAACCCAAAAACTGAGCTACCACAAATTAAGTCCTAAAATTCTTGTCATAGTATATGAGAAAAATTTCGAATTGAATTTCATTGTTTTTTTGCTCCAAAAAGGAGGTGAGATCCCGCCATTTGGTCGAAAAGACAGGGCTAACAGGCTCTGAACCCAGATTGTGGTATGCGAGGCTCATACACGTTGAGCGTGCGTATCCTGCGTCGGACGATACGAACTATCATTTGAGTACCCCGGCCCATAGCTACCCCGCTACGAAATTTTCTCAAAGAGGCGTTCACGGCCTCATCCTGGGCTCTTGTATTCTTTTAGGGAAACACGCTAGCTTTACACCTTGCTGTTCTTCATGAGCCTAGCCCTTTCTTAAATTAGTCAAGGATTTTTATCTATGGCATCAGCACAACGCGATCTTTACGACATACTGGGAGTCAAAAAAACCGTTGACGCCAAAGAGCTCAAAAAAGCCTATCGTCGACTGGCACGCCAATATCATCCGGATTTACATCCCGGCGAAAAAAAGACGGAAATGGAAAAGAAATTCAAAGAGCTGAACGAAGCCTATGAAGTCCTTGGGGATGAGGAAAACAGAAAAAAATACGATCAATACGGCATGAACTGGAAGGAAGCCGAGGCCTATGAACGGGCCCGCCAACAAGGGGGTGGAACGTATCCGGGGGGAGGTCCTGGTGGATTTACCCAGGGAGGCGCTGATTTCAGTGATATTTTTGAGAGCATGTTCCGGCAGGGGGCTCAACGGGAAGGGGCCGGTTTTCGCGGCTTCGCGATGGCGGGGGCCGACCTGGAAGTCAGTCTGCCGATCTCACTCCGGGAGGCCTTCACCGGCACGCGCCGCGCCTTAAATCTTTCTGATGCCGGGGGAACCCCTCGCTCAATTGAAGTTCGCATTCCAGCCGGAGTTCGAGACGGCGAACGACTTCGTGTAAAAGGCAAAGGCGCGCCTGGTCGCGGAGGAGGACCACCAGGGGATTTATTCTTTCATGTACAAATTGCCCCTCATCCCGTCTTTCAACGCAAAGATTCAGATATTGTGGTCACTCTCCCGCTTTGGCCGTGGGAGGCCGTATTGGGCACCGACATTCCGGTGCCCACGTTATCAGGAACAGTCCGTCTGAAAATTCCCGCCGGCAGCCAATCCCAACAACGAATGCGATTAAAGGGCAAGGGACTGCCCAAACGAACAGGGGGGCATGGAGATCAATTTGTGGTTCTGGACATCGTCACTCCTGAAACTCCTTCTTCCGAGGAACAACAACTCTATGAGCAATTAGCTAAGTTCGATCACCCTGATCCCCGTTCAACTCTTCTTCGTGAGGCCGCCAATGACTGACGACTCAGACCCATCCTTAGAACAGGTTACCGCGGAAATTATCACCTTCGGAAGAATTCGCCGTGAAGAAGTCTGTACCCGATTAGGGATCGGTGAAGACATGCTGGAGGTCTGCTTGCAATGGGAAATTATTCAACCACCGGAACCGGACCCTGAGGGGATGGTGTTGTTTCCCGAAGACGCCATTGACCGGTTAAGCCGCGGGCTCCGGTTACATCGAGACTTAGGGATTAACTGGCCGGGAGTCAGCGTGGCTTTGGAATTGTTGGACCGCATCGAAGAATTGGAACAACAGATCCACAATCTTTCCAACCAGTAGACTTCAGCGATGCCTTAGTTCTTGAGAACAACCCTTAAGATCGACTGACAAGACCTCCCACCTTAACCGCCGACCAGAGAACGATCCGGTCTTCCCCCCTCCCCTTGTAGATGTCGAAAATGAACACAAAGCGATTGCCCCGCCTACCGGTGTGGCCAATCATCTGAGAAACCATGCCGAGAAGCGAATCCGCTCTCTACTTCTCCCTCTGTCACTTCTATCTCGAATGTCCCAAACCTCCATATGTTTTGCCCCCCAATCCCGAAACTTCACCGGACTCCTTAACGAGCACACACGAGACCTTAATTCCCCATCTTTTGAGGCATGTTCATGTCCGTCTCACCCCGGCTATAAATTGTAGCCACTAGGGCGCTCCATTGAATCGGAAATCATTTGGAATTCACCTGGTCTATTGGCACCCAAGAAAATGATGGAAAACCCCAATGAGATCATCCAACAATCAACCCGTACGGTACGGCAATCATCAAATTAAGGAGCCCTTCATGAGGTTTCTCTTCATCATTTTCATCGGC
>CAZBQO010000119.1:0-6798 GCA_964494125.1 uncultured Nitrospira sp. | reverse complement strand
CCGCCTTCGGCCATCCCATCCAGGGTTTTGGTGACCATGGCGAGTATTTTCTTCTCTCGACTCCAGTGATATTGGCGCAGGAGAAAGGAAAGGCCGGTGGCAGGTGGAAATTTGGGGGCACGTCCAAATCCCCCGTAACGGGCGTCAAAATCACGGGCATATTGCTTGACGGCATCTTCAATCTCGGCTGCACCAACGGCAAGGGGAGATGCGGGTTCCAGGGCGTTTCGCAGGCGTGAGGTGAATCGACTGGCTTGTTGGGTGATGTTGGCTTGATCTTTCTTCCACCCCTCTCCAATGTTTGTCAGAATTGATCCGAATCCCGGACGACCATAGCGGTCAGTGGGAGGGAAATATGTTCCCGCAAAAATGGGTTCCTGATCAGGGGTGAGAAATACGGTCATGGGCCATCCGCCGTGCCCCTGGTTCATGGCAGTCGTGGCCTGCATATAGATTTCATCCAAATCCGGACGTTCTTCCCTGTCCACTTTAATATTCACAAAGTAGCGGTTCATCAGATCCGCGATGGCCTGATTTTCAAAGGATTCCCGCTCCATGACGTGGCACCAATGGCAGGCTGAATAGCCTATGGAGAGCAAGATAGGCTTATTTTCTTTTTTTGCCAGATTCAGCGCCTCTTCTCCCCAGGGGAACCAATCTACCGGGTTGTAGGCATGTTGGAGGAGATAAGGGCTGGTTTCGTGACTCAGCCGATTGGGTTGGCGCTCTGTTGTGGATTCAGACATAAAGGTTTTTCACTCAATGTGATTCAGGAAAATAATAATAGAGGCGGTATACTCTGGAATAATCAATACGTTAGGAAAAAGAAGTATTATGGTTGTTGCTCTCCGAGGCTTCGTTCATACAGTAACACCTTCCATCCATCTTCCTCCGAAATGAAACCCTTGGGCTGGACAACCGGAAGCATTCCTGTTCCAGGGACCCGGCCTGTCTGTCCCATGCTTCCGTTTTTGAGGACCCACATCATTTCACCCGGTGTTCGATAGGTGTTAAACTTCGGGTTGGTGAAATTTCTCGGTTGAATGGGAAGATTTTTTGCGGCCGGCCCATTTCCTTTTCCTTCGGCCCCATGACAACTAATACAGCCTCCACGTCCCAGAAAGATTTCTTTTCCTTCGGCAAGGATCTCCGAAGTGGGCTCAATGGGAGGTTTTGCCGATTTGGCTTTGGCTATCTCATTCGAAGGGACCCTGGAGATTTTGATGTTGAATTCACCACCTGCGCTGCCATAGCCGGCAGGGTTGACTGACCAGGCTGTTGGCGTAAGGATGATGGAGAGAAAAAAGCTACTTCCCAAAATAAGCAGGTAGTGATTCATGAAACCCTCCTTCAATAAGATTTGGGAAAGTCTGAAGAAAGTTAAATATTTGAGAGATAACTCGGGTTCCTTTGGTCTGAAGATCTTCGAGGGTTCACAAAGGTCATCAGGATACCAATCATCAAGCTGGGGGGCAATCTCAGCTATTTATTAACTATTTTCAATTTGGGGCCTTCCTTTCAAGTCATAACAAACATCCTTGCATGGTGGCCAGTTGTGGTACAATCGGCCCCAAATTTTCCTTGAGCATTGGCATTATGGCGTTAAATGAGAACAATCGACGGAAGTTTGTGGCTGGCATGAGTCGGCGGATTGCTAAGCTTCGCGATCAATCTGAGCAAAGCTTGGACTTTGCTATTGAAACGATGTTTCAAGAGCGGACAGAGGCCTATTTGCATGTTGAGCAAGGGTTGATCGAGGTTGATCGGATGTTGGGGTTGGTTGAGGGGGAGTTGGAGGATATTACCGAATTGACTACCGCCCAGCGCTTGGAATCGCGCTTAGAATTTATTGAGGACCGGTTTGAAGAGTTTGAAAGTGAGATCAGGCAGCGCCCTCGCCGTCGAAGGCACAAGATCAATCTCTTTAATTTTTTCAAGGCTGCCGGCGGCGGCGGAGGGGAGGGAGAGCCCACTTCTGTTCGTGGGGAAATTCGTTCGTCTGTCCAAGCCTATGAAGTGCTGGGTGTTGAATTTGGAAGTCCTTTGCCGGTGGTGACTCGAGCCTTTCGAGAGCGGGCCAAGAAGATACATCCTGATATTCGGCAAGGTGACCGCAGTTCCGAGCCGGAACTGCGGCGTATTATCGAAGCCTACCAATTTCTCAAAACCGACTATTTCGGCAGTACCGCCTCAGATTCTATCCAGCGGCCATTTTGATTAGTGGCCCGCCTCAATTCTCACGCGAAGATTTTGTTAAAGAATTTTGGTGACGGTTTCCGGAGGGCGGGCGAGGATTACTTGGTCCCCTTTTTGAACCAGAGGACGTTGGATGAGATCCGGGTGTTTGATGAGGATGTCTAATAATTCATCATCGGTGAATTCTGAGTCTTGTAAGTTCAGCTTTTTGTAGATCTCTTCCTTTTTACGGATGATTTCTGAGGATTTGATCCCCGCTTTTTTGAGAAGCCCTTTGAGCGTGGATTTGGAAAAAGTTTTTTCGTAATAGTTAATGGTCGTAAAGGGTTGTCCGCTTTCCTCCACTAATTTGATGACCTGTCGGCAGGTGGAGCATGTTGGTTTGTGATAAATGAGGATGTCAGCCATAAATACGCCTCCTTTGTGAATGGTCTGTCAGTTCCATCAGCCTTGACCTCCTTTTTGGGGCCATGCTACAAGCTGGTCCAGCTATTAGCGGAAGGATCAGTCTGATGTATACATACGACAGAGGGATTTTGCCAGAATGAGCGACCCAAACCCAGCTCAAGACTTTTATTGTGCATCTGAGACCGAGCGAACCTTAAAGGATCTTCGGATTAAACGTAAAGGTCAGCCCGTGTATGTGATGGGTCATGAAGATCGGTATAAGGGCAAGGAAGGGGTATTTGAATTTTTTAACGTTCGGCTTGCAGTGGTCAAGTTTCCCGATGAAAAATCCCTAGGATTCGACCCCATTGATTTATTGTTGCCGTGCGAGATCAATGAGGACGGCGTGCCATTTTTTGAAATTCGCTATTGCGAAACCTGCGATCAAGTTTTTCCTCTCACCGCATCTGAATTTTATGCCCCTGTTGAGCGGAAAGAATGCCCCGAGTGTGCGCCATAAGTCTCTATTGAAATTAGAGCCCTCCTGCAGGTTGCTTGCCTGGACATTCTCCGCTTTCTTTTTTTTTGAATCCAATCCTCTATTTTTTGATAAGTAGAGGCAGACTGCCTTGACGAATACAATAAGTGAAATTTCAGATTTGCCAGACTATGAAGCTAATGGGATAGTCAATGAAATTTGTCGTGTTGGTTGTCGAGAGTCTTGAAGGCCGGAGTCACCCATCCCCCCACTTTAATTTTGTACGTAATACCTCAAAGTAGCTTCGTTCGGGAAAACGAATAAGATGCGTGCGGTGGTCCGAGGCTCGCACTTGCACAAGATCACCAGTCAGCATTTCCACTCCCACTTGGCCATCTATGGTCGCCATGGCTGGTTCCTGACTTGTCAGTTCAATGGTGATCGGCACATCACCAGGGGCAAGGAAGGGGCGGTGGGAAAAGGTGTGCGGGCAGATTGGATTGATTAGCAATACTTCCAGCCGTGGATCTAAAATCGGACCCTTTGCCGAAAGGGAGTAAGCAGTCGATCCTGTCGGGGTAGCAACGATCAATCCATCACCACGCAAGTTTGTCATAAATGCGTGATTTACCCATATTTTGGTGGCGATCATTCTCGCCAAATGTCCTTTACTTATTACCACGTCATTTAATGCCGAGTATGTGCAGAGGATTTGGTCACCCCGTTGTAGCTGGACTTTTAACATCAGGCGTTTATCCAGTTGCCATTCTCCTGCGAAAACTTTTCCTAAGGCTGTGGGGAGATCGTCGAAGTTGATTTCAGTGAGGAAACCCAGGCCTCCCATATTGACACCCAGGATGGGAATCCCTCGTTGCTCAACAAGCCTTGCTCCGCTTAACATCGTGCCATCGCCACCTAATACAATGAGAAGGTCGGCTTCCTTGGCAATCTGAAGACGGGTGGGACTATCCGAGGTAGGAAAGCCTTGGGTAGAATCAAGAATCACCGTTTTGTGATGGGCCACCAACCAGTCACGGAGATAGGAGGTCTCCTTCTGAATATTGGGGGCGTTAGGTTTGGTGATGATCCCGATGGTCTGGAAGATAGACATGTGCTTAGAAAGGAATGGTGTTGTCAGGCGTCAGGATGGTAGTGTCTTCATTGATCTGATAGCAAGCGAGGAGTTTTTCGGTAATGGCGTAGGCAATTTTATCCGTATATGGACAAGAGGCTTTTCTTAGCATATTTTGATTGGTAGACTAAATCATCATTTCTGTTGCCGGAGTCTCTCATCTCCAGCTACTGACTTGACAGTTTTGAAGGATCACGGATAGACTGAAATTGTGAATTTTTCTCGAATTTATTTGTGGATAATAGACGAATGTGTGAGCGAAAAGTTTCGCGAATAATCGGCTAGAGGAGGTCCAATGTTCGAACGATTCACGGATCGTGGTAGAAAAATCATCATCCTTGCCAGAGAAGAAGCGGAACGGCACCAAAACGATTATCTGGGCACCGAGCATTTGGTCCTTGCGATTCTTCGAGAGTCAGACGGCATAGCCTTGATGATCATCAAAAAAATGGGTCTCTCGCCGGAACAAATCCGCCTTGAGATAGAACGGAATCTACCCGGAGGTGGTACAACAGTTACGTTCGGTGAAATCCCATTTAGTCCCAGAGTGAAAAAAGTGATTGAGTATGGTGTCGAGGAGGCCAGACTGCTGGGACACAACCATATCGGGAGCGAACATCTGCTTCTCGGTCTTCTTCGTGAGGAAGAAGGCATTGGGGGGAAAGTTCTTCGTAGTCTAGGGGCCAATCTTCTAACTGCTCGTCAATTGACCGTCACATTCCTTCGAAAATCAGGGACTAGAGAGCGAGATAAAAAAAGTAGCACACCTGCGTTGGATGAATTTGGCAGGGATTTGACGCAATTGGCTCAGGAGGGAACGCTGGACCCTGTAATTGGACGTTCGGATGAAATCCAGAGGGTTCTTCAAATTCTCAGCCGTCGAACCAAAAATAACCCGGCATTAATTGGTGAATCCGGCGTGGGGAAAACAGCCATTGTGGAAGGGCTGGCTCAGCGAATCATTGGCCTGGATGTTCCAGATAATTTATTGAACCGTAGGGTCATTGCCTTGGATCTTGGTTCCTTGGTAGCAGGAACCAAATATCGTGGGCAATTTGAGGAACGGCTCAAGGTGGTGATGAAGGAAATTTCCCAAGCTGGGAATATTATTCTCTTTATTGATGAACTTCACACGTTAGTCGGTGCGGGTGCTGCTGAAGGGTCCATTGATGCTGCGAATATGTTAAAGCCGGCTTTATCTCGGGGGGAAATTCAATGCATTGGTGCAACGACCCTGGATGAATATCGAAAACATATTGAAAAGGATGGGGCACTTAAACGGCGGTTTCAGCCTATCTATGTTCAGCCTCCTTCAGTAGAAGAGACTGTGCAAATCATTCAGGGGCTTCGTGATCGATACGAAGAACATCATGGCGTTGAAATTACGGATGAGGCAGTTGAAGAGGCGGTGAAACTGAGTGAACGATATATCACCGACAGGTTTTTACCCGATAAGGCTATTGACCTTATTGATGAAACAGGTTCGCGAGCAAAGTTGCTAACCTATGCTCTCCCACCTGAGTTGAAGTCCCTGGAACAGGAACTCAAAAGAGTCGCTCGTGAAAAAGAAGTGGCAATCGGGCTTCAGAATTTTGAGGAAGCCGTGAAATTTCGTGAAGAGGAAGAGCGATTCCGCAAATTATTAGATGATTCCAAGCGTGATTGGAAGAAAAAGCAAGAGAAAAACAGACCGGTTATCTCAGGCGAGGATGTGGCGTATGTCATTTCGAAAATGACTGGGATCCCTCTCTTTAAACTTGAAGAAGAAGAGTCTGAAAAACTGCTGCACATGGAGGAATACCTTCACAAACGTATTATAGGACAGGAAGAAGCCATTTCCGCGGTCTGTCGGTCCATCCGTCGGTCGCGGGCAGGTTTGAAAGATGCCAAAAAACCCATTGGGTCGTTTATTTTCCTTGGTCCAACGGGGGTTGGGAAGACGGAGTTGGCTCGCGCATTAGCGGAATTCTTGTTCAATACTGATGATGCGTTGATCCGGGTAGACATGTCAGAGTATCAGGAGAAATTTACCAGTTCACGGCTGTTTGGGGCCCCTCCGGGTTACGTGGGATATGAGGAAGGTGGGCAATTGACGGAGAAAGTAAGACGTCGTCCCTATTCAGTTGTCTTATTTGATGAAATCGAAAAGGCCCATCCCGATATTTTTAATGTGTTGCTGCAGGTCCTTGATGATGGAGTATTGACGGATAGTTTAGGTCGGAAGGTGGACTTTAAAAATACCATTTTGGTGATGACCTCAAATTTGGGGACTCGATTCATTCAAAAGGGGGTATCCCTTGGGTTCCAGCGTGATGTGGAGGCTGAGCATTCTTCACGTATGCGAGGCGAAGTCCTTGCCGAGTTAAAGCGTCATTTCAGTCCTGAATTCTTAAATCGTATCGATGAATTAGTTGTCTTCCACCAACTTACGAAAGAACATTTGGTGAGTATCGTTGATATTCTCATTGGAGAACTCAATGCTCGTCTGGTGGAAAGAGGAGTATTTTTGGATGTAACTGACGAGGTGAAGCAGTGGTTGATTGACGAAGGGTTTGAACAACAATACGGTGCCCGTCCCCTTCGCCGAACTATTCAACGTCGACTG
>CAZBQO010000118.1:0-6911 GCA_964494125.1 uncultured Nitrospira sp. | reverse complement strand
CAGGGCGATGGCGATCCGTGCTTCCTGGTCGGAAGACGACTTCCATTTTTCCAACCAGAGTTTCAGCTCGGATTTATCGGGACCTTTTGCTTTGGTCATCGCCTCTTTGACTTGGGCTTCCCCCTCCAATAATTCACTGGAAAGGTCCGGAAGCACCCCATGTTTCTTGGTCAGTTCAATTCTCCAGGTTTCAAAACTCCTGACATAGGCTCCCACGGAATATAGATATCGGGTATTTTCTGCAAGGAGAAATGAGCCAGCCCACCGGTCATTATCGACGTGATGCATGGGGGTTTCCGACCATTCCTTCTGCCCCAGCACTTTGTAACGAAGTACGGCCCCGATGGTGTCGTGTCCTTCCTTAAACACGTCGGCTGTGACGTCCAGGTTCTCCCCGACGATCCGTTTGACCGGATAGCGTCCTCCATCCAGTTCCGGCTCGACATGTTCAATGATCAGGGTTTGTAACGTTTTGGGAATAGTAGGCATGACGCACTCCTTCGTGGGTGACTCTTCGGATATTCCGGTAAATGACGATTGGCAATTGTTCCCCGTCAAGAAGGCCTGATATTTCTGGACGGCCATGAGTCCGCCGGACTTCCGGTTCAAGACTCGGTTTCCGACACATCAGTCCACTTCTAAAATTTGGAGAATGCCATCCAGGGGGATACGCACCCAATGGGGCCGGTTATTAAGTTCATAGCCGAGTTCATAGATTGCTTTTTGGAGTAAATATCCATTTAGCAAAATTTGGATGTCATCCGATGACGGGGGCAGAATGTCACGGACTTCTTTGATGGATAGGTAGGCCTTGAGGTAGCTGACGCTGACCCATATTTGCCAATAGCGGGCCCAAGGTTCCAGCAATGTAAAGTCTTCAGGTCGAACGCCCTCGACCAATCCAATAGAGGAGGCATGCGCCGCATAATGAAAGGATCGCAGCATGCCCGCGACGTCGCGCAGGGGGGATTCCTTCAGTCGTCTAACATTCAAGGGCCTGGCCGGCTCGCCTTCAAAGTCGATGATGATGAAATCTTTTCCGGTATAGAGCACCTGGCCGAGATGGTAGTCGCCATGGCACCGGATGCGGGTGCAGGTGAGTTTCCGGTCCCGTATGGTTAACAGACGTTTGCGTAACCGGCCTTCTCCGTCCAACACGTGTTTCGCGAGGGATTGCACGGGGTCCTGAAGCCCTTTGACCTGAGCGCGAAGAAGAGGAAAGTTCATGTTGACCGTTCCCAGCATGCTCTGATAGAGACCCCTCCGGTAAAAATCCGTAAAGGGTTCAGGTTTAAATTCCGGATCTTCGGAATCGGAGGCGAGCGCGGCGTGCAGTTCTCCTGTTCGAAGACCCAACAACCGTGCTTCTTCCAAATACGGACCAATCCATTCGCGGGCGCCGGACGGAATCTCTTCGTCCACCAGGGCCATCAGCGATTTCTGAGGAATGGACGAGGTGGTGATGGCTGTGGGATGGGTGAGCGCTTCTTCCAGATATCGACTCAGTTCATCCAACGTGTATTTCCAGGCGTCTCCTTCGTTTTGAATAAATTTCTGTAAGATGCCAAATGTCAGGAGGTCGCCATTGTCCCGTTGATATTCAATGGAGCCTGCCAGTGGGGCGATGTGCGGAAACCCTTTATTGGTTAAAAACCGTCCGATTTCAAAATCAGGATTCACGCCGACTTCGGCCCTGCGGTAGAGTTTTAAGATGAAGTCATGTCCAAACAAGACCGAGGAATTGCTTTGTTCACCCTTCAGCAGTGTTGGTTCAAGGGTCGGGAACTCTTTCTGAAGCTGCCGTCGGAAGATTTTCGTGGCTTGAGTGGCCAAATCGCCCGCCGGACCAGTAAACCGGCGGTTTCGGGAAATACTCTCCAACAGCATTTTTTGAAACTCCCGATCCCACATGGCATCGATCAGCAGGCCTTCCTGCTCACCGTCTTTCATTTTGACTCGCACGCGTGCAATGGCTGCCGGAGAGTCCACGAGTGGGGCCATGCGATCGGCCGGAAGATACTGCAAGGGTAAGAGGTACATCTCCGGTTCTCCCTCGGTGTATTCCACGCGGATGAGTGCGAGGACGGCCAAAGGATCTTCCTGCGGAAGGGGGATCGTTTCCGTGATTTCCACGAATTGCATGGTGCGGGCCTTGCCGCCAAACCATCGTCGGCTTTGCAGGTATTGCGGTAATATATTTTCCAGTTTGGCCTTTTCCCGTTTTTGGATGAGGTGATCCCAATCCTTCGCGATGGTGATGGTGGGCAACCCTTGTTCCGCCTTCCCCGTAGCCTCGGGTTTTCCGGATTCAACCGGTTCCAAGGCAAACCAGTAAAAGGCGTGTCCGCTCAGCGTGAGCAGATAGGGCAAATCGCCAATGGCTGGAAATTTACTCCGTCCGAACAAGGTCATGGGACGTCGTCCTTTGAATTCAGCGAGATCAAGTTCGACCCATTGGGCATGGCGGGATAAGTTCACGGCGACCAGAATGGTTTCGTCCTGATAGCGCCGGAGGAAGACCAGGACTTTCCGATTGGACGGATGCAGAAATTCAATGGAGCCTCGTCCAAAGACCTTATAGCGTTTACGCAAGGAGACGATGCGCTTCATCCACCAGAGGGGAGACTGTGCGTTATTTTGTTGGAGTTCGACGTTGACGGCTTCGTAATGATATTCAGGGTCAATGATAATGGGCAGATACAGTTTCTGCGGATTGCCATAGGAAAATCCGGCATTGCGATCCGCACTCCATTGCATGGGAGTCCGGACTCCGTTCCGGTCGCCTAAATAAAAATTATCCCCCATCCCGATCTCTTCCCCGTAATAGATAACCGGTGTGCCCGGCATCGAGAATAACAGGCTGTACATCAGTTCAATCTTTTTCCGGTCATTCCCAAGGAGCGGAGTCAATCGCCGCCGGATTCCCAGATTGATCCTGGCCTGCTTATCATGGGCAAAGACGCGGTACATGTAATCCCGTTCTTCATCCGTGACCATTTCAAGTGTGAGTTCATCGTGATTACGTAAAAAGAGTCCCCATTGGCAGGCTTCCGGGATCGCGGGAGTCTGATCCAAAATATCGATAATGGGAAACCGATCTTCCATTTGCATTGACATGAACAGGCGGGGCATCAAGGGAAAATGAAAGTTCATGTGACATTCATCGCCCTTCCCAAAATAGGCCGCAGCGTCTTCCGGCCATTGATTGGCTTCCGCGAGAAAGAACCGATTTTTAAATTTTTTATCGACGTGCGTTCGCAGTGTTTTGAGAAACGCATGCGTTTCCGGAAGGTTTTCACAATTGGTCCCTTCCCGCTCGAAGAGATAGGGCACGGCATCCAGTCGCAAGCCGTCCACACCCAGTTCCAGCCAGAAATCCAGGACCTCAAAGATCGCCTTTTGCACCGCAGGGTTGTCGTAATTCAGGTCCGGCTGATGAGAAAAAAAACGATGCCAGAAATACGCCTTGGCCACGGGGTCCCAGGCCCAATTCGAGTGTTCGGTATCTTTAAAAATAATGCGGGTGTCGGAATAGAGATCGGGGTTCTCACTCCACACGTACCAGTTCCGCCATTTGCTGTCGGGTGGGGCTTTCCGCGCGCGCTGAAACCAGGGATGTTGATCCGAGGTGTGATTCACCACTAATTCGGTAATCACGCGTAATCCGCGATGATGGGCCTCCCGGACAAAGGCCTGAAAGTCCCGCCTGGTTCCATAATGCGGATGAATGTTGGTGTAGTCTGAAATGTCATAACCATCGTCCCGGAGGGGAGACGAACAAAAGGGCAGTAGCCAGATCGCGGTCACACCCAGATCCTGGAGATAATCGAGTTTTTGGGTAAGCCCTTTGAAATCCCCTATGCCATCGGCGTTACTATCGCAAAACGCCCGAACATGGAGTTCATAAATAATGGCGTCTTTGTACCAGAGTGGATCATTCTCGAGTATGTCGACAATCATGGATGTGCCTTTCCTGAATCGGGATATTCAGTTCTTGTCCTCCGCCCGACACGATGTGTAGAGCCTCGATGTGGATCGTGAACTCGGCAATGTCTGGATTGATGGCTGTTCAGCGAGGATGCTGAACTAAAAAAACGAGTAACAAGGGTTTACCATAAAAACCGGTGGAAAGGCCAATCCACTGCTAATGGGAGGAATGAGATTCCTGTATAACCAGGCGGGGAGCAAAGGAAAATTCAGCAAGAAATCTTCGCAGGATCGCTTGTTCCAGACGTGAGGGATATTGAGTCGGGCAGGGCACGCGGAGTAATAAATTAATGCGGCCTGGCTCAGGCAACTGAATGGTGACCCGTGGTTCAACGGAAGGGGCATCCAGCCACAACTTGCCTTCGAGTTTTTTGAGATACGTCCTCGCCTCATCGATAAACGGGGCGGCCTCTTCTTCTCCGGCCTGCAGCAGCAGACGTTCGGCAGTTTTCCAATCATCATCGGTACTCAACGGGACCGTCACAATATGGAGGCGGTATTTTTTGGTATAGGTTTCATTGGTTAAGGGGTGATCGAAAATAAAGCTGTTGGGAATGACCATGGCCCGGCCGGTATATTGGTGAGAGGTCTGGCCGGGTCCGATTTCCAACACCGTGGTGGTCAGGGCGTTGTGGTCGACCACGTTTCCCCGAATCCCTCCGATTTCGATGCGATCCCCCAACGAATAGGCTTTGGTCAGCACCCGGAGTCCTGATCCGCTCAAGCAGTCAATGATTTCCTTGGTGGCCAGGACAAAGGCGACGGCGACGGCAAATACGGAAACGGCAAAAGTCTGGAGTTGCGGCGCCCAAATGAAAATCATCCCGAGAATAAACAGAAAGAGCAGGCCATTTCTGAGGTTGACCGCCCACCGTCTCCGTGTTTCCACGGAAAGCTCGGTTGACCGGAAGAGACTGTGATGGATCCCCATCCTGACGATCAGAATGATTAAAAAGAGAAAGAAGGTACTCAGGCCGTACCGGATGACCATGTCGCCGGTCGTACCTACAATAGGTTCCACGTGTAACTCCTCATGACCATGGTGTAAATGGGATGTGTTGAGATCAACAGAAGAACCATGAGAGTCTCAGCCATCATTCGGAATCTGACCGACTGAGATAAAGGCGTATGGCCAGGAATTGGCAGATGAACGAGAAAGAGGATCACAATCCCACGGTTCAGGATGAAGGCGAATGTACAAGAGCACTCAGTAGGCAGATCATGTTTTCAGAAATGACAACCAACCTTTTCAAATCATACTGTATTTGTCCTCTTAATCAAAGGGGGTTGCAGGAGTCACGGAGAGTGAGGACTATCGCTTCTTTCGCGGCCCTGGAAGAAAACGACCCCGTTGGTCAGAGGAGGCCTCTCGAGGTGTCTGTGGACTGAAAGATGAGGGGGAGGATCTCTGTCTGACATCGAAGATTTCTGTTTTTCTTCTTGTGCCAGTGAGAGGGCTTGATGGGCATCCATTTGTGCCAACATGATTAATCGGGTGGCCATGGAATAATCTCGAGCCCAGAACATTTTTCTGGATTGTTCATGAAATTCTTCTTCTCCGATCGTCAGCTCACTTTCCGCTAAACTGTAGAGATCAGGTGCGAAGGTTGAGGCTCCTTCCCTCCTGGCATGTTCCACCGCTTGACGGGCTTTCTGTAATTCGTGAATCGGCGGGTCCTGACAGCCGGTCAACAGGATACTCAAGCAGAACAAGGCTATATATATTCCTGCAGGGGGACGCCTCTGAGTCCTCACAACGAATTTCCGTATGGGGGGGATCTCTTTTCGCAAAAACGGGACCTTGCTTTTGAACGTTTCCTGTGGGGAAGCCGGGAGTGATTTTCCTTGTAATCACTGGCTGATAAAGCAAATCCTACGCCAATACGGAATGATAAATAAGGGTTGGTAGATGCCGGATTTTTCAACTGTTTTTTTGGAAGGGGTCCCGGTGGGCGGGACAGTTTGGCTCATGGGTGGACCCTTTGTCCCGGCCCGGTTTTTGAGGGAGAAGGGACACAGGGTATAGTGGCAATCCTTCCGAGAATGACCCGCGAGGCGTTGTTTCGGTGGACCCGTGCTAGGCGGCTCCGATGGAACTTTTGATCATTCCTCTACCTTGGAGAATGTTGATTGGATTTCCGCAGATCCTTTTGCCAGAATGTGTTTCCTAGTTTGCCGATACGTGACCTATCCAGGAAATGTTGGTAATAAGGGGCATGCAGGTATGACGAAATCCATTTTTCAGAAAAAGGTGCTTATGTCGCTCCTCCTCATAGGCATCTTCTCTCATGGCGCAACTGGGGGAGAGTTGCCGGTACAGGATCATCGACTCGCCCCGTGCCCCGACAGTCCCAATTGTGTATCCACTCTTAGTGATTCGGAAACCCACGGGATCGCACCGTTTCGTTATAACAAGACGATGGCTGAGGCCAAAGCGGTATTGAAACAGATCATCGGCGAAATGAGTCGCACCGAGTTGGTTCAAGAAGAGGAAGGCTATCTTCATTACGAAGTCAGAAGTTTCCTGTTTCGCTTTGTGGATGATGTCGAGCTGCTGTTTGATGAGGAAACGAAGACCATTCATTTCCGGTCGGCATCCCGGGTGGGCTATTCTGATTTTGGAGTGAATCGGAGTCGCATGGAAGAAGTTCGAAGAATGGTGGAGGGTAAGCTCTAAGTCTTGGCTTATGCAGGCGAGATCGGAGGTGGAACAGGACATAGTTTGAAAAAGACAGCAAAATCATCTTCTCTTGAGGTTTTTCACGACCGGGTTTTCCCTATCTGCTTCCCAATCCTCTCTTCGATTCAGTGGAGCTAAACATGCAGGCGCCCCTATGACCTCAGGTGTCTAGGGTTGAGTCCCTTTCAACCTAAAAACGGCAGTTGGCCATCTCGGAACCCTTCGACTGCCGCGGAAGGCGCGG
>CAZBQO010000117.1:0-6958 GCA_964494125.1 uncultured Nitrospira sp. | reverse complement strand
TTCTCTACTTCTGTTTGCATTTCGGTGAATGACGTTTGCATGAATTGTGATTCTCTTATGCTGGCCTTGTATTTCTTCCTATAAATAGGAAGTGACATACTAAACATGGCCATATACGCGTCCTGACCATTGTCTGAGAAAGTCATCTCCGGGCGCTTTTGCGTTACGATGTATTGCACACCAACTCCCAACTTCGGCATGCTTTGCTTTTCAGCCAGCCTTTCCTGTGCTTGTGCGGCCAGTACTTTTTTGCGCAACACCTCTAACTGTGGATTATTACTTAAACTATCTCTGCTGATTGCTGGTGCCTCTATTCCAGTATAAGGTGTAACAATTACATCCTCACTTTCATTTCGGTTGAGCAATTTGTTGAACGCAATAACCTGGGCCTTTCTTTTTTCTTTCAGAATTCCAATGTCGGTGTTGATGTCATTGGTCATCAGGTCTACACGCAAGGCATCACTTAGCTTGCCGGCACCATTCTGAAATTTTGAGATGGCAATGGTTTTAAAAGATTCCAGGATTTTCAGGTTCTCCTCATTCAAGCGAATGGCTTCATCTATTTCGTATAATGGAAAATAAGCTTCCTTGACACTAAGGATGAGTTCGTTCTGATCACTCTTGTATGACTCGAATACCGCTTCTGCATTCAATGCCGCTGCATTCCTTTGTTCTTTCAGGGTTCCAAACCAGGGAAACATTTGCTCCAGGGATAAATTGAGCAGCTGTGCACCCGTTCGGGTTTCTACCATTTGCCCAAAGGCAGACACGCGAAGGTTGGGATCTTCCAATGTTCCCATTTGAGGCACCTTTTGCATGGCTGCTTCAAACTCAGTATGACTGGCCTTCAAGCCAGGATTATTTTGCAAGGCAAACTCCACGTACTCATCCAAAGACGCTTGCCCAAATCCTGTGGAGATGGAAGCGATGAATAGGATTAGATTAATTGTATATCGATTCATATTAGTTCGATTTAGATTCTTTGGTAACTACAGTTTCTCTCCAATACGCCTGTAACACAGGTACTACAAAAATGGTCATGAGTTGTATGGCCATACCACCAAAAGTGGGTATCGCCATCGGGCCCATAATATCCGATCCCTTTCCCGTGGAGGTGAGTACGGGTATCAGTGCAATCAATGTAGTGGCGGCCGTCATCATGGCAGGACGCACTCTTTTCTTTCCAGCTTCCAACACTGCGGCACGCACTTCATTTACCGTGTTTGGTTTTTTCTCTTCAAATACCTGATGGATATACGTTCCCATGATTACACCATCATCGGTAGCAATACCAAACAATGCAATGAATCCTACCCACACCGCCACACTGAGATTAATCGTTTGCATTTGAAACAGATCGCGCATGTTGACGCCTGCGACACCAAAATTCATAAACCAATCCTGACCGTAAAGCCACAGCATGATAAAGCCACCGGCAAAAGCCACCAAAACTCCGGAGAAATGTATGGAGGAGGCGATCACCGTTTTGAATTGGAAAAACAACAGGAGAAAAATCACCAGTAGACTCAACGGAATTACAATGGCTAATCTTTTTACAGCTCGTACCTGGTTTTCATAGCTACCTGAAAACTTGTAATTGATACCGGTAGGCACAACCAATTCCTTGCTGTCAATTTTTTGTTGGATAAATCGCTGGGCTTCATTCACCACATCTACTTCTGCGTAGCCATCACGTTTGTCAAACAATACATAACCTACCAAAAAAGTATCTTCACTTTTGATCATTTGAGGGCCACGTAAATATTCTATTTTCACTAGATCACCCAGCGGCACTTGTACACCTGTAGGTGTGGGTATCAAAATCTTTTTGATCTTATCCGGATCATCGCGCAGCTCGCGTGGATAACGCACACGAACCGGATAGCGCTCGCGTCCTTCCAGTGTGGTGGTGATCTTCATACCGCCAATGGCTGTTTCTATGGATTGCTGTAATTGTTCTACACTCAAACCATAGCGGGCAATGGCATCGCGATCGATATTTAAGTGCAGGTAAGGTTTGCCCACAATGCGATCGGCAAAAGCAGCTTCAGCTTTAACCGATGGAACTTGTTTCAGAATGGCTTCCAGCTCCATTCCAAATTGTTCGATTACGTCCAGGTTATGGCCGTATACTTTAATTCCCATGGGCGCACGCATACCGGTTTGCAACATCACAAGACGCGTCTCAATGGGTTGCAACTTAGGGGCTGAAGTAACACCTGGTATTTTGGTGGCACTCACGATTTCATTCCAGATGTCATCAGGACTTTTGATATGTGCCCTCCAGTTTCTGAAATACTTTCCATCTTCGTCAGGAATCAGCAAATCGGTATCAATGTTGAGTGCCAATGCTTCTTCGTTGGTCAGTTTCTGTTGGTTAGACAAAATGAAACGATCCTTGCTATCCGTTTTAAATGTGAGTCGGTGGCCCTTATCATCTGTTATAAATTCTGGTTTGTAGTTGATTATGTTTTCGTACATGGAAATAGGAGCGGGGTCCAGGGCAGATTCTGCACGCCCCATTTTTCCTACCACCACTTCTACTTCGGGTATGGAGGTCACACGCATGTCCAGTAGCTGTAAGATGCGTTTACTTTCTTCCACACCAGCATGAGGCATGGAGGTAGGCATTAACAAAAAGCTGCCTTCATTTAAACTGGGCATAAACTCTTTTCCAGTACCCGGGAAAGCATGACTCATGGTTGACCAGGGTTTTGTGGTTCTGATGTTCCAGCTCAACACATCAAATCCTTTGGCAACAAAGCCGAAAGTTGTAGAAAATCACAACCAGATTGTAAGTCCCAACGTAACCGTAAAAACGGGCAAAAGCAAAAACTTCCCTTTGTTGACCAAACACCATTTGAGAATGGGTTCGTAGAAATATACCACAGACATGAGCGAACCCAATACGACCAGCAACAAAACCACTACAAAGAGATAGTTGATGATCATATGATTCTGGTGACCCAACGGCATCCATTTGGTAGTGAGAAAGTAGGAGGAGATCAACACCACAATTCCTATGTTGATATAATTGGGGAACTCCTTGTATTTGGGGAGCCAACGACCTTCTACAATATTGTTGATTCCAATGGCTACCAAAGCCAGTGGCAACCACATTTTTGCATAAAGCGCGAGCATGATGCCCACGGCAATGAATGTGATGTTCCAGAATCTTCTTATTCTTTTCTTATCATAGTCGATCGAGAAAATGAGATGCGCCAAGGTGGGGAGGATGGCAATACCCAACACAAAAGTGGCCAGCAAGGCAAACGTTTTGGTGAAGGCCAGCGGTTTGAACAACTTACCTTCTGCGGCTTCCATAAAAAAGACAGGTAAAAAACTCACTACCGTAGTTGCCAGCGCAGTGGCTATGGCACCGGACACTTCCGAGGTGGCCTTAAAGACCACATCCAATAGTTGTTTTCCTTTTGCATTTTTATTTTCAGCGAACGCGAGGTGTCGCACAATATTTTCAACAAAGACAATTCCCACATCCACCATCACCCCGATGGCAATGGCAATACCAGAGAGTGCGACAATGTTGGCGTCTACACCGGTGTAGCGCATTACGATAAATGTCATGAGCACCGCAACAGGGAGCAAACTGGAAATCAGTAACGAAGCCCTCAGGTTAAACACGAGCATGATCACTACGATAATGGTAATCAGTACTTCGTGTGTCAGGGCTTCTTCCAGCGTGCCAATGGTTTCGTGGATGAGTTGTGTGCGATCATAAAAGGGTACGATGGTGAGCTGACTGGTGGTACCATCGGCCAATACTTTTGAGGGAAGACCCGGAGCAATTTCTTTGATCTTGGCTTTTACACCATTGATAACCGCCAACGGATTAGAACCATACCGGGCTACCACTACACCCCCGGCTACTTCAGCGCCATCTTTATCCAGCATACCCCTGCGTGTAGCCGGCCCCAGCGTAACCATAGCGATGTCTTTGATGCGGACGGGTACGTTGTTACTCACTGTAACTACTGCTTTCTCCAGATCTTCAATTTTTTTGATGTAACCGAGACCCCGCACAAGGTATTCCACTTTGTTGATCTCGATGGTTTGAGCCCCTACATCACGGTTAGAATTTTTCACGGCCATCATCACCATGTCCAGTCCGATGTTGTAGGCTTTCAGTGCATCAGGGTTTACATCCACCTGGTACTCCCTTACCTGACCACCGATACTCGCTACCTCAGAAACTCCCTCCACGGCATTGAGTCCGTATTTCACATAAAAATCTTGAACACTGCGTATCTCATGCAGGTCCCAGCCTCCGGTTACCTTGCCTTGCGGGTCCCGACCTTCCAGGGTGTACCAATAGACCTGACCCAGCGCGGTGGCATCCGGGCCCAGGGCAGGTTGCACGTCATCCGGCAAAAGTCCTCCAGGCAATGAATTGAGTTTTTCTAAAATGCGCGACCGCGACCAGTAGAATTCTGTCTGTTCATCGAAGATGATGTAGATACTGGCGAACCCAAACATGGAAGTAGACCGCACGGATTTTACTCCGGGTATCCCCAACAAGGAAGTGGTGAGCGGATAGGTGACCTGATCTTCAATGTCCTGCGGACTGCGCCCCGGCCAATCGGCAAATACGATCTGCTGGTTTTCACCCAAATCAGGAATGGCATCTACGGGTACGGGGTCGGAGGGAAGGAAACCGGTGTTCCAACCAAACGGAGCTGTAACCAAACCCCAGCCGATGAAGACAATAAGAATGAGAAAAGTGACAAACTTGTTCTCGAGAAAGTAACGAATGATTTTATTTAACATAGATCAATCAATTGAAATAGATAATAAGCAACAGCTTAACACATCCTGCTTTTTCAAAAAGCGGATGTAACTAATTCAAATACTTGATCAGATAAGGAAGGACTGAATGAGAATTGGAATTTCTCTTTCAATCAAAGGGGGCTTGTAAGTGAGGTGTGCAGGGTAAGTAACGCTGGCTTTGAGATCCAAGGTTTCGATTACGTGGGATAGGGTAGCTACCCATACGCTTTGGTACTCAACGGCAACGGGTTTTAAAACTTTTACCTGGTGCTCATTGCCTTTAATAACGGTTTGTTCGGTTTTGCAGCAGTCTTCCATTGCCTCCATACTCACTGCTGCCATCATTTCCATACCACAGGCAGGCGCATCTTTCAGGATGGCCACACTTTGTACCCTGCCCATGCAAATGTGCTTATCGATGGTGAGGTGAAAGGAGGACACCACCACGATGAGGGCCAAAAAGGCTGAAAATATGGTTTTTAGGGCTTTCACGTGTTATTCAATACGCTAAGATACGGATTTTTGGACAAAATGGTTGTTACAGGATTATGGGGAAAGTTTATAGGATTCCATGTTTGGACAATAGTAGACGCTTACAATCAATACTAGCCTTCCTATCCTTCGTTGGTGTTCTTCACCAACGAACAAGGTGAAAGTAGCTATTTGATAATCCCTTAACTAGCTTAAATCTATGGCTTCGAGGGATGTAGGTATTTGAGTTAAGCCTTTAGATTATCCCAAGCTTGGACTTGTGTTGACAGTTGGATTTGACTTCCCTTTGACGGAAACTGCCTATTTCTTAAGGGGCTTACGTTGTAAACCTAAACCAGAGTGAGGTTTGTATCTATGAAGGTTTAATAATAGATTCACTTGAAAATATAACCAATGGCCGAAACGACATCTCCAGTTAAAACACTAATTTTTAAATCCCTTCCTTTAGCCGAAAAGTTTTTTTTGGCTGGTGTTGCGCTTGGGTTGGTCCTGTACTATTCAGTCAATGAATCCAACATTGTATTTATATCTCTGAGTGCGCTTGCCGCTGTTTATTTTCTCTATGCACATGTGCCGCCAGAGCTGGTACGTGATGACGATAAGCCACATGGATTTGCAGAACTGCTGGCAAATTCAATTGTGCCTAAAGTGATGTGGATAAGTGCTTCAGTTTCGATAATAGGTTTACTCTTCGCATTATTAAAACTCGAAGGTAGTCCAGAAATGTTGTTGATTGCAGTATCTGCTCTTGGAGTTGGACTCCTATTATTCACTATATTCTTTACAATTGGAGTAAAAGGTATTCAATCTAACGTTCGGATTTTGTTTAGGGTCGTCCCCATTTTTATTATCGATTTGTATCTCATGTTTGTGAAGTAGTGTTTTAATCCCCCTATCCTTCGTTGGTGTTCTTCACCAACGAACAAGGTGAAAGTAGCTATTTGATAATCCCAAAATATTATAAAATTAGAGGTAATAGACAAATGTGACTTGTCAGCCACCAGGCATGTTGGAACACCAACATGGGCTTCGTAGTATGAGCGGGAAACGGGATTCGAACCCGCGACCCCCAGCTTGGGAAGCTGATGCTCTACCAACTGAGCTACTCCCGCTTGTGGCATAAAGTTGACAAATTTCAAGAATAAAATGAAAGTGGTATTGGATAATCCCAAATATTATAAACTTAAGGTGATGTGCAAATGCGACTTGCCAGCCATCAGGCATGTTGGTGAAGAACACCAACAAGGGCTTGTGTGCAGAGAGGGGTTGCTATCGTATCACCTGATACCGGATACCGCCACTTCAGCGTATGCTTGTGTAGAAAGAAAGATTGCCATGGTATCAATTGCACCTGATGCTGTAACTTCAGTGTAGGCCACCGTAGCTTTGCCCCTTAACACTGCACCTTCTGCGTGTGCTTGTGTACGGGGAGGAGCTGCTATTGCAACACCTGAACCTGATACCGCCACTTCAGCGTATGCTTGTGTAGAAAGAAAGATTGCCATGGTATCAGCTGCACCTGATACCGTAACTTCAGCGTAGGCCACCGTAGCTTCGCCCATTAACACTGTAACTTCAGCGTATGTTTGTGTACGGACAGGGGTTGCCATCGTATCACTAGTACCTGGTATTGTGAGTCTGTTTTACAAACTGTGTCAAAAGGAAAAAACCTTAACTTGAT
>CAZBQO010000116.1:0-6968 GCA_964494125.1 uncultured Nitrospira sp. | reverse complement strand
CTGGCTGGCGGCGCAGGCGGCTATCCGTTCATCGTCCTGCTGAATCCGCGCTTCAGATGCCACACCGCACGCAAGGTGTTCCAATACTTCCAGTCCTGTGGGGCTTCCGGCCTGAATCAAAAAGTCTTCATCGGCTTCGGTCAGGCTGAGATCGTAGCCTCCTTGGGCTTTTGGTCCGGTCCCCATTGATGCACAAAAGCACGTCTCCAGTGACCTTGTGCAGTTGACGGCGATGAGGAGGAGATTGTTCCGTCTCCGTTGGTAGTAGGGATCAGGATAGGAACCGTTCAGGAAAATCCGATCTTGAATGCCAAGTCCTGCAAGATCGCATGCTCGTACTCCCAGCACGGCGGTTCGTGGTATTTCCGGCACGGTCTCTTTGGCACAAAATGTTTTCCCATTGCGGTCCAGGACTAACAGGGTTTCTCGTGGCGTAAACACGAGTGGCTTGAGAGATTGTGGGCCGTGAACGATGTTGAAAAACCGGGGGCTGGAGTCTGGTTCCAGTCGATAGCTTCCTGGACGTTGCTGGTCCTTCCATCCGATCGGGAGGTCTTCTACCCGAGTAATTTCGTCCCACTGAATCGCGCCGTTGGAGAGGACCGGCCCAAGGATCCGATAGCCAAGCTTTTGGAGAATGCGAATCAGATGAGAAAAATCCTGGCGGTGTAAGAGTCCTGGCGGAGAAGGTTCAAAAGATTCGGTGGCCATGATTGCCTTATCACTTACAGACCAATGTGACCACGGAGAATGTTGTAATCATACGCGGATTGGCCTGTGCGTCGCAGACCCAGATCATGTTGTTCCATTTGATCAATGATGGCTGCAACCTCCTTTGTGTCCTGTTGCGCAGAGCAGAAATGCCGAGGGCTTTGTCCTTTCAGAAGCGGCGAAGGCTTTTCTGCCCATTCCAAATAGACGGTTTCAAGCAAGGACTCCAGGATGTGTTGCTCTTCCTCTTTGGAGACGATAGTGGGGGGAGCGATGTAGCTGTCTAATAAGAGATCCACTTCAGGAGTCTGATGTTGCGGGGGAGCGGTGGTTTCCCCCTGAAAGTGCAGTAAGAAGCCAAAGGCTGCGGCCAGTTGGTGCTTGACGGTATCCAGCTGGTCTGCAGAATCGGTTTCGACAAATAATTGTGTTGGTGTCAAGGTGAGACGGGCGACAGGGCATACTCTGGCGCCGGATGGGTCCTGTGGTGGGAGCCATACCCACGTTAAAGTATCGGTTTGTGAAGCCGTTGACGCGGCCTTGCCGGCGTTTTTTTGCAAGGGAGTGAATTGATCAATCCCACGAAGTCCGTTAGCCAGCGCGCGGAAGTCATGGTGTTCATACAGGGCGATGGCATAGAGAAATGTTTCGCCTTGGGTATTCTGATAGTCAATCTGTGAGTCAACGACCGTCCAGGCTCCTCGTCGCACCTTGGCGACACTCCACATGATCATATATCCGAAGCTCTTGGCGAATTCTGCCCATTCGGAAAGGGCAAAATTGCCCGTGTCAATCTCGATTTCCCGTCGCATCTCATTGGTCAATTCAAAGACCGCTTTTCCCATGCTGGAGGAAAGGATGAGCGGGGGACCAGGCAGGCGTATGTCGGCCAATCCCCGAAGGAGCCGGGTGAGCAGGACCTGTCCAACTTTGTAGGGAACCGGTCGCGTGTGGGGGAGAACATCAAATATCTGTTGGTCTCCTAACGATTGCAGACGGGTTTGAGTACCTTGATTCCCCTGATCGAGCCCATGCACCTCAAGCAAATCCATATAGGAATGTCGCAAGGAATCCAGCCAGACCCGTTCCTCTTCCGGGACATGTTCCGTTACCAGGTCTCGCACTTGCTCGATGAGAGAAGCGTGGCCGTCAGTCGGCAAATAATCGGCATAGACGAACCACTTGGCCAGGTCCTCTTCTTCCGGAAAGGGAACCAAGGGCGGAACCATGAGTGGATGAAAGTAGGGTTGAAGGGCGTGGCTTAGGGCCAGTTGTCGTTGTATCTGAAAGTCCGGTTGGAGCGATTGATGCTCCAATCGGGTTAACAGGCTTCGAAGGCCTTCTTCCGATCCGGCTTTAGGGTGAGAGTGATTGTCTGCCATCATCACAGGTTCAGGGTTTATGCGGGAGAGGATGTGGTCTTGTCATTGGCGAGCGCTGGATGATGTCCTCCTTCGAATTTTGGACTTTTAATCGTGAGAACGGGATAGGGACTTTGTTCGAGTAACTTATAGGCTGTGCTTCCCAGGATCATCCGGGTCAGTCCTTTTCGGCCATGGCTCCCCATGATAATAAGATCGGCTTGCTGAATGGCACTGGTTTCCAGGATGCCATCAACGGTTGGTTTATCGAGTAACTCATATTGCGCGGATAGACCCTGTTCGGACAGGACAGCGGTGAGGTCAGCCAATCGCTTTTCGACTTTATCCCGGTTGGTTTTTTCTTGAAGCGGATGAGTCAGGGTGAAGTCCAAACTGTAAGACAAGGGTTCAATGGCGTGGACCAGGGTCAGAGGCACATCAAACCATTTGGCAATTTGGACCGCGTATTCATAGGCATCCATGGAACAATCGGAGAATTCTAAAGGCAGAACGATTTGGCGCGGGAGGATTTGCAAGGGATGCATCGCGGAGATATCCTCTGATTCCCGGTGAGGAATGGACAGAACCGGACATGGGGCTCGTTGAATCACCCGTTCCGCCACGCTCCCGAATAAGACTCGATTGAATCCCGTCCACCCGTGGGTTCCCATCATAATTAAATCGCATTTTTTCTCCCGTGCGACCTCGCAAATGCATTCAGAGGGGAGGCCTGCCAGCAGTTCCATGGATGCTCTCGGAACTTGCTGCCGGGCCTCGGCCAGGAGTGATTCCAACTCTTCCCGTGCCACCTTTCGTTGTTCATCCAGAAATTGTTGGGCGACTCCGGCATCGATATCCAGCCCCGGTTGCAAGGAATGGACATGAAGAATAGTCAGTTGCGCTTCAAAGACTTTTGCCCACTCCACCGCATATCGAAAGGCAGGAGTGGAGCTTGGTGAAAAATCTGTGGGAAGTAGGATATGGGTAACGATCTTGACCATAAATGGATTAGCCTTTCGCCTTAGAGTGAAAGCCAGTGAGCATTCTCAGAAATTTTAATTGCTCGGGCACCCGACCACAACCCGTAAGGAATTCAGAGGTTGCCGATTACACGGCGTCCACGGTCAGGAGGAGAATTTCCCCTTTCATCTCCTTATGGATCGAACATTGAAATTGGAATCGTCCGGAATGGTTAAGCATCAAACGGATTGAGGCTTCCTGGCCGGGCTCAAGAAGGACGCCTTCCACGCCATTTCCATAGGTGACGACGCCGTGGCTATCGACATGGGTCAGAGTATTGAGGAACATGTCTGATCCAAAGTCATGGCGGACCGTATCTTTGTTTGTGATGTAGATAATGGTCTCTGTGTCCAGTTGTAGAGGCATTTGGGTGGTTTGAAAGGTGTATCCCTCAATGGTCACGATCACTTCTTGTATGGGCTGCGCGCTGGGCGAGGACATACCTCCTAAGAGAAAGAATCCAATGGACAGAACCCAAGCCCTGCGAAACAGGTATTTTCGAAGGTTGTGCATGTGTGGATTATCTCCCTTGCCTTGAAGTGACTGGCCTCACTCGACTTGTTGCTACTGATCGTCTGGTCATGAGAAAGCACCCGGGTTCCCCTTTTAGTTCAGAAGGGGGAACCCGCTGATTCAGGAAACTTTTACAGCAATACTTTTCGGTTTTGCCCGATCGCTTTTTGGTAAATGGACGTGCAGCACCCCTTCCTTGAATTCCGCCGAGACTTTCTCGGGATCGGCATCTTCGGGGATGGTGAAACTCCGGGAAAAACTCCCATAGGCTCGCTCAATCCGGTGGTACTTTTTATCCTTCTCTTCCTTCTCATACTTTCGTTCACCGGAAATGACTAACACATCGTTTTGGACACTGATTTTAATTTCATCCTTTTTGACCTCCGGAAGCTCGGCCTTGACTAAATATTCTTTGGGGTCTTCTGTGATGTCTACCAGAGGAGCCCATTCGGCGACGCGCAACGCTTCTTGACGTTCCCCTTCTTTTCTGACCGGTGCCCGGCCAAATAAGGTTGAAAGCCGACCCTGTAACTCATCCAATTCTCGAAACGGATCCCAACGTGTGATGCCACTCATCGCAAATCCTCCTTTTTACACTAGAAAGAAAATATTGATCATTCCTCAATCTGATAGAAAGCAATGGATATGCCAACAGTTTGGAAGGAAAGGCGACTGGGATTTAAGGAAAAATCTTTGAAAAAACTCGTTGCTCTCCATCCTTCGTGGCAAAGCGCCTCATTCAAAGCGACCAGGTCTGTAGCAGATGTCATCAGCAGGAAAAAATCCGGTCCTCCTGTTTTTGAAAGCTTACCGGACAATCAATACCGGGCATGGGGTCTGATGTAAGACGGAATGCGAAACGCTCCCCATCAAAAAGCGGGAGAATCCTCCCCGACCATGCGTACCCATGATGATCAGGTCGGATTGGGAGGCGTGGCGTTGTTCGAGGATGGCATAGGCGGGATCGCCAATCCCGACATGCGCTTGACAGGCGAAGTTCAGCCGGGTGAGCCGGTCAGTAATGGTTTTCATGCGTTCCTGGGCCTCTTCTATGGCCTGAGCTTCGAGCCGGTCCGACTGTCCTACTGTGGTTGGCCAGGACAGTCGGGGTTGTGGCCAGACGGCAAACACCTCGACCTCAACCGGTTGTCGAAAAGGTTGGAGAGCCAAAAACTCTAACGCTGCTTCTGCATCTTCTTGACCCTCAATGGGGAGAAGAATCTTTTTTAACTGAGTCATGGGGGCTTTGACGATCATGGTTGAACACGGCGCATGCATCAGGACCCGATGAGACACGCTCCCGAGAATCAGTTCTTTGACTGGGCCAAGACCCCTGGCTCCCAACACGATCAGGTTGGATTGTGCGGATCGTGCCGTTTCCACAATCACGTCGACCGGATGTCCAATTTGGTGGATTCGCTGCATATGGGAGAAATCGGCAGGCAGGTGTTTCTGGGCTTCATCGAGAATTCTCTCCCCTTCTTTTTGCAATTGGTCTTTGATTGTTTCCTGGGCCTCGGTTCGGAGATCCGGCGTTATCATCGGGTAGTTGAAATCGGGAAGATGGAGAGCATGAACCAGGGTCAATTCTTCAGGCGGCGTAAAATGTGCAAGAGTCTGAACAGCAGAGGTGGAAGAGGATGAACCATCAACTGGAACTACAATTCTCATGGGATCTTCCTTTTCAATGTTGTTATCCTTGCCCTACCGTAGTTGAGAGACAGCAAGAGGAATGCCACTTGATACCCCGTAATCTTCGTAGAGGTGTGCTTTTCCCTGATTTTTTAAGGTGCAGTCTGATAGCAAAAGAAGGAAATCGCGGTGACGAACAACCACGGGACTGGGCTCTCTACTGACAAAATATTCCAAGGGTAGTAAGGGGTGGGATATCTCTGATTGACTAATGTGGCAACGTAGCATGCCTTGAGTTGGACCAGGTGACCCAAATTGCTACAGTAGAGATATTTCTGATTGGTGAAAAAGGCTACAGATGTTGAATGTTTATGGTCGGCTCTCGTCGATAATCCGGGAGAGGATGGGGGAGCCACCGAAGGGAAATGTATCATAACCAGGGTGGGCTGAGGCTGTTATTAAATCGTGGTCTCAGGTTACTGAGTTAACACAAGGAATATGGCAATGATCAACGATTCTCCAGCTGTCCTAGTCGTCGATGATGAACCCGAAATGCGGCAATTGCTACGGGATATTCTCGAGGAAGAGCACTATCGAGTTATGGTGGCTTCAGACGGTCACGACGCGCTTAACCGGATGGAAACGGAAAAATTTCCCGTGGTCGTCACGGATTTACGGATGAAAGGCATGGACGGGCTGGCATTGTTGGATCATGTCCTTCGAAAGCATCCGGAGTCCAATCTCATCATGATGACGGCATTCGGCACCGTTGAGTCGGCCGTTGATGCGATGAAGCAAGGGGCGTTCGACTATCTCACCAAACCCGTCAAGAGCAATGAATTGTCGGTGACGGTGGCGAAAGCCATGCGAGAGGCGCTTCTTCGCCAGGAGGTCAAGCAATTACGGCAACAGGTCAGCCGGGAATTTTCCTTTGACCAGATTCTCGGGAAAAGTAAACCGATGAAAGAAATTTTTGATCTGATCCGGCGGGTGGCTGATTCACAGACGAATATTTTAATCACGGGAGAAAGTGGGACTGGAAAAGAACTTGTGGCTAAGGCCATTCATTTTAATAGTCAGCGTAAGGCCGCGCCTTTTGTTCCGGTCAACTGTGCGGCAATTCCTGAACTGTTGTTGGAAAGCGAACTGTTTGGTCATGTGCGCGGCGCCTTTACGGATGCGAAGTCGGATAAACCCGGTTTATTTGAAGAGGCTCACAATGGCACGTTGTTTTTGGATGAAATCAGTGAAATGCCCATGATGCTTCAAGCCAAGTTGCTTCGTGCCGTGCAGGAGCGGGAAATCCGTCGGGTAGGGGCCACTCGCTCCCTATCGATCAATGTCCGGTTGGTGGTTGCCACGAATGTGCAATTACGTGAGGAGGTGAAGGCCAAGCGGTTTCGGGAGGATTTGTATTATCGGTTGAATGTGATTGAACTGCACTTACCTCCCCTTCGGGATCGCAAAGAGGATCTGCCTATCCTGGTTCAGGGGTTGCTTCAAAAAAGTGTCACTGCGCAGCAAAAACACATTGAAAGTGTCGAAGAACCGGCCATGGCCAGGCTGATGGATTATCAGTGGCCGGGTAATGTGAGAGAGTTAGAAAATATTCTCGAGCGTGCGGCGACCCTGACGCAAGGGAAAAAGATTTGTTTGGATGATCTTCCCTCCAATATTCGGAACATCCAAGGAGATGGACAGCTGATCGGTGATGCCGCGGAGCGGTTACTT
>CAZBQO010000115.1:0-7016 GCA_964494125.1 uncultured Nitrospira sp. | reverse complement strand
CATTTAAGCTATAATGAAGGGCAAAGTTGGGAGTTGGTTAGCCCTGATTTATCTCGCAACGATGCTTCAAAGCTCGGCCCATCAGGTGGCCCGATTACTAAAGACAATACTGGTGTAGAATATTATGCCACTATTTTCGCAGTAATGGAATCTCCATATGAAGAGAATTTGATTATAGCTGGTTCTGATGATGGACTGGTTCATATCACTAAAGACGGAGGTAAGAATTGGGAAAATATAACTCCTCCAATGATGCCTGAGTGGGCAATGGTGAATAGCGTGGACTTCGATCCCCATCAAAAAGGCAGTGCTTATATAGCCGCTACCCTTTACAAAATGGGTGATTACAGGCCTATGCTTTACAAAACAAAAGATTACGGAAAAACGTGGACACAAATCACAGATGGCATTCCAGCAGAACATTTTACTCGTGTTGTAAGAGTTGACCACAAACGCGCAGGATTGCTTTATGCCGGAACTGAAAGAGGTATGTACATATCATTCGATGATGGAACAAGCTGGAAACCATTCCAGTTGAACCTTCCCATTGTACCCGTTACAGATCTTACTATCAAGAATGATAACTTAATCGCTGCAACCCAAGGTAGAAGCGTATGGTTGATTGATGATATTACTCCATTACACCAATTAAATGACGCAGTTGCTTCAAGTGGCTCTCATTTGTTCAAACCAATGCCTAGCTACCGAATGAATGGTGGACAAGGTGGTGGATGGAATCCTGTACCTAGTAATCATGGAATGAATCACCCTAATGGCGTGATGGTTCATTATTATTTAAAAGACACAGCAAAAACTACGGCTAGTCTTGAGATCATGGAGATGAATGGAACAGTTATCAAGAAGTTTGCTACTAAGCCAAACAAAAAAGCAAAAGAAGAATTACTAAAAATAGCACCAGGCATGAACCGCCATATCTGGAACATGAGATACCCTGATGCTGATGGCTTTGATGGTTTAATTATGTGGGGAGCTTCTTTGAGAGGTCCTAAGGCAGTCCCTGGTAAGTACAAAGCAAAACTTACTGTAAATGGCAGTGCAATGGAAACAGAGTTTGAAATCCTGAAAGATCCACGCACAGAGGGAACATTGGCAGATATTCAGGAGCAGTTTAATTTTGCTATAAAGGTGAGAGACAAACTATCTGAAGCAAACAATGCAGTTAAGAAAATCAGAGAAGCTCGCGATCAAATCACTAGAGTAATCGAGCCAATGAAGGATGATCCTGCATTCAAAGATGTAAACGACATGGCGAAAAGCATCTTGGACAACGTGAAGGAAGTAGAAGAAGAAGTCTATCAGACTAAGAACAGAAGCGGACAAGATCCTCTAAACTTCCCAATCAGATTAAATAATAAAATTGGTGGCCTTGCAGGCGAAGTTGATGGTAACGACTTCCGACCAACAGATCAGGCAAAGGCGGTATATGATGAAATCTCAGGTCAAATAGATACACAAATGAAAACCCTGAATACCATCTTCACCGAACAAATACCTGAATTCAATAATTTGATCAGACAGAAAGAAGTAAAACCTGTCGTGATTCAATAAGAATCAAAAATTGTTAAAATAAAAAAGGGACTTCACAGTCCCTTTTTTATTTTCAAGCTTTTATACTTCTTATAATAACCCTGGGGTTTCACCGATTCTTACTTACAACATAATAAAGAAGAGGCCCCAATAGAGGCAGGAAAAACACAATAAGTATCCATAAAACTTTTTTTTCAGTGTCCTTATTGCTTCTGTAAATATCAAGCACCACAATAACATCCAAAATAAGAACCAGTATCCCGAGCAGTCGTATCATAACACAACGATTAGTTTACTTCCAAAATTTTGAATAATTCATCCAGATTAGGTGTGATAATGATTTCAGTCCTCCTGTTTTTCTGTTTGTTTTCAGCGGTGGTATTTGGAGCTAATGGTGAATACTCCCCTTTTCCAGAAGCAGTAATTTGGTCTGGCGACACACCGCCTTTAGTAAGGATTTTTGTGATGGACGTTGCTCTCATTACACTTAAGTCCCAGTTATCCTGCATGTACGCTGATTTTTTGGAGATAGGAACGTTGTCGGTATGCCCTTCTACCATAATGTGAATATCCTTCTGGTCTTTCAATGCTTTTGCCAATTGCTGTAAAGCAGTCACCCCCTTGCTATCCACTTCTACACTCCCCGAACCAAACAACAATTGTTCCGCCAGAGACACGTAGACTTTACCGTTTTTAACATTTACAGTTAAATCATTCTCTTTAAAATTAAGCAATGCATTACTAATTCTGTTTTTAAGGTCTTGAACGGCCTTATCCTTATTGGCAAGAACTTGTTCAAGTTCTTTTACTTTGCGTTCCCGCTCTTCCAAACTAACGCTAAGGGAATCATTCAAATTTCTGGTTCTTTCCAGGTTATCTTGAATTGCCAGCAGTTGCTCTTTCTGCAACGTCAAATCACGATTTAGCTTTCCACTACTATTCAGCAAATTTTTATAATAAGCGTTTAACTGATCATACTCGGTATTAAGTCCTTCTAACTTTTGTGCTGTTGAACGGAGGACCACACCCATATTAGTAGTGTCACTTTTTAATTGGCTCAATGTGGCATTCAATTCAGTTAACTCAGCAGTAGCCTTATCTAATTTTGTAGAAGTTTCCACCAATTCACCGTCTGCTTTTACCTTTTGAGCTAATAAATCGTCAAATTTCTTTTTTGAAACGATACAACTTTGAAGAGTGAGAAGTATCAAAATCGAGGCAAATAAAAATTTTTGCATAAAAAGGTCGTTTACCTATTAGTAAGAAAACTTATGTATAATAAAATATACCATTTGTAAGTTCAATGAAATTAGATCAAAAATAAGAAAATAAAGTTGTCAATCATTTAAACCTTCTGGCGACCTGTTGTAGTCTAAGGTCTAGCAAAATTTGTATCTATAAATAACTAAAAGATGAATTGGCTGATAAAAACAAATTCCAAACAATTAGAGGTCTGGTCAGACACAGAGTACAAACAGCGTTTGATGAAATGTGAATATTATGGCGCAAGGCCATTCTGGGAGAAAATTCGTTCTCTTGCTCCCCCCAGCCCTGACGAAACCTTGAAATATGATGTTGGTGAAATCATCCCTTATAGGCGTTCAGCTAAGTCTTCTCTGGGCAAACGATTTGCAGTTATTATTGAATTATTCACAGAGGCAGGTCAAACCAAGTTTTTGGGGATCGATATTGAAACCAAGAGCAAAATAATATCTCAGGTGGCGTAAAAATTAACAAACCATGAATCAATCCAGCTCCGTATCACGGGGCTTTTTTTATTTAAACATGATTACATTTATATAAACCAATAAATAATAAAATGGAAGGGATGTTAAAAGAAGGTTCGCTAAAAGGCAAAACAATTATTATAACTGGGGGAGGAACAGGACTAGGGAAGTCGATGGGGAAATACATGCTTGAGTTAGGAGCTAATCTAGTTATCACAAGTCGAAAAGAGGATGTGCTTCAAAACACATCAGAAGAACTTATGAAGTTAACCGGAGGAAAAGTACTTCCAGTGGCCTGTGATGTGAGGAAATATGAGGAAATACAAAATGTTATTAGCAAAACAGAGAAGGAATTTGGCCAGATACATGGAGTTCTTAATAATGCCGCAGGCAATTTTATCAGTCCTACCGAAAGACTTTCTCATCGGGCTTTTGATATCGTAGTTGACATCGTTCTTAAAGGAACTTATTATTTCACTTTGGCTGCAGGGAAAAATTGGATAGCAAAAAAACAGCCAGGTACATTTTTAAACATTGTTACAACTTATGCCTGGACAGGCTCTGGATATGTAGTACCCTCTGCGTGTAGCAAAGCAGGCGTGTTGGCCTTAACCAGGTCTCTGGCAGTTGAATGGGCCAAATATAAAATACGAAGTAACGCAATTGCTCCTGGACCGTTCCCTACAGAAGGAGCCTGGAGTAGGCTACTCCCAGGTGAACTCGGTAATAAATTTAACCCTGCCGATAGAATCCCTCTAAAGCGAGTTGGAGAACATTCAGAGCTGGCCAATTTGGCTGCATACTTAATGTCAGATTTCTCTGCATATATCAATGGTGAAGTAGTTACAATTGATGGAGGTGAATGGCTGAGAAATGGAGGAGAATTCAGTCATCTTGAAGACATACCGGAAACAATGTGGGATCAGCTCGAAAAAAACAGAAAATAGATTATCTCTTAATCGAAATTAAACTCAGGCTTGAATAATTTATGTTATAAATAGAAAGACTTTTTTGTTTTTCATCAAAATACAAAGCAGGTAACTGAGTTGACTCTATCGGTTGTGGAAGTAGTAGTTGACCGGAAAAATCAAAATAATAAGAAAAATTCTGCTGTTCATCATACAAACAATAAAACCGTTCTTTTAATCTATTTTCGAGATAGACTAACTTCCATTTTGTAGAGCCAGGGTTTTCAACTTCAATCAAAGTATTTCCATCAGCATCCAGAACTCCTAACTTTCCCGGATCAACCCTTAAAAACACATAGGTATCTTCTGCTATCGATTTCACCAGACTAAACTCTGACGAAGCTGCCTTTTTCAAAAACACTTCTTTTTTCCTTATTTGCCCATCTACACTGAATTGAACCTTATGGCCTTCTTTTGAAATCGCTGTAAAATAAGACGAAGACAAACTATTGCCTATAGTTAACGAAACATCACCGCCAGGGCGCATCGTCAAATCCATAGGAAAACCTTTCATCATTTCACCTCTTCTATTCATGAGGTTTACACTTCCGGAATGGGTAGTAGCCAAAAAGTAATCTTTACCTAAAACCCTATAATGCTTTGCAGCGTCCAGCATTTTTCCGTTGAGCTTACGTGGGTTCCATCCCTCTAATGGATCTCCAAGTTTATCAGTAAGAAATAAATTTCCCTTTTCTTCTGTAAGAAGATATCTGTAGCGCTTGCTGCGATCGTAATCTACAACCCGAGAAAACTCAATCTTACTGCTTAACTCTACTGTTTTAGGGTAGTCCTCAACGTATCTCCCAAGTCTATCAATAATATGTATTTTATTTTCAGTGGTAAAAAACAATTGAAGTTTACCATTGGCATAAAAGTCAAGTTGTTTCACACCATCAACAATTTGAGCATTAATAGGCTGCTTCCACAATGTTTTTAAATCCTTTGACAACAAGTACAGGTTATTTAACGAATCCTGGATCACCAGTTCAACTTCTTTCGACACATGATTCCTCACCACAATGGGTCGTGTCAGTATTTCACTGTCAAAATTATACGTTGTCCTTTCCAAATTTCCCTTTGTTGGAAGAGTTGGAGAAAACTGCAAGGATGTATTTAAGTAATAATTAGTTTCCAGCCGGCTCAGTTGAAAGGCACCTTTGTCAATATTGAGAAGATTGTTGGCCCTAAAAATTGGTTTCCATTTGGAATTAAATTTCTCCCGCAACAAGACTGATGACAACTTCCCATCAATAAATAAATTAACGTTAGACTCCTGAAGAGATGAACTCAAGAAATTATTCCACTCAACAGATTTCCCCCAAGTATCTTCTGAATCAATATCATCCACAAAGACTTTAATTAATTCTACACTTTCAGATAAAATTAAATGCTGTCCTATTTGGACAAAAAAAGTTTGTTCAGTAGGAGGTGCTATTGGATAAAATAGCTGAGATAGAAAATTTTTGTAGTCAATCAATCTTATCTGATAGCCTGCATAATTTTCTACGTATAAAGAATCCTTCTTCTGTTCCGCTAACTTGGATGACAACTCATCAAAAACAGATATTCTTGAGGCATCTTCACTAAGTTTAAGAATACTAACAACATTATCATCTTTACCCAGGTAACAATTGGCGAACTGGTTCCCAACTGATTTTCTCAAAGATTCTACACTCAAGGACAAGCGTAGCATCTCTTGGACTAGACTGTCCGCTAATGTGACCTTATTGGTTCTTATAAGTTCTGATTGATCAACAAACCACTGCTCAGGATCAGAAATTCCATAGTGAGCAACAGCTGCAACCTTATTTGAAATCAATCCATCAATGTCAATGGGTTGTGGTTCTTGATTATTAAAAAGACTAAGCAAACCTGCATCTGAATTAATCAGAAAACCATTTAGTAACACTCCTGTCCCAATTACTTTTAAGTCAGCAAGACCAACTCCATTTAGGTGTGTCCCTTCTTTTGTTGTTTTTGTGGAGCCCGGCTGCAGAAATAATGCAAGGAAATTATTAAGATTTGAAACGTTTATGTAAACATTCCCTTCATCCGATTTTAGAGTTGGCAGTTTAAATAGAGATGCATTCTTATCACGAAACAAATTATTTTCCTTTAATGAATGTAGCCTCAAAACCCCTTCTAGCAAAAAAGAGGACTCGCTCATTACTAGAATATCATCAATTAAAGCAAATGAGAAGTGGGGTTTTTTCACCATCTGTTCACTTATCTCAATTCCGTTGTACATTCTCCTTTTAAGAGTAGAATCAGAAAAAGGTAATCCAATACTTTTAATATCGTTCTTCCAGGCTACAGAATTTATCTCCGTATAAACTAAAAATCCAAAGTCGTCACTTGCAATCGGTTGAACAGACACAAAAAGCTTATTCCCTTGAAAAAATTTTCCATTTAAAATTCCGCTTAGGTATTCGCTTGAAGTCAATAGCGCCTTCAGAACTGTTAACTCTTCAAGCTTTCTATTTACAGAACTGAGTTCCGGAAGCTCTACCACCAACACAGCGTCATTACTGATTAGATTCCATGGAGTAATTTCACTCTTTTGAGTAAACTGATACACCCAAACAGACCCAATCAAAATGAGTACTATGCCCAATGTTATTATTACAGCGCTCCGTTTCAATTAACTTATTTAAGATTTATAAATCTCACGAAAGATACGAGCCATTCGAAAGAATGACAATGCATACAAATATGCTTAGCTGAAGCTTTTACAAAAAAAAGCCTCATAGAGTTAGTATGAGGCTTTGCTCCG
>CAZBQO010000114.1:0-7055 GCA_964494125.1 uncultured Nitrospira sp. | reverse complement strand
CGTCCCGGATACGTCTATGCGTTCCCGCGGGATCATGGCAGTCATGAGCAATTTCAGACAGAGTGGTGGTATTTTACCGGACATCTGTCCACCACGAATGGCCGACGGTTTGGGTACGAATTGACCTTTTTTCGTCGTGGAATTGACTCACCCGATGCCTGGAGTAATCCTTCTGCATGGGCCATGCGACATCTGTACTTTGCCCATTTCGCGTTAACCGACGAAGCAAATGAGCAATTCCAATTTGCAGAGAAGCTGAGTCGTGCCGGAATTAACAAGGCCGGAGCTGAAGCGAATCGGCTCCATGTGTGGATCGATCGGTGGTTGCTGAAGACGGTGGCACCCGATCATAGACAATTTCATCTTCAGGCGCAGGCTGAAGATTTTTCCATTGATTTGACACTCGAATCGAGTAAAACCCCCGTTATTCATGGCACAGACGGGGTGAGCCGGAAAGGCCGGGAAATAGAGGCCACCTCCCATTATTATTCAATGACCCGTCTTCAGACCACTGGATCGGTGGTGGTACAGGGTGTGCCCCTGGCGGTCAACGGCGTCAGTTGGATGGATCATGAGTTTGGATCTGCAGACCTCTCGGACGGTCTCGTTGGATGGGATTGGTTCAGCCTGCAACTTGAGAATGATTATGACATCATGGCCTATGGGCTTCGCCGTGTGGATGGAACCTTTGACCCGGCATCCAGTGGAACATTGGTGAGGCCAGATGGATCCTCGACATCCCTTTCTCTTGAAGCCCTTAATGTAAGCGTTCAAAAGCATTGGACCAGTCCGGCCAGTGGTGCGCGTTACCCTAGTCAATGGACGTTATCTATTCCGTCTGAAAAGGTGGAGTTGAATATCTCTCCCAGAATGGCCAATCAAGAACTTATCACCAGGCGAAGTACCGCTGTGACATACTGGGAAGGAGCCGTGGATGTCACCGGGCTTTGGAAGGGTGAGAATATTCATGGTCAGGGCTATGTCGAACTGACCGGATATGCCGAACCGTACCGCCCCTCACGATAACGTGTGACTTTTTGACATTTGGCAATGAGAATCCCTTTTAAAATGTCCCGAATTCTTGTGACCTTCGTTGTGTCCTTGGTGCTCGGATTGACGGCCTGCGGTCAACGAAGCGATACCATTGTGTCCATTGCCTTACATCCCACCAAACCCAACATTATATATGTGGCAACGGATGAAGCCGTATACAAGTCTTCCGATACGGGGGCCACATGGACCAGATTTGCAGGCGAATTAGCCCGGACCCGAGTGATTAGTCTTGCCCTTGACCCCCAACTGTCTGCCACCGTGTTTGCGGGAACGATGGGCGATGGGACCTATAAAAGCCCGGATGGGGGCCGAACGTGGCATCCCTACAATTCCGGGATTCAGAAAGGCACGATCTCGGCCATTGTTAATCAGATTGTGTTTAATCCTTTGGGGACGGAGATGGTGTATGCGGCGACAACCGTTGGGGTTTTTCGAAGTGTGGATGGCGGTCGACATTGGACTGAACGGATGCAAGGCATGACGGAGGTGAGTTTTGTGGTGACCCTGGCAATCGATCCTCAGCGTCCGAACGTCTTATATGCGGGGACTACGGGAGGTGTCTATCGCACGCTCAATGCCACGGAGAGTTGGGAAAAAGCCTCGACGGGCATGGTGGCCTCAGATGCCAAAATGGCCTCAATGGCTTTGGGAGTCAATGGAATCGTGGTTGATCCAACGAATAGTGACGTGGTGTATGCAGGGACTACGGATGGATTATATAAATCAACGGATCAGGCCGAACATTGGACAAAGGTCGGAGGTAGCATTCAACATGCCTATATTAGTGCTATTCAACTGGATCCCACTAACCCGTCCATCCTGTATATGGCAACGAGTGATCGGGTTCAAAAAAGTGAGGACGGAGGAAAAACCTGGCAACCGAAAATACAGGGATTGGAGGCAGCCAGTATTCGCAGTCTTCAGATGAGCCCCCTGGATTCCCGCACTCTGTATGTCGGCACGAATGGAGGGGGGTTGTACCGAAGCTCGGATGCCGGAGAGACCTGGAGCCGGTTACCTCTTACTCCGGTATCTGGTGACTAGGTGAATAGGAGCCACGGGGCTTCCCGTACAAAATCTGTTTCAGTGGTGTATACAGGAGCGAGAGTCAATGCCCTTTCCCGGAATCAGGAGGCAGGAAGCAGGAACGAGAGGTCCATCATGAGTTTGCCTCCATACGTTGGGCCGAAGTCTTGGCCGCTTAATTGATCGTTCCATGTTTCGAAAGTAAATGGGTGGGCCCGGATCGCAATCGTCCAAAAGCTTTCCTCCAATGAGTTTCCCTGGTTTCCATTAAACATTCCGGAATCAATGGTGGCCCCGATTTCAACTTCAAGCAAGGGCCGAAATGTTTTCTCATCATACCAGCCATAGCTGAGGGAGCCTTGGGCTGCAAATGAATGATTGGCTAAATCATGGAACGCGGCACCATTGAAAAGTCGCCCGGCTCTTACCATTCCTGACAATCGGAGAGGTCTGAACAGATCTGCGACCCAGCCATTATGTGGCCCGCTCAGATAGTCGATGGTTTTCACCGGTGACCAGCGGCGAAACCCCCCACGAGCAAAGAGTTCCTGATAGAGGCTTCCCGTCTGTCCCCCGCCCCCAAGAAACAGTACCCGGCGTTGTCCCGGGAGTTCTCCCCATCGGGTGATTGAACCGGATAGGGTAAAATCGGTCTCTTTTCGTTTCGCTCCAACCGGAACCTGAGGGATATCATACAGGCGTTCATGGACGAAATCGTTTTGGAGAGATTCTGAAGGTTGATTTCTCGTGGGGCCAATCCCGAAGGTCAGATTGGTGCTCCATCCTTCAAGGGAATTTGACCAGTGGCGAGTCCAACTGGTGGTAATCAGATTTAATCCGATGGTTTCCCGAATGCCATTGAACCGCTTCCCTTCCCCATTAAATTCAGTAAAGCGAAATATGGAGAGTCCGGTGGTAAGCAGCGGTTCTTGATCGGGAAAGTCGAGGGCACCCCAATGAATACCTGGCGCGGAACTTTCCGCCCTTGCCGGTTGTGGAAAAATCCACCAACTCAAGCAGGCGATCAGGATGATGGAAACACTCAGAGATGAATGAAATCGGCAAGCCATAGCCAAAGATGGGAAGTTCAATATTGCTGAGGGGTAGACTGATTGCTAGCACAACGGCAAGGCCTTAGAACATTTGCGGTATTGTGGGGGATGACCCTACAACAGGCTTATCTTGAGTTGTCTAGGTCGATATGACCTTTAGTGTGATCAACTGGGAGGGGGGAAATCAGAAATCGAGAGCCTCGTTTACTTTTTCGACAAGTTCACGGAAATTACAGGGTTTGTCAATAATCGCATAGGCGCCAAGTCCCATGGCTTTGTGCTTGTGTAGTTCGTCAATGACTCCACTGAGCAGGATGACCCGAGGGGTTCTGCCGTTCAAGGTATCGTTGACTCGTTCCAACAAGGTCAGTCCACTCATAATTGGCATGTGATAGTCAGCCAGGACGAGATCGACTTCGTTTTCTTCCAACCACGCGAGTGCTTCGGCGCCGTTTTCCGACTCGGCGCATTCAATTCCGGAGGATTCTAATGCACCCCGTACAGTTCGGCGGACGGCAGGCTCGTCATCCACAATCAGCACAAGTTTTCTGAGAGAGGGAGAACGTTTGTTCACCACGATGTGTTCCTTGGAAACACTATAAGAACATTCAACTTTTTCTCGGATCAGTTGTTCGTTCTTTAAGGGCAAGTGTACTCTATTGTTGCATACGTAATGTGACTTGGGGAATACCCTCACCGTATATCTTGTGTTATTTTTTATTAACAACACAATGATTGAATATTTGAAAAATTGAGGTTGGTATTGTCGATCGATGTGTTTGACAATTTACGCAGAGCTTACCAACAGGGTTGCACACAGTTTTTGTGGGTGAAAAAGATAAATTGACGCGCTGGAAAGCTATGATTCATGACGAGAGAATCCTGTGACACTTCGGAGCTTTGGGGGCGATTCAGAAGATAAATAGTGCCGGATAGCAGGGTTTTCAGAGACTTGCCATCTGGTTCATCAAAGTATTTTTCAACCGGTACCCCTGGATAACGGCCTTGGATGGAGACAGGACTAGTCCGTTCGATAGAAAGCGAAAGGCCTACACCTGGGCTTTTTGCAGAAAGGATCCTGATAATTGCGATTTGACTGATTCGTATATAGCACTTCCTGGAAGAAGTTCTATCCCTGGCATCCCGGACGCAATGGCATGATGCACAGCTAAACGGGCGACTCTCATGCGTGGGATAGTCTGGGATGGAAGTGCTTCTTGAAGAGCGATGAAAGTACCAGGAGGAATCTTGACAGAAAAGAGGTCGTCATCAGGTGAGGAAAAGATAAAGCATTCAATATTGGAAGACCCGACACGATAGGTCAATTTGAATGTGATGTTGTGGGGCTGGAGGGAGTCATCATCAGAGGGAAATTGCTGAAAGGTGCTTTCGACAATATCCTTGGATACACCCGAGGGAATTCCCGGAATCCACTCTGGCATGGTTGAAAGGCCACGGTGGCAATAGCCCGTAGGGGTTTTCGCCACTCGCCAGGTGACGCCTTCGATGAAAAATGACAGAATTCGTAAAGCCATGAAAATTTTAAGAAAAGTGATGTGATCGTTAATCGTTTATGCAGGTCTATCGGCCGAATCACTTAATTCATTAGCATACAAGGGAAGCTAGGGCTCACGCAATTCCCGTCACGACAGAGTCGTGATGGAAAGATACAGTGTGTGGTGATAGATAAGTCGAAAGGTTAAAAACCATTCTCATTTTTCGGTCAAGGACGTTCCCGGCATAAGAAGATCTCCAAAAAGGAGTTTTTCTATTTTATCAGAAAAGAGGGAAATTAACGGGTCTCTCTCCGTGAAGGTTCAATTTGTGGTATTTTAATTTTTCAATACGGTCGTCCTATGCTAATTTTTCATTTGAAACCGGACCGTTCACGCAAAATCTTTCCAATCTCATGTGAATGTTGGACAGAAAACCCGGACGACGTAATTGTTGAGCTGGATTTCTGAAAAGCTTCTTGTCGGGCCTACACACGCGCCTCTTTACAATAGAAATAGTAATGAAGGGAACATCACTATGTCGGATCTAGGTTGTCGGCACATTAGTAGCCTGATCGTTTTGCTTGCTTTTGGTATTTCGTTGGGATGCGCTGGCGGTCCCAACGGGAATGAAGCCTATAAAAAAGAAGGGTTTCAGGTTACTCAACCAAGCCCGGGAACGAAGGCTGTGGTGCGCGGGAATCATGTGGCGGCCGTCAACCAGACTTTGGATTGGTTGAATGACCATCAATTACTCGTGGTCAATCGACAGGTTGTGCAAAAGGAGGGAGTTCCTGAATTTGCTTCTCGAAATGGGACGGAAGGGCAAGCTCAGGCTCTAGGGGGAGCTCGTAAGGTTGGGGCGACATTGGTGGTATTTGTGCATGTAAACGAAACTTCATTGAATTCCGCAATAGAGCCTGTAAGTGGGGGATCACCACCCATGAACAAGGTCGTCGTTGATATTCTTGGAATGAATACCGGTGCAGGCGAAGTGGCCTTTGAAGGCAAGGCTTGGAGTTCTGACCCAGTGGTGGTGTCCGAGCGGGTGATACAAGATCTGACCATTCTGGCCCTTGAACAGGCTTGGCAGAAAACAGCGTCCTCCCCCTCCGCGCAACAGGAGGTGAACGCAGAGAGTCCGAGCGAGCCTCCTGCTCCTCAGATGGCGCCGGTAGCGGTTGATTCCTCCAGCTCACCTCCCACCACTCAGTCGGCGACGGTCCTATTGGATTCGCCTAACCCAGGTGCTGCTACCCAGTCAGAGCCGGGGCCGCCAACCGAGATGGCACAAGAGCAGGTGACTCTCTTAACTGAACCGGTTGCTGAGGAAGTCACGCCCGAGCCTGCTGTGGCAGAGCCGGTGGTTGCCGAAAATTCAGGGAACTCCGACGATTCGTCTTTGGGACTTCAAATCGCAAGTGGAGCCTTATCGATTTTGTATACGCCCGTCAAAGTGGTTTATGCCGGCGTGGGCGGGTTATTTGGAGGTTTTGTCTATCTGTTGACCGGAGGGAATGAACCGGCGGCTCAATCAGTTTGGGATGCCAGTCTCAAAGGCACATACTGGCTTACACCCGACCATTTACAAGGTAACGAACCTGTTCGCTTTAAGGGAGAGGCGACGCGTTAATCTTTCCAATCCCAAAACAACACTTCAACCGAAGGACAGTCTACGGATAGGGCTCCGATGTGGGCCTGGCCGGCATTGATGCGAAAGAGTGAACAGTCGTTCCCCCGATTCGGTTCATGTGTTGACAGCACGGTAGCCTTCAATCCGTCCTGGTCGAGTGCGATCTCACATTGAGCCATTCCCCCAGATAATCCAATCCCCTGCATTTTGAGATACGCTTCCTTGCAGGTCCAGTAGGTCAAAAACTCTTGGGTCCGCTTGTCAGGTGAAAGGGTGGCAAGGTACTCCGCCTCTCGTGGAGAAAAATACCTGGTGGCGATATCCTGATCGCTGATATTTCGGTCGATCTGTTCCACATCAATCCCCACTGCGTGTTCAATCGTGAAGGCCAGCAAGGCCATTCCACTCGTATGAGAGACATTGAATTGTAATGACGGATGGAGTGGATCGGTCAGAGAGGGTTTTCCTTGCAAGTTGTTCTGAAGGCCGAGAGTCCCAGGGGGAACTCCCACATAGTGACCGATCAAATTTCGAAGAATGCCTCTGGTTGAAATAAATTGGTATTGGTGGTGAGGAAGCCGATACCGTTCTGCCCGGGCTCGTTCATCCTCAGATAGGTCGGTGCGGTAGAGAGCAGCCTGGCGGGGTGACATATCCAAATGAACCCGCCACACATGGACCACGCCTGGTGTCAGGCTCCGAAAAATGGCAGGGGAGGAGGGGCAAGCCCAGTGGGTGGAAGTCAACATGAATCTCGGATGGATTGTATCGGATGGATGGCCTGGCCGAAACCCTTTG
>CAZBQO010000113.1:0-7062 GCA_964494125.1 uncultured Nitrospira sp. | reverse complement strand
ATATGGTACGCATTAAAAGGCCATATCTTATCCATTGACTTGGTCTTTTTGCTTTCGGACAAAGATCACCTTTGCCTGAATTCCATTGGTTGAGAAAGAAATTTTCGTCATATTAGGGATAACCCAAGAAGGAGGTGATATATCTCAAATGGAATACAAGAATGGATGGACCATGCTTGATCAATGACCATCAGAATATCAAATGATATGAGTTGGATTGAACCACAAGCCCTATAACAATTTCTTAATCGCGGCCCCCGAGGATTCTTGAAATATAGCCCTTTCGACTCACATCTCTCGCGTACCTCTTTGCTCAGATTATTTAATCAATAGAGCCATCACCGGAAAGTATGGAAAGGGCTGGCGATTTGATTACCGATTATTCCTTCTCTCAAGAAAATCACAACTACAAACTACGGGGCTAATACCAGACATGATTGAGGGGACAATTGGGAAAAACAGGAAGATGTTGAGTAGCATGCTTCAACCCAGTATGAGTCCAAATACGAAAAGTCCTTCTCTGCAACTCCCCCCTGGATCTGCCTGCAAATAACAGGGGGACGCTCTTCTTCAATTTCAGAGAGCACTTACCACTTGAATAGCGAAGCATCCCCCGCGACGACTAAGCGATAATTTCATAACACGGCTTGAAGTTCTGCTGATCAATTTTCATGCGGTGTTGATTGATGAAGGATTGCAGGAGCTCATCCATGAGTTTCATAATCGTTGAATCCCCGTGTATGGTGAATGGCCCATTTTTTTCAATGGCATTGAGCACTTGGGATTTCACATGACCGGCGACGATTCCTGAAAATGCCCGACGCAAATTCGCGGCCAACATATGGATGGGTTGGTCGACATGGAGGTCCAATTGCGCCATCGACTCATGTGTGGGCTCAAACGGTTTTTGAAATTCATGGTCGATGGTTAGATGCCAGTTGAAATAGAAGGCATCATGGGTCCGTTTTCGAAATTCCCGTACACGTTGAATGCCTGTTGTCAATTCATAGGCCCCACGCTGAGGATCGTCAATGATGATTTGATATCGTTGCGCGGCTTGAGGTCCGAGCGTTTGCTTGATAAAGGTATCAATCGTTTCAAAATAGCTGGCACTGCCTTTGGGGCCCGTAAAGATAAGCGGAAAGGGCACCTCATTATTGTCCGGATGTAACAGGACGCCGAGTAGGTAAAGAATCTCTTCCAAGGTCCCCGCCCCGCCGGGAAATACGATAAATCCATGTCCGACACGCACAAACGCTTCAAGGCGTTTTTCTATATCCGGCATGATGACCAGTTCATTCACAATGGGATTCGGAGCCTCAGCCGTAATAATGCCTGGTTCCGTGATGCCCAAATATCGCCCGTTTTTAATACGTTGCTTCGCATGAGCAATCGTGGCTCCTTTCATCGGTCCCTTCATAGCCCCTGGCCCACAGCCCGTACAAATATCCATGGAACGCAAGCCTAGTTGATGCCCCACTTCTTTCGTGTAACGATATTCGACCTCGCTGATCGAATGGCCTCCCCAGCACACGACCAAATGTGGATCATCAACAGAATGAATGATCTCGGCGTTCCGTAAGATATGGAAAATCGCATTGGTGATCCCATTGGATGTCGTTAAATCAAATTTTTTATTGTGATGTATTTCGTTATGGACATAGATGATGTCACGTAGCACAGAAAAGAGATGCTCCTTAATCCCTTGAATAATCTTCCCATCCACAAACGCACTGGCCGGAGCATTGATGAGTTCAAGCTTCACTCCGCGATCCCGTTGCTCCAAGGCAATGTCAAAATCTGCATAGCGCGCGAAAAATGCTTTCGTATCGTCCGTATCATTACCACTCGTCAGAACCGCTAAGGCACTGCTTCTGAAAATTTCATGAAGGCCGCCCTCACTGGTCTCCCTGAGCTTCTCAACTTCATGCTGCGACAGCATGTGCATTGATGTATCCGGGGTGATGCTCACACTCACGCCCTGACCTGAGGATGTGCGCTTCGACGTTATGTACTCTCGATTGTTTTCCATTCTTACGCCCTAGCTTCTAGTCAAATGAGAGCCCTTTTTGTGTGAACGATGCCCAATGCCGATCACGAGAAAGGAATCAATTTATCACACCAGCGTGTTCAGGCTCTATGGGCGGTGTCGATACACGCCCTATTGTGCAAATGAAATAGGGACACATCCGGCAGAATATGCCGTGCTATGATGATGTAAAGAATCCGGAAAATCCGTTGAGGGTAGTTAGACGAACACAATGTTCGATATGATCGCCAGGGGAGATTGAAATCCAACACCTCTTTACCAGTAATCTCTTCGGCTTTTGCGTTCTCTCCCTTTTGCCGTGACTTTTAAAAAGGTGCTCTCACTCCCCGAGCATACCTTAACCAGTGTCCTCGAAAAATAGGGGTCTTGTTTCAATAACGAGAACACTGCATGAAGGAACGTTTTTTGCCTCGCTTCCAACTCATTCTTTGCCTTCCAGCCATCCTCTTATGGGTTGGAGCTTTTCAGCATCTCAGTTTTGCCAACACCGAAAAATTCTTATATGACCGCCTGGGAGGCTATGATTGCGATCTCCGCCGTCGTTGATGTCTTTTTGACAAAGGTTTGGGACGACCAGGTCCTGGGTCGGTTTTTTGCGGGAATGGGAACGGACACGCGGGATCAATTACGCAAAAAAAATAAAAACCTCCTGTGCTTCAACACAGGGGGACCCTGCCAAAAGATCAATCGACCATTAGAACTGACCCATAAGGGCATGGGGATTACCGACTTCTATATCGTAGTCAACCATTTGGTTGCAACACTCAAGGAATTTAAAGTTCATGAACGGGAACATGATGAGGTGATGGACAAAATCGGCAATCTGCGTTCCGAAATTGTTGAACGGAACAGTTAAAAAACATATCGGATTATCCGAATTATGTCCTGACTTTGAGGCACGCGCTCATGACGTGCAGGTTCAGATCCGTCATACACCTTCCCACAACAACATGGAGACATTTTTCACGTGGGTCCGCTTAGGAACCACGCAACCAGGCTAATCGTTGCCGATCATCCTCATATTGTGGAAGCTGATAGGTCCGATCGATTTGCACGACACGCTCCAGGCAGCGAAGCGCCGAGATGTGATCTTTTCGCTCCACATAGACGTCAGTCAGTAGACGCAAGGCTCCTGCCTCTCCCGTACTATGTCCCAGTTTGATGAAATGTTCAGTCGCATTATTGAGACAGGCCTCGGCCCGTGTAAGATTGCCCAGATGAAAAAAGGTTTTCCCAAGTTGCCCATAGGTGGTAGCCAGGCCATCTTCATTTCCGACTTTACGGTGATAGTCTAAGGCCGTGTGAAAGGCTTGAATGGCAGGTTCGGACCGATGTAGCTTCAACTCTTGCAGTGCCAGATTGCTATATAAAATTCCCAAAGCCCGGTCATGGCCTAAAGGGGCCAAATAATCTATCGCTTCCAAATAGAACGCGTGAGCCGTTTCCGGCTCACCCCTGTCGGCTTTGAGGCTCCCTAAATTCACCAGGGTTTCCCCGATGGCATGTCCTTCTTGCAAGGTTCGTTGAATTTCCAGGACTTCTCGATAACAGGCCTCGGCTTGCTCATAGTGTTCCAACAAGGCGCTGACATTTCCCAGATTGCCCAAAGCATCCGACAAGGCCTTGGGTGATCCCAGCTGTCTTGCCTCTGCGGTTGCCTGTTCATAGCACTCACGCGCTTTTGACAGATCGCCACGATGAAGGAAAATTTCGCCGAGATTAGAAGCAGAGCTTGCCATAATAGCAAAGAAGATCCCGTAACAATTGTTCAGTTCTCAGACGAGAGCCGGTAAAACATACATCCTGACCAACTCCCTGGGCTTGCCCCTGCATGAAAACCTATGACACGTAAGCGCGCCATAGCAAGATTGCGCCTTTTCTCTGACAAGGATCAGGGAGACCTCGCCGGATCGAAGGGCTATTGCGAGATTCAGCCCGAAAAGCGTTCCATTTACGTTGATCTGTCCAGAGCCCACCCAGCCTAAAAACACAACAGCCGAGTCCAGACATCTGGACTCGGCTGTTGAGAGACACTCTAAATAAAAAGGCAGGGCTTCACCTTTTCATTCATTCAAACCAACCGGCTTAGAGAGGGGAAAGCCGACAGGATAATGCCTTGAGAAGGGTACAGTTGTTACTTTTTTACCCCCAAGATCGCATCTTTAGCCGCCTTGGCTACACGGAATTTCACAACACGTTTGGCTGGGATTTTAATCGCAGCTCCAGTTTGGGGATTTCTGCCCATTCTGGCTTTTCGGTGTGCAAGGACCAACTTGCCAATTCCAGGTACCACAAACGCATTTTTGGCTTCCTTGTAAGCCAACGCGGCAAAATCATCAAGAATTTGCGTGGCAATTTTCTTGGTAACATCCGCTTTTTTAGCCAGGTGATCGGCAATCTGCGACTTTGTCATGGCCTTTCCCATACACATTTCCTCCTCATTTGAATTGTTTAGTAAGAGACACCATTTGTTGATTCTAAAATTCCAAGGAAGGATTGCCTTGTCTGTCATTTTGGAAGAAGGGTTAAACGCGGGAACACCTCTCCCTTCTGTCACAACGGCGGCAGAGTCTACCGAATGCCTCAAAAACTGTCAACAAAAAACAAGCCCAGTGCGGCGAATATTCTCTTGTCATAAGTTTCCCAATAATTTTTACGTCTTGCTGCCTCGGCTTTTGTCACGGTAAAGTAGCCAAAATACACATTTTTCTCACTTTAGTCATTCGTGCAATTGGCACAACACACACGAGGCATCGATTATGGCAAAAGAATTACCTGTTATCCCATTCCCGAAACAATCAGAATCCTCAGAACAAGAAGAACTGATATATTCCAGGGTGTTTTGCACACGGGAGGATAGCCCACCCCTGAAGTTGCTTCTGGACTTTCTCAAATCCAAGAATCAGATCCCGCTGATTCCCAAAATGGATCCGGCCGCACTGGAAGATTGGGATTGGGTTCATGTATCCCTTGGTTATAGCCGGGAGAGGAAGCCCATCCGGTTATTTTGCCTGCGCGACCGGGGTACCTATCAGGACGTGTTTGAGGGAGAAAAAACCTCGTTTTTCAACCGCATATCTGTCTTTGATGATATCGAAGCCGGGATTGCCCGGGAATGTATTTCAAAAGCCCGCTTCATTGCCACCACCCAAATGGTGAAAAAAGATATGACTGATGAGGGCTATGATTTTAACGGATGGATTCTGGAATTTTTTCAAGAAAACTGTAATGGCATTGTGCAAATCGATGGACAGGGAATTTATTCTCCGAAGGGCGAACTCATTGTGGATATGGAAGAAGTCGCTGAAACTGGCGATGATATAGCCCCTACACCCAAGACTGATACCCAAACATTGGCCTAAGAATCATTCTAGTTCAATGCTGTTCTGAAGAAGAATTTAAGAAGAGCTTGATCCGAGGGCCAAGTCCACGCAATCCGTAAAGGTCCGTTGCCTCATACCCGGAAGTCCATTGCGATAGGCCCAGCCATCTTTCAACACCTCCACGAGGGCTCCGTATTCAAATTGCGACGGGTCCTCCACCACATCTTCCCTGCAGACCAGGATATCGGCGCGTTTCCCCTCCACGAGTGTTCCTGTATCGGTTTGTCCAAGTTGATCTGCCGCCAACCCCGTCGCTCCGAACCATGCTGCCAGAGGCGGTACGCCCTCTGCGATCAATGCCACCAACTCCATGTAATTCCGGCCATGCATATCGGGTAATACCGGATCAGTGCCAGCCAATAGTTTGAGCCCGCTGGCTTGCGCAGATTTGACTGCCTGAGCATGGCTCTCGGCCACCTGTTGAACTTTGGCCCGAATGAAGGCATTAAACCCCTCTGACTGGGCCAATCTTTGCCCCACCCATGCAGTCGGAGTCACCACACACCCCTTCGCATAGGCCAATTCGGCCAAATCCTCATCCATAAATGAAATGTGTTGGATATCCTTCACTCCAGCCTGAATGGCCAACTTGATACCCTTTCGACTATGGGCATGGGCCGCCACATACATCCCCCGCCCAGCGGCTTCGTCACAGATCGCTTCCATTTCCTCAAGGGTAAAATCCCGATGCTCCAAATGGTCGGTAGGAGACACCACACCCGGACTGGCACAAATTTTCACTAGATCCCCCCCGCAGGCGGCAATCTCTCTTACCCGCTTTCGACATTCCCACGGCCCATCCACGATACTGGACGGACGACCGGGACCGGCAGGCCACAAACGGGAAAGCTCCCCACAGCATCGATCCGGCCCTCGAAAATCCGCATGTCCTCCAGTAGTGGAGAGCATGCAAATGGCCAATTTGAGACGTGGACCCAACACCACCCCCTGATCCACGAGTCGCTTCAGAACAGAGGTGGCTCCACCCACATCCCGCAGGGTCGTCACACCCCCCTGAACTAAGGTGCGATATAAGATACGTTCAGCCCAAAACGGGGCCTCCGGGGAATTCATTCGGTCCAGTTCAGCACTTCCCACTCCCCAAAGCGTCACATGCCCATGACAGTCGATAAGTCCTGGGGTGACGGTATAGGTTGCGCAGTCGATCCGATGAACATCGGATCCCTGAGGACGAGCGGGGTTATGAGGAGAAACGGCCTTGATGATTCCCTCATCTATCCACACATCAACTCGCGCGTGAATAGACCTGGTTGTGGCGGACGTCCCATCATAGAGTTTGTGTATATTTGAGAGAACAATCATTACATTCCTCTCTTCAAGATATAAATCTTATGAACCCTCCACTTTTTCTTTACCGTATATCCGTCAATATCTGCAATACTCGATCACGCTCATTCCTGGACAACTCTCCTGATAAACAGGGGATGTTCAGCGAGCGCCCCTTCATCTGGTCGCGTTCATTTTTTAACACCTGGGAATAAAATCACATCCATAAAATTTGTCGGCAGCGAAATTTTGCGGATTCATCATAAACATGATAATCTTCGAGGATATTGACTCATTTCTTTTCTCTATAAACACAATTCGTCATACGCATGTAAAAGCCTT
>CAZBQO010000112.1:0-7112 GCA_964494125.1 uncultured Nitrospira sp. | reverse complement strand
GAGATCAAATACCGGCAGCGCTTAGAAATATGGGATACGAGGTGTTTGAGATGAAGAATGATGAAGTAACACCTGAGAATCTTGCCAAAATGGATGCCGTAGTTTTGGGTATTCGCGCACTGAATACAAATGAAAGGATTCAATTTTTTATGCCGGATTTGTTGGACTATGTAAAAAAGGGCGGAACAATGATCGTGCAATACAATACGAATTCAAGGATGGAAATTGATAAAGATAAATTTTCTCCTTATCCACTTACCTTGTCACGTGACCGGGTAACAGATGAAGACAGTGAAGTTAAAATTTTGAAACCGAATCATGTAGCGCTTAGCGCACCCAATAAGATTACGACAAAAGATTTTGAAGGATGGGTACAGGAACGGGGATTGTACTTTCCCAATCAATGGGATCCAAAGTTTGAAGCACTCATTGCGATCAACGATCCAGGTGAAGAGATGAGTGAGGGTTCCTTGTTAGTTGCTAAATATGGAGAAGGAAATTATGTTTACACTGGCTTGTCATTTTTCAGAGAACTTCCTGAAGGTGTTCCTGGTGCTTATAAGCTATTTGCTAATCTGGTATCGTTAAGCAAAACACAAAAGTTAACAAACCAAAAAATTAAATCCGGAAAATAAATGTCAGAAGAGCAAGAAGAAAAACCCCCCGTTTTCTCCCGGTGGAGCACGTGGTATTGGCTGTTAATGATCGTACTGGCTGTCCAGATTCTTATCTATCTTTTTATTACTAACTCTTTCTGATGAATACTATTGACTGGGTAATTCTATTTACCACACTCATTCTTATTGTTGCTTATGGAACGTGGAAGAGTCGGGGGAGTAAAAATATAGACGGATACCTTCTGGGCAATAAAAGCTTACCCTGGTGGAACGTTTGTTTGTCGATCATGGCAACACAGGCAAGTGCCATTACTTTTTTATCTACACCCGGGCAGGCGTATGAAGATGGCATGCGTTTTCTTCAGTTCTATTTTGGTCTGCCATTGGCAATGGTCATTCTCAGTATTACTGCAGTGCCATTGTACCACCGGCTAAAAGTATATACAGCCTATGAATACCTTGAAAGCAGGTTTGATTTAAAAACCAGATCCCTGGCTGCGTTTTTGTTTTTGATGTCTCGAGGAATTTCTGTAGGAATTACGATTTATGCCCCTTCCTTAATCCTTTCCACCATGTTGGATTGGAACATTAACATCACGACCATATTTATTGGTACGCTGGTAATGATTTATACGGTGAGTGGCGGAACGAAGGCAGTGAGCATGACCCAAAAGTATCAACTTACTATAATCATGGGAGGTATGTTTATCGCTGGTTGGATTGCTTTTTCTAAACTGCCGGATAACATTACGTTTACCGAAGCCTTTCAGGTGGCCGGAGAGATGGGAAAACTCAACCTTATCAATTTGTCTTTTGACTTGAGTGATCGGTATAACATATGGTCGGGGTTGATAGGAGGACTGTTTCTTTTTCTGTCCTATTTTGGTACGGATCAGTCACAGGTAGGCAGATACCTAGGAGGGAGTTCTATAGCACAAAGTAGATTAGGTTTGATCTTCAATGGTCTTTTGAAAGTGCCTATGCAGTTTGTCATACTTTACATCGGAATTTTGGTGTTTGTGTTTTATCAATTCAATCAGGCTCCTGTTTTTCACAATCAGTCGTTGAAAGACAAAGCCATGCAAACCGAGTATGCTGGAGATATTGCTGCATTGGAATCCGAGTACGATGAAGTTTTCATTGAGAAAAGAAAGGAGGCGGTGAATATGGTTCAGGCCATGCGGGAAGATAACTCAGCCTTAGTGGAGCAAACCCGAGTGTCAATCGAAAAAATACAAGATGTAGAGAAAGGGATACGTGCGGAAGTGAAAGAGAAAATTTCTGCAGCTATCCCGGGTGCCAATACCCTTGACAAAGATTATGTGTTTATCACTTTTGTGATGAATTATTTGCCACACGGTCTGATAGGTTTGCTGCTGGCAGTGGTATTTTCAGCAGCGATGGCCTCCACCGCGTCAGAGCTTAATGCATTGGCTTCCACCACAGCTGTGGATATTTATAAACGATCTATTAAACCAAGTCAGGATGATTACCACTATGTAAAGGCGTCAAAGTGGTTTACGGCCGGCTGGGCAGTTTTTGGAATGATGTTCGCATCAATAGCCAATCAGGCGGAGAACCTGATTCAATTTGTCAATATTATTGGTTCGTTGTTTTACGGTACCATACTTGGAATTTTCCTCACTGCATTTTATCTGCAGTATATTAAATCCAACGCAGTATTTATAGCTGCCATTATAGCTGAAACTATAGTCCTTTATTGCTACTTCTTTACCGATATGGCTTTCTTGCTTTACAACATCATTGGGTGCTTAGTGGTAGTGATGGTGGCATACATTATTCAATACATAGAAAATCAGGGCATAAAAAAAAGGCTGCCTCAAAAGTGATACGTTTTGTTGAGCGAAAGCGAAACATCCCTTAATTGTAAATTCTAACTATAGAGATTCTTCGCTTTCGCTCAGAAAAACGTTTTTTTAACTTTTGAGACAGCCTCCTTTAAAATTTGTAAGACAATAGTTTTATTTCAAAGACTTAATCAGGTCTTCATTTAATTTGATATAACCAAAATCACTAGCTGCTTTTTTAGCGGCTTCGAGGGATTGATTGGCTGCTGCTAAAGCACCTTTTTTGTCGCCCATGTCTTTTAAAAGCTGAGCTTTGAAATGAACATTCCAAAACTGCTCAGCATTTTTTCCAGCAGCTAAGTATTCATTGGTCCATGTAAGGGCTTGCTTCAAATCTTTCTTAGTGGCATGATAGTACCGTGCAGCCGCAATTAAGTTGGCTGGATTTACTTTTGTATTGGCTTCAATAGCAGCCATTACTTTTGAATCATAGTCAACACCTACCTTGAACTTTACTGAAGTGTTTTCCCACGCAATCTGAATGTTTGCACTTTTGCTGTCCTCAGCAATGTCGGTGATGTTCAATGTCAGTGTTTCAACTGTTTCAGTAAGTTTTTGTGATTTTACCTTAAAGTTGGCAGCCTCTTTCGATTTGTCATAGTCTGCAGTATTTCCACCAAGGGAAAGATCACTGTAAAGGGATACGGTCCATTCAGTTGCGCCAGGCCATGTAAATAATAGATATTCACCTTTAGCTACTTTTGTGCCTTCAACTGTAACATCATCAGAAAAAGAAATGATTGTACCATTGTTAGCACCCGTTCTCCAAATTTGTCCATAAGGCGTTAAGAAATCAGCTCCATCACCGAAAATCTTGCGACCCTTCATTTGTGGACGAGAATAGTCGATCTTAACATCAGTTAAGCCAACAACACTTGACACTGACCCGGCAGGACTTGGCTGGGGAGTTTGGATTTGAGCGTGTGCTGTCCAGGCGAATGCCAGTAACATGATTGTGATATAATTTTTCATTTATTTTGGGTTTTGTTATTTGTTTGAGGGCGCTAAAGTTAGTGGACTTTCCTTTCATAAACCAGAAGAGGTGAAACTTAAAGAATCCTTTTACCAAAGATCCAGGGTAGACAGTATTGCAAAAGACTTGCTGGGTAAGGTGTTAGTAAGTTGTTTTAACAATTCGTTAACAAGTGGGATTATTGTGGAAACAGAGGCTTACTCTTATAAAGAGAGAGGATGTCATGCCTATAATAATTTGCGCACAGCACGAACTGAGACCCTGTTTGGAGAAGGAGGGATTATGTATGTGTATTTATGTTACGGCATTCACAACATGTTTAATGTGGTGACGAACAGAAAGAACAAAGCAGAAGCAGTTTTGATTCGCGCACTCGAGCCGCTGCAAGGTATGGAGATAATGATGGAGCGCACATCAGTTGAGAAGGTTCACCGAATAACGTCTGGGCCGGGCAAGTTAACGAAGGCATTAGGAATTGGTAGAGCAATGGATGGTGAAGTGCTTACAGGAAGCGATATTTGGATAGAAGATTCCGGTACAAAAATTGCCAGAAACAAGATTGTAGTGACAAAAAGAATCGGGATAGATTATGCCGGGGAAGATGCCTTCCTTCCTTGGCGGTTCTATTTGAAGGACAATCTATGGATAAGTAGGCCTTAAGGGGGATTTAACTATTTTTGCGTTAATGAAGTATTTATTGTTTTTGAGTTTTGCATTGATGTTATCTATGCATGCTGAGGGTCAGCAGATTACCAACAAATCTTTCGTAAATATTAATTCGCCACTGGATGAACAGAGTCCGGTGCTTAGCCCGGATGGCAAAACACTTTACTTTACCATTGCCAATCATCCACAAAATGTTGGTGGCAAAAGAGACAAAGGAGATATATGGCAGTCTGTATTGATTGGCGATGAATGGTCGGCACCGATACATACGGGTACGGTATTAAACAATAAAGAATACAATGCTGTTGGCGGTTTCTCTTCAGATGGTTCACAAATGTTTCTTCTTGGCCATTACAATTCAGAGGGCGATGTTAAATCACAGGGAATATCGGTTTCAAGACAAACGGGTGCGGGATGGTCTGCGCCACAAAATATCTCCATTCCCTACTTTCTGAATAAAAATGAAACGATTTCAGGCCATATCAACCAGGCAGGAAATGTCTTTGTCTTTGCAGGTGAGGGGTATACCACCCTGGGCGTAGAAGACATTTATGTTTCTGTAAAAAATGCATCCGGCAATTGGACTGAACCCAAGAACCTTGGGCGAAATATCAACACCTCTTTTCAGGAATGGAGTCCATGGCTAAGTGAGGATACCCGCTACTTGTATTTTGCTTCGAATGGAAGACAGGGTTATGGAAGTTTTGATATTTATTATGCACAGCGCCTGGATGATACCTGGGCAAAATGGTCGGCACCGATCAATATGGGAGCGGGTGTTAATTCTGAAGGCAGAGAGTTGTTTTATATTCCATTTCCCAAACAAGAAATAGCCTTGTATACTTCCACTTTGAATAGCGATGGATATGGTGATATCAAGATGTATCAACCGCCCAAGGAAGTGCTCGATTCCTTAATGAAAAAAAGGGAAGAACTTCCTCCTGACACGGTAGTAAGGTTAGTTGAAATCGTTAGAGATAAACCCATCACCAGTGATGAGAAGTTAGTGCGGGTTTGGGGAACAATAATCAACGCCAGTACCGATGAGCCAATAGCTGCTAATATCAACTTTCATTCCGATTCTAATTTTCAGGCGGTGGCTGGAACCAATGGCGCCTTTTCAATTAATATCCCTTCAGTAGATGAATACAGTATAAAAGTAGAAGCACCCGGATTTGTTGGGAGCTTTGAAAAATTGGATATCCGTACTTTTGAAATGAAAGAGCTAGAGATGAATTTCAAGTTGCAGCCTGTGGCGGTTGGGGCAACAGTAAATCTGAAGAGTGTTCTCTTTCAACAGAGTACTGCCAACCTGCTGGACGAATCGTATGACGAATTGAATATGGTAGTCGATTTTTTGAAGTCAAATCCTACTGTTGAAATTGAATTGGCAGGTCACACGGACAACCGTGGATTATCAGCACACAACGTGCGCCTTTCCAGAGAACGAGTAGACAAAGTAAAGGAGTACCTCACCAGCCAGGGAATAGAAGGAAAAAGAATAACAGGTAAGGGATATGGAGGCATCAAACCCATTGCCGATAATGACGCAGAGGTTACCCGCAGACTCAACAGAAGGGTAGAGTTTACAATTATTAAGAACTAATTCTGGATTCCAGAATCCAGAATCCTAGAATCGAGAATCGAGATTCTAATACCCCACAGCCGTATCGTCCCCCCTTGGGTCAGCACCACCTTCCAGTCTTCCGTCAGGGAGCACAAGGATAGCGTCTACCCGGCCAATGCTTCCTCGCAGCCTAAATTTGTGGCCCATTTTTACCAACTGTAAACTGTCTTCTTCAGTAAAGGCACCTTGTTCATTAGACACCACATCAGGTAGCCACTGGCTGTGAAAACGTTTTGCATTTACGGCTTCCTGCATTCCCATTTTATGGTCGATCACATCAACAATGATTTGAAATACTGAAGTGATAATAGTGGTTCCGCCTGGAGTTCCTACCACCATTAATAATTTCCCATCTTTTTCTACGATGGTTGGCGTCATAGAGCTGAGCATGCGTTTCCCTGGTTCTATTTTATTGGCCTCACCACCAATGGCACCATACATATTGGGTACACCCGGCTTAGCGCTGAAATCATCCATTTCATTATTTAATAAAAAACCAGAACCGCCCACTATTACTCTTGATCCGTAGCCTCCGTTTAAGGTTGTAGTTACTGACACTGCATTTCCGTCTTTATCAACTATAGAGAGGTGTGTGGTTTGTTCAGTTTCTGTCATGGCAATAGTTCCCTCTTTCACTGCGCTGCTTGGCGTGGCTGCTTCAGGATTGTAACTTTCCATTCTGTTGTCGGTATACGATTGTCCAATAAGAGACGTAACAGGTACATCGAAAAAGTCAGGATCTCCAAGATAGAAAGCCCTGTCTGCATAAGCTCTTCTTTCAGCCTCTACCATTAGGTGTGCACTTTTTGCAGAATTCCATCCCCATTCGCTGATAGTGTAGGGAGAAACTGAATTGAGTAGTTGTATTAATGCTACACCGCCACTGGATGGGGGAGGCATTGAAATGATTTTATGGCCGCGGTACTCACTGGTAAGTGGCGTTCTCCAAATGGCTTGATAACCCTTCAAGTCATTAAGCGATATCAATCCATTTCCTCTTTCCATTTCGGCTACAATGTTTTCAGCAGTGGCTCCTTCATAAAAGCCAGCTCTTCCGTTATCACGGATTAACTCTAAAGTATGTCCAAGATCCTTATTCCAAATGGAGTCACCTGCCACCCATTTCTCTTTCAAAAACTGATCAGGAGCTACAGTACTGTACTTTTTAAAAGATTCAGCGGCATAGTTAAGTCCATCGGCTTCCATTTCTGTAAGCGTAAAACCTTTATTGGCCAGATCAATAGCAGGTTGCACTAATTCCTTCCAATCCAACTTACCATATTTTTTATGGGATGCTTCCAGACCTGCCACCGTTCCGGGTATTCCACTTGCCAAATGACCTGCAGTACTTAATTCAGAAA
>CAZBQO010000111.1:0-7294 GCA_964494125.1 uncultured Nitrospira sp. | reverse complement strand
AATAGTGCAAATTAAATCCAAAATTATGAAGCGAAAATGTTTCGATGATCTTGTCCTGGCGCGGTGTACTCACGCTGTTGTCAATTTGGGAAGTGTTTGGCTGGCTTGTGCAGGGTCGAAAATCCTCTAATCTTTTTGACCTTCGTAAAGATCTGAATGGTAAAATTTCATTACTGACCTGTGTGTTAGGTATTCCCATCCCAGCGGTGGAAGGCATGAGAGGAAGGACTGAGAAGGGTGCGGAAGAATGTTCCTGAATAGACTCCTGACGGGATAGATTAAAAAATTGCCCGGCTAAACAAGGTCACACTCTCTCCTAGATTGCTCCCCCATCCAAATTGAGCTGCTAGTGCCCCGACAGGGGTCATTGGGTCATGTTCATAATAGACTTTTACGACGGTAAATTGTTGTACGGTTGCCCCGGTACCGGGAACATACACCAAATAGTCATAAAGATTTTGGGGTAAATCACAATTCGGAAGCGCTGGAGGCGAAACCTCGGCTCCGTTAAAGCCTCCCTGCTCAACGACCGTACAGGATGGGTTATTGTTTGCGACCGTCCCGGCGGTGATTTGAGCTAAGTAAATATGATATTTGGATGGATGATTTTTAAAATCCAGGGCATTGTCGGTGGAGCCGAGAAGGTCCATCATGTTCTGGTTGGTCGTCAGGTTCCGTGAGGCTAAGCTTGCGCCCTCTCTCGCTAGCTGTGTGAGAGCATTGCGTTCGTTGATGATGCTTCCGTATTCGACGATGCCAAACGCGACCACGAGAAATATCATGAGGGAAAAGGCGAGTTCGATAGAAGCGGTTCCCCGTTCATTCCGCCACATCTGTAACAATGATGCCATCATGCGCCGCCTCCTAAGATGAAATTTTCATTGCGGTAGGTTCCCTCGGACGAAATGACAATGGTATCGCCTGGTCCAAATAACCCACCGATCAATTGTGTGAAAAATTGATGGGTAAAATTCACCCGGACTCGCATAAAGGCTCCGGCACCCCCGGCGCTTGCCGTTGCTACAACTGCCGGATCATCAGGATCGGTCCAATCGGCATCGACGGGGAAAATGAAAATATCTGACGAGTCAATGTCCATGACTGCTGCGGCACTTTGTTGAATCGCTTGGTTAATTGAATTTTCCCGGGATAAGGCATTCCCATTGCCATCGACTGAAGTTGCGCCGACGGTTCCAATACGAATGCCCTCTCGTACTGCAGACGTGAGGGTGTTCTGGTGCACAAAAAACCAACCCATTTCCGCAACGGCGAAGAGAGCAGTGAGGAACACCAGCATGGTCGCCCCCACTTCCACTGCCGAGATTCCCGATTCGGTCTGGCATGGAGACATCAGTTTCCTAAAAGACCTGATCAAGCTGTTCATAGGGGAACCCTCCTGCATGTGGACCCACCATCACTGGCACGCGTGTTGTGTTTGCAATCGTGTGTCATCGTGGTTCCTTAACTAATAAGGACGAGTTTGAGGATATTGGCAATTTGTTGAAAAATTCCTTCAAGTTCTGATGAATCAGGGGTGTAATAGACAAATTTCGGCCCACTGGAGAGAGCACTCAAGAAGTTTTGGTCTATATTCCCCAAGCCGATGGTATAAATTTCAATTCCGTTGTTTTTGATGGCCTGTGCATTGTCTATGGCCATTTGACGAACCAGGTAGTTCACATAATCTCCCAGGGGGGTGGGATTGTTCATAGCACAGTGTTCAGAATCCATCCCGTAAGTTGCGCCGAAGCTATTCAATCCATATGTGCTATCTTGGAAAATGTCCCATTTGACCGAGTAATACCATACGCCACCAATTTGTTTCGGGGGACAAGATGTTCCTGTTTTTTTTCCATCCCCGGTAAGGTTGATTCTAAACGAACTATCGTAGGATCCTTGTGGGTTAGGATACCCCATAAAATTATAAACACTGGCATAGCCTCCGTCCAAAGCCGCCACTCCATCATAGGTCACCCCTTCATGTTTAAACTGGCCTCGGAAGGCTGATGGATTTCCATCCGAGAAAAAAATGACAACTTGTTTGGTGCGTTCATTTGCGGGGACGCCGGATTGATCGGACCAAGGAAGAGTCAGGGCTTGGGCTAACGCATCTTCGGCATTGGTCCCCCCTGATGCACTAAGTCCATTAATGGCTGAAGTCATGGGGGAGACGTATCCGTGGTCCATAGGAAATGGTTTTTGGACGCCTGTGGCAAAGGTCAATAATGCAAATCTATTATCAGCTTGTTGATCGGTGAAGTTTTCTACGAAGCTCTTGGCCCCATCTTTTAGATCGCTAATGGGGCTGCCTCCCATCGACCCCGACACGTCAAGAACTAAGGCGATTTCCGCGTTACGAAGTTTGGCGGATCCGTCTGCCGCGATAGCGGTCGTGGCATGGCTTCCCTCAACCACTCTCGAGAGTGAATTGATGGAATTCGTGGAGCCTTGGACTGTTACTTTTCCATTTCCGTCGTCGGAAACCAAGAACGTTGGTGTGTCCGTCCCTAACAGTCCTGGAGGAAAGTTGGCTTGAGCCACTTGTTCGACAAACCCGTGTAGGTCCGTAATGTTGGGATTATTCACATTCTTGGCTCCCGCAAAGGCGGCCCCATCGATCGCTTTACTCATTTCTCCCTGGATGGCATACCACCGTCCAACTTCAATCCCCAGGGCTGCAAACCCAAATAGTGCCACGATTGTGATGCCTGTAATCAGGATGTAGGCACCCTGTTGGTTGCATAACGGATTCTGTAATCCTTTGATTGAATTGCGTCCCATTTTCCATGTCTCCCTGGATAAAAGGATCAATAACCCTGCAAACCTCACAACAATTAATCATTTTTCACTGATTCAACGCGGAGGTTCTTTGGTAGGAGAATATCGACTGAATCTTGAAAAACTTGCCGATTGGAAATACTGTACAAATGGGTAGTTTTTCACATTTTGTGTCTAGTTGTGCTTGAAAGAGAGTACTTTTCGAAAATTGCAAACAGGTCTTTTGGACAAAAACATTGGTTTCCTGTCCCTTGTTCAAGGCCAATTGTGGTCAACTGATTTCAGGAGATGAATCAGATGTATGGATTGAGGAGATGAGACAGCTTTGAATGAGCCTCGAGGATTTGTAAGTGTTAACGAGCGAAACCCATGAGCCTAAGGAGGAAGAATATGAGAAGACAAAGATAATGGAGTAGATAGCAAGTGGTTCGGCAGGGGAGGTCTTGAAGAAGAATTCGGGGAATTTCTTGAGCGAATGGGAAGGATCTATTGCTCAAGTTGGTTAAGCAATTGTTGGATTCGGGTGTCCGTTCCGCCAAGATCAAGGTATTTCCGGTAGTGAATTCGTGCTTGAAGAAGATCCTTCTTGTGGAATTCGTAAAAGGCGCCAAGATTAAAATGGCCCTCCAGAGAATTCGGTTGCAAGGCGATTCCTGCCTGGTAAGCTTGTTCTGCCTCCACGAACTGATGATTTCCTGCGAAAAGGACTCCAAGATTGAGAAAGGCCTCGGCATCCTGAGGCCTGAGTTCACTGACACGTCGGAAATGCTCGATGGCATTTGATAGGTTCCCTTGTTGCTGGTAAAGAAATCCAAGATTGTAGTGTGCTTCCGAATGTTCCGGATTGATTTGAATGACTTGTTGGTAAGCATCTAAGGCCTGTGAGGGGTGATTCTGTCGCTCCGCAATCCGGCCGAGCAATAACCATCCGTCTGGCTGGTGTGGGTGGTGTTCCGTCAATTGGGTAAGGAGGACCTGTGCTTGGTCGTAATCCTGAGCCTGCATAAACCGAGTAGCCAGATGATACAACGCTTCTTCCTGGTAGGGTTGTTGAGTGAGAACTGCCTGGTATTCCTGAATAGCCTGATTTGTGAGTGCCTGTTTATCCAGGAGTTTCGCCAGTGTGAGCCGAGCCTCCCAAAAACGTGGATAGACAGCGAGTGCCTGCTGAACGGCTTTTTGAGCTTCTTCCATATGGTCTTGCTGAATAAAAAGTAATGCCAGGTCATACTGCGCTTGAGCTAAATTCGGGTTAAGGCGGATAGCCTCTTGAAGGGCGGAAATCGCCTGTTCAGGCTGCTGGGTGAGTTGAAACTTCACCAAACCATACAGATGATGGGCTTCGGGAAAACCAGGAAACTCCTGGATAGCCTGTTCGAGTAAAGATTGGGCGGTCTTGAAATTCTGATTTTCAATGGCTGCAAGGGCGTCACGATAAAAATTTCCGGCCTGGTGCCCGAACGCTGGCCAGGGCCAGAGGAATAGAAGGCATAAGAAGATTCTCTGCCACAGTATGCTTCGGGAGTGAATGCGGGGGAGAATGCCATGACTCGAATTGAGCATGAGGATCTTCTTTCAGTCGAAGGGTTTTCAATCGGGCAGATTCAAAAAAACTAAGACGGAAAATTGTATCGCATTGTCTGCGGATTTGCCAGAATGTGAATCAGGGGGATGGAAAAATAAGCCTCAAAGCCAGAGGTTTTTGCTCTCCTGACAATTAGGCTCGAACAGGGGAGATTTATTTTTTTAATGTGGGACCACCTTCTGTCACTCACGCAGATAAGCCCTGCCTTCATGATGAAAGGCAGGGCTTATCTGCTGTATCAGTTGCCGGTACCCTCCCGGTCTTATCGGATGACCAGTAATTGTCCCGAAAGGCCTCCCTTGTCTGCTGGATTGCCATAGATTAATAAATTGTTGGCGGTAATATAGGTCAGATCACTCGTCGGAATGCCGATATACTTTGTTTCTCCTGGTTTTAAAACCAGGGAGGTATTTAAAGAGGTTGGCCCGGCCATTGCCGAATCAGCTGAAAGATGAAACGTATAGTCTGTAGTCAGTGTATTGGTCACTTGAAATAATACCGGTCGTCCGGCTCGTCCTCCGGTTCCACCTGCAACAAGGCTAAGAATAGCTGTCGGCGGATACCAGACATTTTTCCCGGCAATCTGCATCGCGGTAAATGCGAGATCTACATCAAGACGCTTAAAGGGTTGTCCTGTCACAGAGCCTGTTTCGAGATCACCGATTTCAACGCCACCAGATTGAAGCGCTAATACGGGTGATCCGGCACACAAGAGACCGAACAAAAGAAATCCTGAAAAGATGGAAGAGCCACGCATCATAAATCCTCCTTTGGAAACCAAATGGTGATAGAAAATCACGTCAGTAGGTTCATGTATCGACGGGTATCTCATGCTTGCAGGTTTCAGGTTCCGTGAAGACCGGGATGAAAAGCGGAGGTAGGCGATACCAGGCTTCATCCCGATCGTTCTCCACAGAAGGAAGAAGGTTTTCTAGGGGGTCAGGGTTCCCTATCGCACCTTCCATCCAAAAGAGCAACACACTTTAACCTTCGTCCGGATTTTCTTTTGGGTCAGGTCGTAACAGAAACACATAAAGAGCTGACTGACTTGGGCAGAGTATAGGACTAGCCATAAAAATCGTCTACAGACGGTTGCTCATGAATGCAACACATTTTCCATTGCATTCTATGAAGAGTCAGAAAATCTTGTGTGTGGTCATTGATACATGCGCCAGAGCGACGCAGTTATGAATAAGGGGTCGTTGTGGCAAAAAAATTAAAATAGCTTGCAGTTGACATTGTTTGTCGAGTAAAGAGTCATACATGTGGGTTGATGTAAGTGGCATAGAGGATTATGACCAACATGGTGTTAGAAGATAAAACGGGGCATATCGTGAGGGCTGGTGAATGGTGGTAACTTATTAACCAATGGAGGGAAGACATGATCAGTAAAGTCTCTACATTCATTCGAATTGTCGGTTGTGTTGGAGTGTTGGGCTTTTTTGCCGTTCCGGCTGTCACATTGGCGGAAGCCGATAAACATTTGCACGAAGCGATTGGACATGCCGGTGAGGCAAAAGCTCATGGAGAAATGGGACATGCCGGTGAAGCGACGAAGCATGCAGAGGAGGCCCTTTCGCATGCCGATGCTGCTAAACAAGAAGGTGCCAATGCCCATGTTGGTGAGGGCATCAGTCATCTCGGTGAAGCGGTGGACCATGGCAAACAGGGCCACGGCGAGGTGGCTGGCGAGCACAGTCAGGAAGCTTTGAAACATCTCCAACAGGGCCATTAATCTTTTTCATTTTCAGACGTGAGAAGGCGGGTCATATCCAGTGACCCGCCTTTTTGTTGAGCGAAAATCAAGGTGAAGGGTTGAGGTTGGCGATACTCGTTTCCATCCTGATCATGCCTTCCGTCCATATTGGCTGCAGGCTAGTCGGGTGGCGATCTGCCAGGGGAGGGAGCACTCTGGTCTCCCTCACCCATGACCAACCATTACCATTCGAAAAAACTCTCACATAATTAGAACACCCCGATTGTCACACCTCCGTAGAAAGAGCGGCCATATCCGGCAAAGAACAGTTGTTTGTTGGCATCGGGTGTCGCGTCGGACACGACCTGACCGGACGCTGCGTAGGTCTTGTCCGCAATGTTGTTCACTTCGAAAAAGAACTTGGCAAACCGAAACCAATCATTGTTGAAGGTAAAGGTCTTGTGAAGATTGACGTTTAGAATCCAATAGGAAGGAATTCCCACGGTATTGCCATTGTTCAGGAAATAGCTATTGTAATAATTAGACTCAAGCCAGGCTCCCCAATCATTTTTCGCATCATCATACATGACCTTCATGTTAAGGACATCCGAAGGGACGTTAGGGACGTCATTGCCGTCCTGTTTGACCTCGGTGGCCACGCCATTCACCAGATACCGGTCTGTGAAGTTGATGTACTTGGCATCAATGTGGGTGTACGCAGCGTGAAATTGCCAACCGGGGATCGGTCTCCAATCTGCGGAGACCTCGACACCCCGATACTCCGAAGAGTCGGCATTGACGGAGGCCGTGTTCGTACCTGAAATGTTTTGCGAAATAATTTCATCGCGAAAGAAAATCCAGAATCCCACGAGTTGCATATTGAAGGTATTATGAAGCTGGGCTTCGTGACCGAATTCCACGTTCACATTTTTTTGGGGCTTCAAGTCAAAATTGGAGCCGGGAAGACCCGTGAGGGGATTGCGGGTCAAATTGCTGAATTGCGGGATGCCATATCCGGTGGAACCCCTGATCCAATGCCGATAGCCTGCTCTGGGTTTCCACGTCAGTGACATTTCAGGAGCCCAGTTATAGTAGGTTTTGGTGGTGCTGGGACGGCTGGAGACCACCCCATTGGTATAATTAATTGTTTGGATGCTTACGATAGACTGTTCGAATCCCAGCCCGGCGGCGAGGGTCCAGTTCGGTAAAAATGTCAGCTCTTCGCAAAATCGTCC
>CAZBQO010000110.1:0-7308 GCA_964494125.1 uncultured Nitrospira sp. | reverse complement strand
ATCCTTTGCGGGATGATGAGAGACGCATCATTCGCTGGTACGCGACGAGAATCGACATCGAGGACCGCAAGCAAGCTGAAGAGAGCTTTTGAAACGAGGATATGGCGTTACGTGAAGAGATCGACCGGACTTCGATGTTCGAAGAGATCGTTGGGTCCTCTAAAGCATTGCGCAAGGTTCTGCAACAAGTGGTGAAGGTCGCGCCGGTGGATTCAACGGTGCTTATTCTCGGAGAGACCGGAACGGGCAAAGAGCTCGTCGCTCGCGCCATCCACAGGCGGTCGAAACGTTCGTCCCGGGCGTTTATTCGCGTGAATTGCGCGGCGATCCCTTCTTCGCTTATTGCCTCCGAGCTATTCGGACACGAAAAAGGCGCATTTACCGGAGCTGACTCGAGGCGTGAGGGGCGTTTTGAGTTAGCCCATGGCGGGACCTTGTTGTTAGACGAAATCGGGGAAATTCCTTTGGAAACCCAGGCGAAATTATTGCGAGTGATTCAGGACGGGATGGTTGATCGGGTGGGTGGCAAACAGTCTATCCCGGTGGATATTCGGTTGATGGCCTCGACCAATGCCGATCTGCCTTCAGCGATTGAACAAGGTCGTTTTCGTGCTGACCTTTTCTATCGACTTCATGTGTTTCCGATTACCATCCCCCCCCTCCGTGCCCGGCCCGAAGATATTCCAGAACTCGCCCAGCATTTTCTGGAGCACTATGCCATTAAACTCAAGCGGCCCTGCGAAACGATTGAACCGGATTCTCTGCAGCGGCTTATCCGGTATTCCTGGCCGGGCAACATTCGAGAATTGGAAAATGTGATTGAGCGGGCGGTGATTCTATCCCATCAAAAGGTTTTGCGCATTGATGAACGGCTTTTGATACTTCAGAGTGCGACGCATGAATCAAAGGCTCCGGCTGGATTAGTTGATTTTGAACGACAACATATTCTTCAGACTCTGGCCTCCAGCAATTGGCAGATCGAGGGGGAGGGCGGAGCGGCGGAACAACTCGGATTGGCACCTAGCACGCTCAGGAGCCGGATTAGAAAGTTAGGGCTTCAACGGCCGAGCAGCTCAACCCCCAAAAAGTAGTCTTTGTAAAACTCCCTCCGCTTCAGAGTCTGTCTTCATTTCTAGGATCTGTCCTCCACGATGCTGCGTGGCTGTAGCCCACGAACCCCCACCGACTTTCGTGGATCAAAAATTCCTTTCTCATTTTATGGTCAAAACAGATCAGAACCTATTGGTTTTATTAGGGGGATTCACTGATCGGGCGTCGTGGCGGAGTGGCGTAGAAGATGCATCATTGTAGGGTGTAAGAAAAATTTTAATTACATAAAGGAGGTTTCAATGGTTACCTCAGGGTCACAGAGCCGAACGACAGCTGAACGTCAGAGATTATTACCCGTGAGAGTTTCCGGGGTCTCAGTGATGACCTTGCCGGTAGTTATGTTGGTGTTATGTGCTTCCGTGGTGTTTGCCTCCGCTGAATCAAATGATGGACTTCATGAATTGCTCTCCGGAGAACGGATCCTTTTTGCGACGGTCGAGGAAATCAGCAGCGCCGATGTCCGGGTCAATACCGGTGATTTGCAGCCCCGTTATCTTCCTTTGAACGTACGAAAGGACAAGGGGTTGCCGGACCTCAAGCCAGGGGATCGCGTGGCGATTACCGTCAACGACCAGAATCTGATCGTCGATGTACATTTGCTCGGGGAAATTGATCACCATCGAATCATACGGGGTGTACTTGCCCAACCGCTCATGACCGGGCATGAACAGGCTGTGATTCAAACGGAGGATGGGAAGGAGGAGTCTCACGTTGTGAGGCCGCTGGCCAGGAGCAAAGTGGCTTCTGTTCCAGTGGGGGCCCACGTTATCTTCCTCCTTGATGAACGGCACGGGATTGCCGATGTCACCTATGAGGGCGCCGAGGCTGTCAAGGAGGCTCAGCAATTGAGGCAAAAGAAGTCGTCCCTCAAGACCAGCTTCAAGAGAGTGACAGGTGTTATCCTCCAAACCTTAGGTCACAACACGATCTCCATTCAAACGCATGAGGGTCATGTCCACTCACTTGAGGTCCGTCCGCTTGTTCTGGACAAGCTCACCACGTTGCCAAAAGGCAACTTGGTCGTCTTGATTGTGGATGACGAAAATAAGGTCACCGATGTGTCGAATTACGATTTGGACCATCAACGCTAGGGCTTTCGAGTTTGCTGTACTTAGACCTATGAAATGAAAGGAGAAGACCATGCTGACACAAGGCATTCCGGTAGAAGGCTTAAACACGGTCGGACAAATCGTTGCGACCAATACCTTACAATTTCATACTCAACAGAACGGCTTGGCCATCGCGGTGGCTCTCCTGTCGACACATACGGCCGGTTCACCGGTGGTGGATGGCGAGGGACGCTTTGTGGGATTTATTAATGAGTTCGATGTTATGCGGGCCCTGGCGGCAGGGAAAGATCTCGGCAAGCTTGTCGCGAAGGACATCATGCGCAAAGATCAATTAGCCGTGATATCCTCAACCCCGATTGAGGAGGCCGCCAAGCAAATGGAAGAGCATCATGTCTTCAACCTACCCGTGATCGACCAATATGGGGTTGTGGCCTACTCGGTCTCGCGGCATGATCTCTTGCGGGCATGGATCGGCCTAGGTGTCGGTATGGGTCTTGATCCCTAAACCTCGGCCCTATTGATCCCAGTGACGGACAGGGAGGAATAAGGAGCTATGGACCACTTGAGAAATATGTGGTTCATGGCCCGAAAGAGAAAAATACCGAGAATCAACAGTCTCGGGGAAAGGTGGTGCCTATGATCAATCTTGGGAATTTCATCCGGTACCAATTAAGTGAAGGCCTGACAGAGCACGAATTGGCGAAAGACATTGGCGTGCCCGCGTTCACGATTCATGGGATTCTTAAGGGCAGAGTTCCAAAGAGCCCCGATATCTTGAAGAAGTTGACTCGCTACTTTCGCATGGATGTGAATCTGCCACGTTTCGGGAAACTTGGCCTCGTGAGTTCACAGGAGAATAACGATGGTTCGGCGGGTCATCTTAAGCCGTTTCGAAAGGTGCCGATTCTTTCCCAGGTTGAGGTGAGCCAGGTCGTGGCCCACCAGGACTCACTGGCTTTTTTGGCTGCCGGTAAGGAGATGGTAGAAACTGAACTCACGGGAGCGCGGGTATTTGCACTGCATGTTGAGAATGATTCCATGGAGCCGCTGTTTCATGAAGGGGAGGTTGTCTTTGTGAATCCGGACCTTCGACCCCAGTCTGGCGATTATGTAGTCGTTTGGGATCACACGGGTAAGCCGGATCCGGGTTGGCTCAGACAACTCAAAAAGAATCAGAAGCGATTTGTCTTGCATCCGCTTAACACTCAATACAAGGACACGCCTCTCACGAGTCACCAGAAGATTGTTGGAAGGGTGGTCCAGCTTCGGATGAATCTGTAATCGCTTTGTTATATGGGATTGATGTTTATATGGCAGTTGTGTCGATAGACGGGAGAGCCTTAGTGCAAAATTGTCAACCCGGTCGAGAAGGCGAAAGGAGTAATGTCCATGAAACCTACTGCTCCCCCACAGACCAGAAAAGTTGGCCGACTCCAATGCGACCAGTGCGGCCATGCATGCTCCCGGAGTGATTTCATCCGAGGGTGGAATCTCTGTGACCATTTGTCATTGGATGCGTTGGCCGCCGCCCAATCACGAAGGGAGAAACGAATTCTCTGGTCGGAAAACCCTCTCAGACATTTTTCTCACAATGACCTTCTGAACTACCCCTTTAGTCAAGGACTCATGGATCCGGAATTTTTATTTTTGGGCTCTCAATCTTCGGGAGGGCCGAGAGAGCTGGTTTCCCTACAGTCGGGATACCCTCGAGTCGGTGACCGGGCGGAGAGGATTGGGATTCAGCCAAGGATGCTGGTAAAGAATAACATACCTTGAGTCTCTCCTTGCATTTTTCCAACGAGAGAGCATTTGGGCCAATAGCCAGAGGAGTGGGTGAGGGTCTTTCCGATGAAAATATACCAGGTCTAAGAAATAGGTGAACGATGAGCACACAACCAAAATCTCAAACAGTTCATGATGTCCTCATCACCCTGGGGCAACCCCAAGGCTTGCCCGAGAACCTGCAGCTTATCCCTTCTCCTCTACTGGCCGCGTTGAAAGATGCGGGAACGGCGCATATTTATGCCGATACGGCAAACCAGGAAGAGTTAGCGGAGCTTTTGACGGTTGATCAGGAGACCATTCTTAAAGAAATTGATGGCAACACCGTCAACCAGCCGCTGCTGGCCAAGGTCATCAAACAGTATCTCAAACAGGACAACCCAGCCAAATGGGCACAGCAGCTTCGCGAACAAGAGCCAGAACTTTCGCATGAGGACCTCATCACGTTGCTCTATAGCCTTGTCTGCGGGAGGGTCGGCGGCGACATGGTGCGGGCCTTTGCGAGCGGCCGTTCGTGGGAAGTGAGTCTACAACTCCATATGAGATTGGTACATGATTCGGAACAGGCGAAGGAGATTGGCCGTTCGTTGCGACGAATGGTCTCGAGTGCCTTCGTGAAAATTCCCCTTGCTCCTCACGCGCCGATATGTTTTCTGATTGCGCGGGACCTGGAGAAGGAAGGCATCCCGGTGAATTTTACCTCCACCTTTTCAGCCAGGCAGGTCGTCGCCGCGGCGCTGTTGGCCAATGTCACGCGAACAAATATTTTCATGGGACGGCTAGACCAGGGGCTCAAAGCCGAGCTGCTCGGTGCCCACGTGTCTCTGGAAGTACAGCGGATACTCCTGCGGCTCAGGCAAAATCCCGGGATTAACACTCAGCTCATCGTTGCGAGTCTTCGGAACTGGCGGAGTATGCTCCATACCGCTGGATGCGATGCGTATACCGTACCGTGCAAGGTTCTTCAAGAGTTTCTCGGCCAGGATGAAATGATACACGGTTCCATCCAGAGTCGGCTCGGCACCTCGTACGAAGATCGTCTTGGAATTCCGGACCATATCGTGGCGAAATTGGGAGCTGATCGTATTGCCAGGCTATACAGGGTGGAACCCGAATTCGTGGAGTTCCTCCTTGAGTACCGGATGACCACCGAATATCAAGACCTTGATGACGGCGAGCATTTGGTGCGACGGTTTGAAGAAGCGGGATTTGGAGATTTTTTTTATACTCCCAATGATGACGAATGGCTGGCCATGCGTGGTGGAAAAATTCCGGACCTGGAGGCTCCAATCACGACGAAACCGTCGCTTGATACGTTGTATAGCCTTCTCGCCGATGCAGACTTTGAGAAATATCAGGAGGACATGGATCGGGAAATGATGCGGTATTTGTAGAAAACAAAGTAGCATTCATTCCTTGAAGAAGTGAACTTATGATACGAATCAAACGTGTCTATTGTGAGGCGAACCGTCGGGATGGGACCAGAATTCTGGTGGATCGGATCTGGCCGCGCGGGATTAGCAAAGAACAGGCGAGTCTCGCAGCATGGCGAAAAGATTTAGCCCCGAGCAGTTCTCTCCGCAAATGGTTCGGGCATGATCCGGACAAATGGGAGGTCTTCAAGGAGCGGTATCGGAATGAGCTTTCCTCTGCTGAACCGAGGGAAGCGCTTAAAGAGCTTGCAGGGCTTTCCCGTCGAAAAACGATCACCCTCCTGTATGGTGCCGCTGACGAGAAACATAACCAGGCCGTGGTTTTGAAAGAATTCCTGGAAGAGTTGGCCTAGGCACGCTTGCCTAATGGATCAGGTTTCCGTCGTGGTGGGGTGTTGGACATAAGAAGGAAGGAGATCACACAATGAACGACATCGCGAGTAAGGATCAAGGATTGAGTCCGAACGCCATGGAAGCTTCAGGGTATCGGGTCAGATTGATCGCACGCCGTGAAGTGGCCCAAAGGACGATGGCCTTGTATTTTGAACGACCAGCTGGCTTTTCGTTCAAAGCCGGCCAGTTCATTGATCTCACACTTCCTGACCCACCTGAAACGGACTCAGAAGGCAACACCCGAGCCTTTACCCTCGCCGGCGCGCCGTCGGAGGAGCACCTCATGGTCGTGACCCGATTGCGGGATACCGCCTTTAAACGCGTGTTCAATGAGATGCCTTTTGAAACCGTGGTCAACATTGAAGGCCCCTTTGGAAACTTGACGTTGCCTGAGAGTTCAGCGAGACCGCTGGTTTTTCTTGCCGGCGGAATTGGGATCACACCTTTCCGGAGCATGTTGGTGCAAGCCGCTACGCAAGACCTTCCCCATCGCCTCGTGCTTTTTTACTCAAACCGCCATCCGGAAGATGCGCCATTTCTTCATGAACTCCAGGATCTTCAGCGGAAGATCTCCAACTACACCTTCGTCGGCACGATGACCCAAATGGGCAAGTCGGACGGTTCCTGGACCGGGGAGACCGGGTACCTGGACCACGCCATGCTGACCAGACATTTACAAGGGATTGAGTCACCCCTCTACTATATTGTTGGCCCACCAGCCATGGTAAAAGGCATACGAACGATGCTCAAGAACGTTGGCGTTGGCAAAGCAGACATCCGTACTGAAGAGTTTGCTGGATACTAAGCGAGCTGAAGCATGCACTCCGGCAGATGCGAACCCTCCTGCCTGCAAAACTGGATTCGGAATCACGCGGTAACAAGTCTTGTGGATCATCGACCAGAAAACCTCCCTCTGACAGGGAAAGGGGTATGGGAAAACTGACTCGAGTCTATCACGCTACTGGAATGTTGTGCCATTGCGATGCTCTTTGTTCCTCAGACCCTTCTTTGAGTTGCTCCTGTTCCCGTCTTTCCCCGATTGCTGACGCTCAACCGATAAATGTGTTTGGAACAATGAAAGTGCCCATCTCCATTTTTTCTGAGGTCCAGAATTTCGTTCAGGTATTGGTCCCGGATACGGCGAATAATTCCCAACCGCTTGGGTCGGTCGAGAGACCACCAAGCTGGAGGGTTCAAGCCTTTCGGGGTAGGAGGCGCGATCTTCTTCCTAGGACCCTGCCCCAAATTATAGCCTCTTGCATTTGGGCTGGCTTCGTAAAAATCGTGATACAAGCCTTCATATGGTCCATAGGGCTTCCCATGCGTTTTATTCATTGTCCTCTGCCTCTTTTCTTCGGGAAAGGTCGTAACCCGCGAATGCTCCTGGTTTGGGATACTTTCTCATCTATTGGGCCGTAAGATCATAGAATTTTGCATTTCCTTATCATTCCCTTCTGGCGTTTTCGTGGAAACTCGGTTCCCATTCCACTTGGGTTGTCTGTCATGCCCGTTTGTACGGG
>CAZBQO010000109.1:2567-7425 GCA_964494125.1 uncultured Nitrospira sp. | reverse complement strand
GAAAGGTCGACCGTGCCGGTTTTGGTGGAATTTTGGCAACCAGGCTGTGGACATTGTCGAGCTCTGTCCAAAGAATTGGAGCACATCCAGGAAGAGTTCGGGGAACGCCTTCTCATCCTCGCAATGAACGTGCAGGAGAATTTCCTCATTCCCGGCGAATTAGAAATTCAATCTCTTCCCACCTTAGCCCTATTTGTGAATGGGGAATTCAAGCGATTCATTGGTGGGGTCGGCAAGAAGGACCTGATCCTCAAGCAAATCTTTCCTTGGCTTGAAGATTCACACTCGGGCTAAAGGTTAATGGAAATTTTCACGGAATTTTACAAAACAACGTACCTCAGAAAGGCTTCACACTTGCCTGGGCTTTGCCTGGCTCATGACTATGAAAGATTCCTTCCTTCACCTTGCATGCCTCCACCCTATTCCATAGCCTCTCTTCACGGCATATTGTCTAAGGTTTCATCCTTTTCCTTTTACGCCTCAAGGACTAGAAGGATATGATATTAAAACGGCATTGAACCATAGAGAAACGTTGGTTCATGAATTCTCCGATTCTATCTTCAAGCATCGATGTCTTCAGCTTTCCCTAGAACCCTCTGCGTGTTTATTAGAAAATGGCCGAACACATGTTGACACTATTGACATTTCATCCAGGCCAATTGCTCTGACCGGAAGTTGAGAATTACACTGGAGTAAAACAATGACTGATTGTCTATTTTTGGAGGATCCAACATGCCAAACCCAAATCCATTCGCTCCGCGTTATGCCTTTTTAGCCAGCTTGTGTGGTCTGGTAATTCTTGGCGGATGTGGCCAAGACTATACCACCCCTTTAGGAGAAGCCGTTGCCAATGAACCTCCGCCTCAAGTAAGCCCTTCGGACCAACAACCGTCAAAAATCGATATCACAAAGGATAAGACCCCATCACAGATTTACGACTTCATCATGGAAGATATTGAGAATAAACCACGCTCACTCAACGAGTTTAAAGGACAGGTCATTATGATCGTGAATACGGCAAGCTTTTGCGGGAATACGCCGCAATATGCCGGACTGCAAACGTTATATGAACGATACCGTGATCAGGGATTTACGATTTTGGCCTTTCCCGCGAATGACTTCGGCAAACAGGAACCTGGAGACAACAAGGAAATCGCCGAATTTTGCTATACCAAGTATTCATTGGAATTCCCGTTGTTTAGTAAAATCACTGTACTGGGAGAGCAGAAGCACCCCCTCTATCGCTATCTCACCGAAGACACCAACTTTAAAGGTGAAATCACATGGAATTTCCAAAAATTCCTTATCAACCGAAAAGGAACTGTCATTGCCCGGTATGATCCTAGACAGAAGCCGCTGTCGCCAGAGATCGTGGACGATATAGAAAACACCTTACGATCTTCTTAAACCTAAGATCGTTTCTTAATATTATTGCTACCCTTAGAACCAATCATTACTGAACAAAAGTGTATTCCTATTTGTGAGCACACTTCCTTCGTCGGACTCTTTTTTTGGAGATGATTGTTCAGAAACATCCGTTCCGATCTTTCCTGGTCCAGGGACGGGATATTCAAATATTCGGGATGCTTTTAATCCTGGCAGGTACCTTAGATTTAGTATGGATAGCAAGCTACCCTCACTATGCACTCAAGGTTTTCGGAACAACATTCAGCGGATGGGCAGGAGAATTTGTCAAATACCAACACCCGTTTATCCATTGGGTATTGGGATATGGTTTTTTGAAAAAAACCTTATGGGCATTCTGGGGTTACTTACTCTATCTTGGTCTCGGCTGCCTCAGTGAGTTGACGACCCAAGTAATCGAAGGATTCCATTCCACCCGGACAACCATGATTCTAGTCAGCCTGATCTTTGGATGTTACATTTTCCTACGACGTGATGTGTTTCTGCCTTCCGCCCCCTAAAAAGATTGGAGATGTTAGGCTATCTCTAGTTCCTGACACCTATTCCATCAGGAACTTTCTTTATTTGGGAGTGTACTCTAAAACCAATGACAGAAATTTGAAATGCGGGAAAGGGAGGACGCCGGAATAGAACAGATCCTACTGCAGAGATGTTTCTTCAAGGAAACAATGATGAAAACAATAGGTAATCACACGATTAAGGAGAAAACAAGCAGAGTTAGCCAGGAGGAAAAATCTAAATGAATTTATAGAGAGATTCCGGAATGTATAAATGCCGTTTCGTAAACACCATGCCAAGAAGATTTCCTTCCTGCATAAGAATCTGATCTCTGACTTTTTTTGCGACAGCCGAACGGGTTTGTTCGGCCTCGACCACCAGCACAATACCATCAACGGTTTCACAAAGAGCCAAGCTATCTGCTGTAACATTGGCCGGAGAAGAATCTATGAGAATGAGGGAAAACTGCTCACGAACAATTTTCCACATATCAGTAGGATTGTAAAAAGTGCGTGTCGTAAGAGCCGACTGAACTTTAGAAGATAATGTAGCTAGAAAAAGATTAGATTGTTCAACCTGAGAAACGACACCCTCAAGAGCTTTCCCATCTTTTAATACATGATCCAAAGGAGTTTTAGCCTCGATCCCGAATGCCTGATACTGACAAGGCTGCATAAGATCTGCTTCGACAAGAAGAACAGGCTTGTTGCTGTGCTGAGAGGAAACCAGAGCAAATTCCCGAACAAGGGTGGAGGTGCCTTCTCCCCTTCTTGACCCGATGAACTGAATGACGTTTTTGTCAGGACTTGGAAGCAGTGCGGCAATATTTTGTGCCATGACCATCAATTCGGATTCATTATAAAGCCGTGGACAAGACGTTGTATTTCTAACTTGTAATAGAGAGGGGGACGGGATCGACACAGAAGGAACTTCTATTGGCTCCTTTTTTGACTCATTGCCGGCAGCCAGCTTTTCTCCATAGGCAATCTGAAGCGCATCGTAAATTTTACTCATAATGTTGTCTTATTCTTTCACGTACTCAGGCAATACAATCTTTTGACCTGGAAGAATGATATCGGGATCGCTGATTTGTGGGTTATGCCGACGAAGCCATTCCACATATTGACGGCTTGATGAACCATAAGCTTCATTGGCAATTTGACTCAAATTATCCCCCTCTTTGACCGCCCTGGTAATTGGTGAACCCTGGCTTGGCTTTGAAGCCACTTCCGTGTGACCACTGAGTCTACCATCTGACTTGGATGTTTCTATTACCTTTTCGACGGGTTTTTTCGTCAGACCGGAACCCATTCCCCCTTTATCCGTATGAGGAGTGGGTCTTTCTATTTGAGAGGCCGATGAGGCCATAGGGATCGACTGCTCTTCAAGTTGACCTATGCTTTCCTGAGACATTTTTTCGGAGGAGGTCGCCCTTGCATTCTGGCTTTCACCTTCATGGCCTACTTGGGATACTCCAGCGTTTCCAGGAAGAAAGATCGGGCTTAACAAAAAAGCCCCAATTGCCAAAAGGATGACCACGGCTACACCGACCGCCCACTTCACAAGATAAGATGAACGAGAGCCGTCCATGTCAGCAAGGATTTCCCGCACCTCGCTTACAGAAACCGGCTTTTGTTGTCTGCCATATCCAGTGATCAGAGCGTTATCGCAGAGAATATTAATCCTCCGTGGAATGCCCTGAGCCTCGCGAATAATCAGTTTCATGGCTCCTTGCGTAAATAAAGGCGTACCGGTGGATGAAGACAGTGCAATCCGATGTTCAATATAGGCTTGGCTCTCTTTCGGTTGCAGCGGCTGTATCGTTGCACGAAGGGCAATGCGCTGGTTCAAAGACTTCAAGGTAGGATGATTCAGTAATGCTGTTAATTCTGGCTGCCCGATTAAAACAATTTGGATAAGCTTGTCTGTAGATGTTTCCAGATTAGAGAGCAGCCGTAACTGCTCCAATGTTTTAACCGGCATATTTTGAGCTTCGTCAATGACCAGCACAACCGTGCTGTCCGATCGGTATTCCTGAATCAATGCTTCCTGAAGTTGATTGACCATCTCCGCCGAATCATCATGAGACGGAACAAGGTCAAGGCTTCGAAATATGTCGGTCAGAAGTCCGTGAAATGATAAAACTGGGTTAAGAATATAGACTGTTTTCTGTTTTCGGTCACTCGTCTTTTCAAGATACGCACGAATAATCGTCGTTTTCCCTACGCCGACTTCGCCATAAATGGCGACAAAACCTTTTCTTCTCTCAATTCCATAGATAATCGCCCCCATCGCTTCCTTATGGCTGGGGCTCAGATAAAGAAAATTTGGGTCAGGAGTCGTGTGAAATGGTTCTTTTTTGAGACCGTAAAACGCTAGATACATAGTGATATATTTCTGCTTACAGCTTTTGACCGAAAGTAGCCAGGAGGGGGAGATTTAAATCGTTTGCCGCTTGTTCCGGGCGAGTATAGGCACCTTGGAAGTACTCTAGAAGAAGTCCAAATCCGGTTCCAGCCATTATCCCCAAAATAGCTCCCAACGTTACAAGCAGTATTGGAGAACGTCCCGCAGGGCCCCCGGGAACTTCAGCGCGTTGGATCACACTAATGTTGGCCATTTTGAGCCGGTCCATTTCTTCAGATACATTCGCTTCCTCTACTCGAGTAAGATACAAATTGTAATTTTGCTCATCTGCTGCTCTCTGTCGCTCCAGGACAATCAGTTCTTTATTTAATTCGTCAAGCCTCTGGATTTTTTGGTCAAGGTCCTCGATTTGCAGAGCAATCACCTGACTGCTTGCCTGGAGGGTCGTTGACTCAGACATGGCTCCCAACCGCTCCTTTTCAAGCTCGCTGTACATCGCTTTCTTTCCACTTGCTATGGTATTGGCGCGCTCGTTTTTCTGTTCGGCAAGAATAAACTGTTCCACCTG
>CAZBQO010000109.1:0-2467 GCA_964494125.1 uncultured Nitrospira sp. | reverse complement strand
CTATGGTATTGGCGCGCTCGTTTTTCTGTTCGGCAAGAATAAACTGTTCCACCTGGTCAATTTCTTTTCGAAGGTTCAAAACAGGAAAACTAGTTTCGGTGTATTTTGTTAAAAGCTTTTGTTCTTCCCGCTTCAGATCAAACAATTCCGCTTTGGCCTTTTCCAGGTTTCCCCCTTCTTCCACCGTGGAAACAGAAATATTCTCAAGAATGGTTTTCATCTGAGCATCAAGTGAAGCGATTTTACCTACCAATCCTTGCAGCTTATTCTTGGTCGTCTTGTATTCACTATCCAGCGTGGCCCGCTGATCCAGGAGACGGCCTTGTTGTTCGACAAGAGGGGAGGAAAGATCATGCCTATGCTTAAAAGCCTGAAGATTAGCCTCCGACTGTTCCAGTTTCTCCTGGTAGGTATGTAATTGTTTGGTTAAAAACGATGCCTTCGGATCGCTAAACACTTGAAGATGCTTCTCTTTCAATAAGTCAACAAGAAGATTGAGTGCTTCAGCTGCTACCTTAGGTCGTGGATTCAAATATGATATTTCAAGGACGCTCGAACCCTTGACCGGGGCGGGTAACAGATTTTTCATAAAAGTTGAAACACCCTTCTCTAAAGGGTCTTGAATCTCCAATGAAGGATCTAAAAATTCCGGATAGACTTTTTCAACACCTAAAGTACTTACGACCCGTCTTATGAGGTCTCTACTAGAAATTATCTCCATTTCTGATTGAAGAGCGGCCTCCTCATTATATTTAACAAATTGACCCTCCTTCCCTACTTCAGGACGGAATACATGCTCCCTTCCAACCTTCAAAAGCAGACTCGTTTTAGCCTCATAGAGAGGGACCAACGTAAAGACATACCCTGCGATAATCCCAAAAACCAACAGGAAAATAGTGATTACCTTATTTTTATGCTTGAAAAGAGCAGTCAGGATATCTCGCAAACTTCCCAAGGGGTAAGGTAAGCCCTCATCCGCCGCATAAACTTCAGATTCCATATGTTATTTCCCTACGAAATTTCCTTCGGCTGCTGTTGTTCCGGAATCTTCTCCAGGCACATTTGTTGACCGAAGAAGGACGGCTACTTCGGGATTTTTAAGTTGCCCGGAATATGTCTTGATTAATATCGCTCGTATTTGCTCTACGGTATGTCCAACAACAGTAATTTCACCAACCAACTGCAAGGCGATTCTTCCATCAGGGCGTACTAGAACTGTTTCATTGAGTTCAGGATTAAAAAAGAATTTAATATCGAGCTGATCCCCAACCTGAATTTGATAATCTTGTGGTGGGGTTTTACCTACTTTGGTGAGGTAATTGATATAATTTTTTTCATCTGCTGTGACTTGACGCCGAAGTTCATCGAGTTCAGGCCCCAAATTTCTCAGCCTATTCAGTTCCTTGTCCACTTCAGCAATCTGTTGTTTGATCACGCCACTTTGGGCTTCTGCCGAAACGAGGTCGGCTTGAGTGTGAAATAATTGCATTTCCATCTCAAGATAGAGCGGATTCTTGCCAGTGGAGACACTTCGTGCCACTTGAGATTCCTGTTCCTTTATGAACTGATTAATCAATTCCATTTCTTTTCGAATTGATTGAACATGAGGGTTATTCTCGGTGTATTTGTTTAATAATTCCTGTTCTTTTAATTGAAGGCTCAATAAATTATTCTTGGCCCCACCAACAACCCCTTGCTCTGAAGCCGAACTTGAAAGAGGAATCTGTTCAGGAATCTGGCTTATCTGATCCTGAATCCAGGCAAGTTTCTCTTGAAAGCCCTTTACTTGGTTTTCGGCCTGCTTTAATGAGTCGTCCAAAGATTTACGCTGTTGAAGAAGATGATTCATTTGCGTCTCAATTAAAATTATTCCATGCTTCCGTTGAAAATCTTGAAGACGCCCCTCCGATTCCTCCAGACTCTGTTGATAAGAGCGGAGTTGTTGTTTCATAATCGAAAATACCTGATTGTCTGATTTTTCAACATCTGCCGGACTCGTAGCATTTCCGATTCCTGATCCTGGTTCCGCATAAGTGGAAACTTGTGGGACGAGAATACCCCCCAACATGACGGAGGCAAGTAAAACAGGCGATGTGATTGTCATAATCAGACTATGTCTGTAGAAAGGTCGAAAAGCTAATTGAATCTTTGTAATATCCACGGTATTCCTTTCATCCCTTTTCAAAACAAATCTCTTTAAATACAATTAAACTCATTATTAATTATAGAAAAGGGTTGAGCCTGGAAATGCAGGTAACATTCTTACTATTGCTTAAACTTGCAAACACATTACTTACCAAAATGATCTGGGCACATAGACCATATCAGACGGAAGCAGTCGGATATCCTGACTCAGATCACCTCCATTGAGGGCCCCATCTAAATCCACATTAATGACAAACCTCTGACCATCTTGATCCTCTCGTATGACTTTTACGTCACTTTTCTTCGCCGTGTCTTCCTTCAT
>CAZBQO010000108.1:0-7453 GCA_964494125.1 uncultured Nitrospira sp. | reverse complement strand
TTTGACTCATCCGGAGTATGATCGGTGTAATAATTCATCCCCACGACTACCAGGGATTGGCAACCTGGAAGAACTTCTTCCGGGTTGGAGCGGCGTTTCGGATCCTTGGCAATCCATTCCATAGTTCCATAAAAGCCTAAGTCCAACCATTTTTTTAGCCGTTCCCATAATCGCAAGGGAATCGATTCCTCTGCATGGGAAATCGTATTTTGAGCCGGAGGGAAGGGTATGGTGGGTAGAGGCGGTGGCAGACGAGTAATCCCAACAGCATCAAAGCCTAGTCGGCGGGCCTCTTCCTTGATTTGATTTGCCAGGATCGAACGAGGAGACATGATTACTGCTCCTCAGGGTAAATTCGAGATTTACTTTTGTCCAGGGGTACCCGGATTAGCAGGAGGAACATTGTTCGCACAATCAAACATCACGATAAATCTTCCTGTACATTGCTCCGTGGTGCAAGCTTGACATGAGCCGACAATTGAAGTTTTCCAGTCGGTTTGTTTCTCGTCAAATTGGCAAGAGGTTCCCCCTCCTTTGGAAATATCAACCCACGGTTCGGGATATCCAGGAAACTGGGCAACACCACAGCCATTGGGAATGGGAACCCGACATTCAGCCTTGGCCTCGCCTTTTACCATACCAATGGTACAATTCGCTTCTGTTCGTGACTGGGAGTCGGCTGCTTCCCCCTTATTGATAATTCCAAGCAAGCCGATTTCGGTTAGGAGAAAAACCACAATTGCGTACATCAATAGCCGACTGGTTTTTGTTTGACCAATTATTACTTTAATTGTGTTTGAGTATAAATTCATAGTTAGCTCAATCTGGAGCAAAGGATGAGGAATGCAGCACGAATACAATAGAAAGGTTTCATAAAAGATGGACTTCTTTATACCACATCACTCAAACAATCTGTCAAAAAATCATCTCCTTATGCAGGGCAGCGATTAATTAACTGATTCGTAGGATGACTTGATTCTATGAAGTTTACTGTCGGACCGGCGAAAGAATTAAAAATTCAGAAATAGAAAACCCCCTGAAGGATTCAATCCTCCAGGGGGTTTTCATTATATTCGTGAGTCGGATTTTAGAATCCGCCCATGCCGCCCATGCCACCCATGCCGTGGTCATGGCCCCCAGGCATCCCAGCACCTTCTGATTTCGCTTCTGGGATTTCAGTGACCATAACTTCTGTGGTAAGCATGAGTCCTGCAACGCTGGCAGCGTTTTGCAACGCGCAACGTGCGACCTTGGTCGGATCAATCACGCCGGCCTCAACCATATCCACAAATTCTCCGGTTCCAGCATTGTATCCTCGATTGGTGGATTCACCTCGAACTTTTTCCACGATAATGGAGCCTTCGGCGCCGGCATTGATGGAAATTTGTCGAATTGGTTCTTCCAGGGAACGCTTGACGATATTCACGCCGACTTGTTGATCGTGGTCTAATTTCATTTTATCCAAGGCCGGAACACAACGAAGGAGAGCCACGCCTCCGCCAGGCACGATACCTTCCTCTACGGCGGCTTTCGTCGCATGCAGGGCATCTTCCACGCGGGCTTTCTTTTCCTTCATTTCTGTTTCCGTTGCGGCGCCTACATTAATTACAGCCACGCCACCAACCATTTTCGCCAATCGCTCTTGTAATTTTTCCCGATCATAATCGGATGTGGTTTCCTCAACCTGTGTTTTAATTTGCTTGACGCGACCTTCAATCCGTTTGGGATCTCCAGCTCCTTCCACGATCGTAGTATTGTCCTTGTCAATATTCACCCGTTTGGCCCGACCGAGGTCTGTCAGCTTCACACTTTCGAGTTTGAGTCCTACTTCTTCAGAAATCACTTGCCCGCCCGTCAGGGTGGCAATATCCTCCAACATGGCTTTTCGTCTATCACCAAAGCCAGGAGCCTTAACTGCTGCCACATTCAACGTGCCACGAAGTTTATTGACTACCAGTGTAGCCAGGGCTTCGCCTTCGACATCTTCAGCAATAATGACTAACGGTTTGCCCATTTTCGCAACTTGCTCCAGAATAGGGAGTAAGTCTTTCATGGCGCTGATTTTCTTTTCCACAATCAGTAAGAACGCATCTTCCAATGAAGCTTCCATGCGATCTGCATTGGTCACGAAATAGGGAGAGATGTACCCGCGGTCAAATTGCATTCCTTCGACTACATCTAAGGAGGTCGACATGGATTTGGCTTCTTCTACGGTGATGACGCCATCTTTTCCCACTTTATCCATTGCTTCGGCGATCAGGTCACCAATGGTGTGATCATTATTGGCGGAGATTGAACCGATTTGGGAAATTTCTTTTTTGGTCTGGCAGGGCTTGCTGATTTTTTTCAGTTCTTCAATTGCGACTTCAACGGCTTTGTCAATGCCTCGCTTAAGTTCCATCGGATTGGCGCCTGCCGTGATGTTCTTGACCCCTTCACGGTAAATCGCTTGTGCTAATACGGTCGCGGTGGTTGTTCCGTCACCTGCGATATCACTGGTTTTGCTTGCCACTTCCTTAACCAATTGGGCACCCATGTTTTCGTACGGATTCTTTAACTCGATCTCCTTGGCCACCGTTACGCCGTCTTTGGTGATGGTTGGGGCGCCAAACTTCTTATCGAGAATGGCATTCCGGCCTTTTGGTCCCAATGTCGTTTTTACGGCATCGGCTAATTGGTTTACTCCGCTCAATATAGACGCACGTGCCTTTTCACTGTATTGCAACTGCTTAGCCATACATATCCTCCTTTAAAAACATATTTTAGTGATGTGGATTGCCACTTTAAAAAGTGAGTTCGAACTTGATGGTGGTGTTAATTTTCGAAGACGCCCAAAATTTCTTCTTCTTTCAAAATTAAACAGTCATCGTTTTCAACCTTAATTTTGGTCCCAGAATACTTGTCAAACAAGACTTGATCGCCAACTTTCACATTTTCAACATCAGGTCCTGCGGCTTCAATGGTACCTCTTTGTGGTTTTTCACGAGCTGAATCCGGTACATAAATTCCGCCTGCTGTCCGCTCCAATTCTTCGGTGTAGGTCACGAACACACGATCCCCTAAAGGACGGAATCCCTTCGCGCTACTTCCCTCTTTAGCTTCCTTCTTTTCTTTTTCTTTTGTGGCTGCCATGTCTGCCTCCTTCTTTGGTTGTTGCTAATTGAATAAGAAAATGGTGAGTACTAACTTTTAGGATGACGCACAACTGTTTGATTTTTCAAAAATGTGTCAACTTGGAGGGAAAGATAAGTCTGGTTGAATTGAAGTCAAGAGGGAAAGGTAAGTTTTTCAATAAGGATGAGAGGCGGAGGTGCATCCTTTAAGGAAAGAAAGCATCCTCAATTTCTTGAGGTAAACGGTTTTTTGTACGTATATGAACTTACAGCACTACTTTCTGAGATGTTCAAAATCCTGAATGTCTTTTTTCATAAGCTCTCGTAACTTCTTAATTATTTTAGCCTCCAGTTGACGAGTCCGCTCTTTGGTAATCATATATTTTCTTCCTAAGTCTTCTAAGGTCACGGGAGATTCCGATAGGAGGCGATTGCGAAGAATGTCCTCCTCTCGCTCTGATAGTGTTTGTGCAAATTCTGCTAACTTTTTTCGGAAGAGGAGACGCAACTGTGTGTCGGCCAGCTGGTCATCAATGGGAACTTGGGCAGAGGGAAGAAGGTCATGAAAGGTGCCTTCCCCATCAGAGGTCATTGGCTGATCGAGGGAAAGTTCCCAACTTCCTAAACGTTGATCCATTTCCACAACATCTCGTTCACGCACATTAAGGCGGTCAGCAAGTAACTTTGGATCGGGGACATAGCCTTGTCGTTCCAATTTGGCTTTTTCGCGACGAAGGTTATAGAAAAGGCGTCTTTGTTCCTGGGTTGTGCCTATTTTGACAAGACGAAAATTATTGAGGAGATACCGCAGCACAAAGGCTCGAACCCACCAGGCTGCATAGGCATAAAAGCGAACATTTTTTGTCGGATCGAATTTCTTCATGGCCTGCAAAAGTCCGACATTCCCTTCCTGGATCAGGTCCATTTGATCAATGCCGGCAAGACCATATTCCGAGGCGATGGAGACACACACACGCAGGTTAGCTAAAATCAATTTCACTGCAGACTCTCGTGTCCCTAATGTCTGATATTCATGAAAAAGTTGAAGTTCTTCTTCTTTCGATAGGAATGGATACCTGCGGACTTCGGCTAAGTATCGACTAAGCGTTGTGGTCGGAGTCAGTGCGGTTGAGACCGAATCCCACTTCGCCTGGTCTTCGGAGGACTCTTCACTTTCAGGTTGGTTCTCCTCTTCCTTGGCTTCATCAAGGATGATTTTTTCGTGGGCCTTTCCATTCGGTAGTTCAGACGGAGATTCTTTCACCACGACGTCGATCACATCGGGAGTCCGCTTTTTTGGTGATTTTTGTGTCATACTTTGGCTTGTTGATCCAGAAGGCAGGGCATACCGCATTCTTCGGCTATATTGTAATGAATTTTTCTTGGATCGCCAAACTCATTGACGAATTTTCCCTTTTCGAGGCGAAAAAGAGGTCTCAGGAATTTCCACTTCAGAGAAATGTTGTCTATTTCAGATAAATCTTTTTATAGTCAGCCTTTGACCTCAGGCTTGAAAAATTTAAACAGAAAGGCCTCCCATGCCCTTGAAAGAACTATGTTGAAAGAGGTATCCCAGTCACTTCGTTCCGGGCATTGGCCAACTCTCCTCGGTGCGTGGCTCCACTTTGAAATAAGTTTTATGGTGTGGCTTCTTATTGGGGCCATGGGTATTGCCATATCTGAAGAATTTTCTCTTTCGTCTTCTCAAAAGGGCCTATTAGTCGGCTTCCCATTGCTGGGTGGCGCATTTCTTCGAATTATTGTGGGGCCGCTAGGAGACCGATTCGGGGCTAAAGTTGTGGGATTGGCCATTCTGGGCCTGGAAGGCATCGGGTTACTATTGGGATGGTTAGGTGGAACCAGTTTCGAGTCTATGCTGGGAATTGGACTCTTTTTAGGATTTGCAGGCGCGAGTTTCGCGATTGCTCTGCCCCTGGCCAGCCAAGCCTATCCCTCAGCCCATCAGGGATTGGCCATGGGGGTTGTGGCAATTGGTAATAGTGGTGTGCTGTTGGCTGCGTTTATGGCCCCACGCCTTGCGGAAGGGGTTGGATGGCATCAGGTTTTCGGCCTTATGCTCCTACCTGTTATGGGGACAGCCCTCCTGTTTTTCTGGTTGGTTCAATCAGCTCCGGTAAGGAATGAAACTGATCCTTCAAAAAATGACAGTATTGGAATATTTTTTCGAAAAGGGATTCAGGATCCAGTCATGTACTGGTTATGTTTTTTGTATGGTGTGACGTTCGGAGGATTTGTAGGGCTTTCGAGTTATCTCCCAATTTTTCTTCACGATCAATTTCACGTCGGCATGGTAAAGGCTGGAACATTGACCGCACTTGGCGCTCTAGTGGGAAGTGTGGTCCGTCCTCTGGGAGGATTTCTTGCGGATCGCCACGGGGGCATCTCCTTATTGCAAGGGCTCTATCTTATAATAGGCGCCCTATGCCTGATTTCCGGGAATCTTGATAGTTTTGTCTTGACCTATGCCATGATTCTCCTAATTATGATTTGCTTCGGATTTGGAAATGGAGCCATTTTCCAGGTTGTTTCATATCGATTCAAATCCGTAATGGGTACGGCTTCCGGCTTTGTAGGGGCGGCAGGAGGTCTTGGAGGATTCCTCTTGCCATACGGGTTTGGATGGTTAAAGGAATTAACCGGAACCTTCTCTTCGGGATTTTTCACCCTGGGCATGGTTTCAGGATTGGCAGGCATTAGTGTTATGATAGTTCAACGCTCGATTCGGTTAACCAAACACAAATCCATTCCAGAAATTTAATGAGCTTTGACTGAAATGTTTTCCCGTCAAGAGAGTCATCCATGAAAAAAGAATCGTCCCCAATACATAAACCTCAATTTCACACCATTGCCGAAACTTTACAAGATATTCAAGCTGGCAAATGCATCATTCTTGTTGACGATGAGGATCGGGAAAATGAGGGCGATTTAGTTATGGCAGCTGAAAAGGTCACGCCTGAACATATTAACTTCATGGCGAAATACGGCCGAGGATTAATTTGTCTGGCCCTCACCCCCGACCGAGTTGAGGAGTTGAAACTCCCCCCCCAGGCGAATGAAAATACCGCACCGTTTGGCACAGCCTTCACTGTATCGATTGATGCCGCCAAGAATATTACTACAGGGATCTCGGCTGCTGATCGAGCCACCACGATTCAGTTGGCCGTGGATCCAACAGCCAAGCCAAGCGATTTTGCCAGACCTGGGCACATTTTTCCTTTAAAAGCCAATAAAGGCGGAGTATTGCGCCGTGCCGGACAAACCGAAGGGTCTGTCGATCTTGCCAGGCTGGCTGGACTGTATCCCGCGGCAGTGATCTGTGAAATTATGAATGATGATGGCACGATGGCCCGGGTTCCCCACTTAATGAAATTTGCAAAACACCATGGCCTGAAAATCATCACAATTAAAGATTTGATTCAATATCGATTACATCGAGAAACGTTTGTGAAGCAAGTCGCCACCGCAAATCTTCCCACACGTTTTGGTCATTTTCAGTCGGTCGTTTTTGAAAACGAACTTGATGCCGGAACACACATCGCTTTGGTAAAAGGGGAAATTGATAACCTTCCAACGTTGGTGCGAGTCCATTCGGGTTGCCTGACAGCCGATGTCTTTGGGTCATTGCGCTGTGATTGCCGAGAGCAATTACATCGAGCAATGGAAATAATTGAACGGGAAGGCAAAGGGGTCCTGCTGTACTTAAACCAGGAGGGACGGGGAATTGGACTCACCAATAAAATTCGGGCCTACCATCTTCAGGACCAGGGCAGTGATACAGTCGAAGCCAATTTACAATTGGGGTTTAAAGCTGATTTGCGGGATTATGGAATTGGCGCCCAAATTTTGGTTAATTTAGGTCTTAAAAAAATCAGACTCATCACCAACAATCCAAGGAAAATTGTGGGAATCGAGGGTTATGGATTGGAAGTGGTCGAACGAGTGTCCATTGAGATTACTCCCCAGGAGTCAAATGTGCACTACTTGCGCACGAAAAAGGCCAAATTAGGCCACATCTTGAATAATGTGTAATGGGGGCTTGCGGTTCTTTCTGGCAAGTGATACACACTGAATCGCGGATCGCGACTCTCTTAATTTTTGTAATGAGAGAGTGAGTATCAAAGGAATTACTAAATCAACATGGCGAATCAGGAGCGTGGGGACAAGGTAGACTGTCAGGTTGCAATCGTGGTCAGTACTTTTAACGAGATTGTTACCAGCCGCTTATTGGCTGCAGCTGAATCTACCTTAACCCAATTAGGCACCCCACCAGCCCACAGGCAGGTCATTCGGGTTCCTGGAGCATTTGAGATTCCCTTAAT
>CAZBQO010000107.1:1714-7942 GCA_964494125.1 uncultured Nitrospira sp. | reverse complement strand
GGCCGTGCTCACGTACTCCTTCGTACGCTCCGCTCGTCCAAGCGGCTGCGGCCTTTCCTTCGCGAAGCCTCAGGACAGGACTGGACGGACATTTTTGAACACTCCACTATTTTTCTCTAGTGAGCCTCGTTGACTCCTAAGCTGAGGAAGCGGCGAAATTTTTCCAATATTCAACAGTCCCAGAAAATAAACCGTCGAAAGAGAAAGAGATTGAAGGAATTGACAGCAGGCGGAGTCGGCGGATGGGTGATGGGAACACCTGACCCCCTCATGCCTATTCATGTACCTTAGCTGAATTAAAGAGAAATCCAGGAAGGGTTTTTTTCAAGAGTTCAAAAGAATGAAGAAATTTTGAAATCCTTAAAGAGGGGCATCTTTTTGCACAGCCGATCCCCATCGAGGAAGCTTTCTCATTTTATTTTACAATTCAGGGTAGGTTGAAAAATCAAGAAACGGTTTGGTGCTCATCTTTGGTTTTATTCCTGATCCGAACAAATCGAGTCTTGTCGCCACCCTCTTTGAAGCGAGCATAAAACTCCAGTTCTCCGCCCAAAGCCTGAACATATTCCCGAAGCGTGGAAATCCGCATGTCATCGCGGTTTTCCAGGCGTGATACGGCAGCCTGTTTGAGGCCAAGAGCTTCGGCAGTTGATTCCTGTGACCGATCACGGGCTTTGCGTAATTGTTGAAGCGTCATTTCTTCGGCAAAAATTTCCGCTGCACGATTCTCAATAGCCTTGCGGCGCTTTTTCGGCAGGGAAGCCATAAAATCCTTGTGCGTAGTCATCGTTTTTTCTCCTTCTCTAACTCATTTAAATGTAACGTCAACTCCTGGTCCGCGAGGGGAACATTCCGCCGATACCAGTCCTTGTCACCGGTTTTGGCGCCACCGAGAAGCAAAACGGCTCGGCGTTTAAGATCAAAAGCAAACAGTATACGAACCGGATCACCTTTGAACTGTATTCGCAGCTCCTTCATGTTCTGATGCTTCGAGCCTTTTATATGATCCACACGCGGCCTACCCAAGTTCGGCCCCATTGTCCTGAGCACTTCCAAATGAGCGAGAATTTCATCCTGTAGTGACTCGCCGCATTTCCCAAACCAATTGGCATAGCGCGATCGATAAATAATCGTCCATTCTTTCATCCGGCTAATCGCCCTCTGCTTCCATGATATTACTCAAATGCTATAATTACATTAATGTAATATGCAGTCAAGAAGGATTTATAAAAATTTTGCTTTTAAATACAAGAAAAGATTAAAAAAAGAGCCATAGGATAAGGATAGCGCACAAGGGCAAAGCACATCGTCTTCGCGAAGAGCTCAAGGGTGGACGCGGGAGCAGCGGGGCCGACAATCCTACTCTCGACGGCGTTTACGGGTCTGCAGGTCGAGAAGGGAAACTCCACCGAGACGACATTGCCGACCCTAAACTTGATCAGTTAGTCGCTGGGCTTGAATTCTCCGGGAGCTCGTCTACCGAGGATTTGGGCGTGTAGGTAGCGACCGGTGAGTCGCCAGTTAAAGCAGACGGAATTGGCAGATGGTGCTGGCAAGAATTGGCCTCTCATTTTGGGCAAAAAGCTTTTCAGGCAAGCCGGACACGTTGTGACCCTTCGGAATGGATTCGTCAGATATTGACGGTGTTTTGAGGCAGGATGAAGCAATGGCCCTAGGGCGGCTATTGTTGTCGTTCAGACCAGGTCTGCTGTTCAAAGAGGGGCATGACCGACAGGAGCTGAGGCCATCGTCCGTAGACGGTCACAAGTCCCGGTATCACCTGACTGACTCATGATGTCGCGAATCTGCAATGGCGAAAAACGTGAGGCCGCGGCTTGGATATGTTGATACCAGTTCAGGACCGGTTCATCGTCATTGGTGATCGCCTGTTCGTACACCAGCTTGCATAGGGTGAGGAACGCGGCGTAATCGCGAGATAGCCACGACGATGCCAATTCCGGCAGTCGCGCATTTTTGATATTGCCCCAGGACCAGGCGCGCGGGAATCCGTATTGAAGAGGTGAGACCACTCCACTGCTTTCAATGACCAACGGGGCGATGATGTCTGCAACGGTCTGCTCGCCACACACTGCTGCTTCCCGCACAAAGACGCGAGTCGGATGCTCGAGCAGCGCGGGGATCGTGGCGAGATCGATCTGGACATCGATGACATCTTTGTACTGTTCCCTGATCCGAACGGCTTCGACGACGGCTGCCGCATTTTCCTCGGCATCAGGCAAGGAACCGTCAAGCGTATTCACGGCCCGGCCGACGGGTTCGAGCGGATGGAGTTGCAATAATTTGGCGCCCTGTTCAACCGCAAATTCTGCGACCCACTCCAACTCATTGACGTTGTGAAATGTGAGCGTGAAGATGAACCCGAATCGAATACCGGATGCCCGCAAGCCCTCAAGTTTCGCGCACATGTCATCGAATGCCCGGGGAGAATTTCGCATGAGATTATGCGATTCCGGTACGCCATCAAGGCTGATTGCGATGAGATCGCAATCAGCCTGTAAGATGTCCAGATGGCGTTGATCCAGCAACATGCCGTTCGTGGTGACCGTGGTGGCCAATCCCGCCTCATGCGACACGCGAAGCAGTTCCCCTAGCGCAGAATACAATAGGGGTTCCCCGCCCGACACCGACATGACCACGTACCCGAGCGTGGCTGCATCAACCACGACTGTCCGCAGCGCATCGATATCCAATTGTTCGTAGACATCCGGTCCGGAATCCGAATAACAATGCAGACACTGCAGGTTACAGCGTCTGCCGGGGTGGACCTGCAATGCGGGATATTTACCAGCCGGTCCCTGCATGAATCATCTATCCTCGTCCGAGCGTGAAATTCACCTGGACGACCTCAGGCCGTGGTGGTTGGCCGTGAATAAGGATGTTCAGATCGCGCAACTCTTTCAACTTCGTCAACGTGGCCACATGAGACCTGAAGTTGCCGATGTTCGCCTGGACGGTGCCAAAAATTACATCGGGCCCCGGTTGGCCAACCTCATGCCAATCAATGATTTTGACACCCTTTAATTTTTTCTTAATCGTTCCCGCTGCCTGACTTAATTTTGCAGAACCACGTCCTGCCAAATTTACCTTTGTAGCCGCGCGTTTCTTTGAAACAGCCATAGATACCTCCTTGTGTTGGTTGGTTCATGTCCAAAAACTTGAAATGAACAGTAGCAGTTTTGAAACCTTACAACTTTTTAATTTAAACGGCAAGAATGTCAGTGGGTAAAATATGATCGCACACATTCACAAACGTGGTGCATCACCGTCTCCATATTCTTCAGGAGGTGACGGATGGAAATGTGTTGTCGGCATTTCGATCATCATAAACATATTCGCATCTCGTGAAGGACAAGGTCAGTCTACGAACCATCACCTTCGGCTTACGGCGGAGTCATGCCGGCATCAGTCGAGCATGCAGTTGGAATCTCCGGTGTGGAACACACGCTGCGCATCTACTTCAAAGACAGCTCAGCGCAATTCCGGTAGGGAAAATGCTGCACAGCCTGATTGTCCTATAGAGTAAGAAGAAAGGAGGAGAGACCAGTATGATATTACGGGGTCAAGAGGCAGGAGTTCTCAGCGTATTCAAACGACTTCTCGAATTCATGTCTTGCCTGTCGATAGTCTTCTTCGGCTTCAATCAATTCCTTCGTTCGCGCCGGGGCCTTCCAGGAGGCCTGGTTGCAGGCCACAGCTCGTCCCACGCTAAAGATTCCACCTCGTGCACACACCGCTAAGTCTGCATAGGCTAAGCGCTCCCGGCTCCTGGCTGATTGTACTATCCTTTGATAGGCACTGAGATTCTTTCGAGCCTTCATCACTTTTTCTACTGCAAGGCCACAGAAAGGAGAATACGGTTCACTGCCGGCAGGACACGTCCAAGCCAGAAGAAGGAGGAGAGAGAGACCTAAGGATTTGACTATCATCCATTGATTCCCGATAGAACGTTCACGACCCTCGCGTGTGGTTATGGCTCACGCAGACAGATCTGCCTGGCCTGTTGAAACAATTCTTCAAACGTTTTTCTCTCCTGCCGGTATTGGTCTATGGCCGCCAAGGCGAACGTATCTGGTTTCGGGCTATGCCATTGCGATTTCGAACAATAGACGGATGTATCTTTACCACCCCGGCTCCCGGCAACACAGGCCTCCGCTTCACCATAGGCGCCGGATTGATGGGCTCTCAACATTTCCATGGTCCGACGAAATGGAAGGAGCGCTTTCCTGGCTGTTTCAACCCTATCTAACACGATCTCACAGGATGGCGAATACGGTTCGGCGAATGTGGGAATAGCAAACACGACCGCAAGACTGAGGATGGCGAGAGAAGAGAAAAGCTTCATCTTCAGATCCGGTTAAGGACAACTCGAAGAAGCCTCATATTAGCACTCCTCTGACAAGGAAGGACAATACCTGAGTAGATAGAAGGCCGATGTTTAGCGGATGCTCATTGAAAAGTATGCGAGTCATTCCATATTCGTAAGCTGAATGATCGTCAACGCAGGCGCTCAACATGATTCATTCGCAACACAGCCCTCGCCTCATCTTGAGGTTTTTGCATCTTTTCCTTCCAAAATCTTCGACAAACCTGACCCTCCCATTTCTCCCACCGGATATCATGTAATTGAGAACGGAATATAGCCCTTGGAGGGCATACCCGTTGTCCTTTGCAGGACAACATAGAACAAGGAGGAGGTCATGGAACTCTTCGGGATACTTTCTATTATTTTGGGGATTATTGGCATGATCGTGATGCTGAAGGGGAAGCGTCCTCAGGACCCTTCTTCCGACGATCCGGTTAAGATGTCGTAGATCAAATAAATACCTTGGGAATGTTTGAGGATTGGCACCTCTCCCTCGTCGGGATCAACAGCATGGTTGTCGTCGAACACCTGGATGCTTGAGACATACCAGCGTGGATGAGAACCAGGAAAAAGGAGTAATCAATGAGCACATTTATTTTAGGGTTGACTGTAAGCCTTGGCATCACGGCCGGTTATGTCTACCTCACGGCAATTGTGATGGGTGGCAGTGGCTGGATGTGAACATTCAGCCACTGCCCTCCCGCTCAATATGGCCAGCCCATTCCCTGAAACCACGGGCTACCCCGCAGGCATTTTACATTCCTTTATTCAGAAACAATAAGAACCAGTTAACACCCCCGGTCGTGTTAAGAATGGTTCCCGTCAATTCCGGTGGAGCAGAAGAACACAAATTTATCCGGTTTTCGAGGAATGCGTGAGGCCGCATCAGCTTAAGGGCAATGCACAACAGGCCTCGGCCTCCTCCGCACCTCCTGATTAGCAAGACCCGCGATCGTCCTGAATCAATCCATAGCTATCGCTCGGAAATATCCCCTCATGACCTTCCACGGTCCAGGAAATTCCGTGGAGCGTCGTGCCCAGCTCGTGAAACCTCTACTCACCGGGACTGCAAGCATCTACGCTTTTATGACCAGCGCCGGATAGCGAGCCTGCACGGTGTACCAGTTCCATTGCCCGCCAGCCGTCTGTGTGAGGGCTCCCCAGACCTCTGCCGATGGTGGCACGTTCCTGAGAACCAGCGACACCGTCGTCTGTCCACTCAATGTGCGCGAGCCACTGTTGGCGACCGTGCCGCCCCCGGCGAACCCGGACAGGTTGAACGTGGATGCCTGTCCAAAGACCTCAATTGAGAAGACCATGACGTAAGTCGAGACGGCCGTGATCCCATAGGCTTTCGGCTCAAAGTGCATGGACACGGCGGGATCCCGATTGGGCGACTCCCGACGGTCAAATCCGGCATACGGCGTGGTCGCATCCACCTGGACGATGGTCGGTCTGATGAGCGTCAGATTGGTTCGGCCACGCCCGACGGTCTTGGCCGGGCTCAATGTCTCTATCGGAAATATAAACAGGCCGACATTGCGCCAGCCACTGACCGGTTCGAATAGGTCTTTGAGATTCTTCAACGGCAGGTCTGCGGGAAATTTGGCGGGATTCACCTTGCGTTTGTTGAATGGTTCAGGCTCGGTCGGCTTCGCAGGTTTCTTGGATGGTTTTTTGGATGATTGTTTCGTTGCCATGATGACTCTCTTTGTGGTGGGTGAAGTCGGGTCGCCTCCCATTTCCGGACCGGGAGATTGCGCTACTCTACTCTTTCCGTCTTAAAAATCAACTCCCCCGCCAACGGGAAGAATTGCGCGTGAGATGACCATTGCCGCAACAAT
>CAZBQO010000107.1:0-1614 GCA_964494125.1 uncultured Nitrospira sp. | reverse complement strand
TTCCAATAGGCCCATAGGATCTCCACTGGCATAATCCGAACATCCCGGCCCGGCATCCGCCCGACCTGATTGGAGGATTCTATCCGTAAAGAGGCTGTGCTCATTTTATTATTTTATCGGCGTGACGCTTGGAGTCCGCATCAACCAGGCCGTCGGAACCTATTCGTGGACTGTCAGCATGACGGCGGAAAAACACGACCATCTTCCGATGCCGAAACGACAGTTAATACGGCACTTCTTGCTTTTTGTCGAAGGCTGCCCTGTTCAAATTATCGGTGTAAATATTTTCGTGGCCGCCCGGCGCTAAATTCTGTGCGATGTAGAGGACATTCTTATCATCAGACGGGACAGTCCGCCATGGATTGAAATTGTAGAGAGGGATACGGTTGGCATGGGGGAAGATGCTACGGATCGTGTTGTCGATCCCGCGCGCATAATCGTCCTCCCCGAGCGGAGAGCCCAGTTGATTGACGATAACAATGCCGCGCGGCGTCAGTCTGTTCCTCACCTGCAGAAAGAATTCCCTTGTGAGCAGATGCTCCGGCGCATTGTTTAGCCCGTGAAACACATCGACGACAATCAGATCGAAATGCTCTTTGGTCTGGTTGAGATATCCCCGCGCCGGTACGGCCTCAAAAATCTTGTTTTTATCCAGCTTTCTTTTGAGAAATTGTTTTTCCGCCAGCTCCTTCAAATCAGAGTCTATATCCACAAACACATAATCGTTCCAGGTGTCGCCAAGACCGATAGTAAAGCCACCCGCACCAAGGACGAGAATTTTCCCCTTCATATTCGTGTGCTTGAAATACCGGATATACTGACTCTCTATATACCGGACATATTCATAAACAGGGTATTCCGGTTTATCCGGATAAATAGCCGAGGCATACGATCTGTTCAAACGCAGGTATAGCGTATCGCCGTAGACTTCCATCTGCGCCGTATTATAGGCGTTATTTGAAATCACCCCGACCGTTTCAAGCGCCTGAGGACTGTTAAGGGCAGCGGCGAGTAGAAACAGGAAGACGGCAGCCGCCGTACTTCGACAGATCCTGAGCTTTGACAGCAGGATAATCAGAACAGCAATGCAGGCGATGGTTACGGTGACCGTGCCGGATACGCCGATCGTATTCATCAGGAAAAGGGTGGTTAAAATCGCCCCCAGAAACGAGCCGATCGTCGAGTAAAACAGGATTTTTCCGGCAGCGTGCGGCAAATGCGCCCGGCGGAAATAATTGCTGACGAGCGGCACGGTCTGTCCAAACAGGTAGACCGGCGTGATAATAAATAACAGCCCGTAAAACGTTGTCAGCAGCAGGCGATTCCTCCATCCAAGCCCTTCGGTCAACGCGCCGAAAAACGACGTCAAGACAAGATAAGAAAGCCCGATTGTCAAAAACGCGCCGGCAATCAGCAGATTGCGAACAAGTTTGTGACGTATTCTTCCCCGGTACTGCCCACCCGCATAGTACCCGAAAGCCAGCGGCATCAGGATGGCAGCAATAATTATGGACACCGTATCCGTGCCGCTACCCACAAAAGGCAGGGTCTGGCGAATGGCAAGAAGTTCAGCGGACAGAACGACATAGCCTTCCAGGAAAATTATGAAAAATA
>CAZBQO010000106.1:0-8132 GCA_964494125.1 uncultured Nitrospira sp. | reverse complement strand
GGATGAAGGCAATGTCCAGTTTCAACGGTTCTGATTGAGACGTCGGTTGCAGATCTGTAATGAGGAGAATGGCCAGACTGACAAATAATACGTGAACAAGCGTGGATCCTGCCCAGGCCTGAACTCGACAATGGTCCGGAGACACACTTAAGGCTTCTAACGTGGCGAGGGTCATGATCGAATGACCTCTAGGCTAATTTGCTCAAATCCTAATCCCTTCACCTCGTCCACGACCTCGACAAACCGTTCTAAGATAATGACTCGATCGGCACGCACGAGGATAAGAGAGTCCTTTGCGTGGGTTTGGAGGGCGAGGAGTAGGTCCGGGCGGGTCATCGGCCGGTCATTCAGGAAAATCTTTCCCTCCGCTGTCAGGGTCACCACCAAAGGAGTATCCTTCTTTGTTCCGGCTTCCTTGGCCTTGGCGAGGTCGACAGGGATTTGACCAGTCGTGATAAACGTCGCGGTGGTCATCACGATGACCAAGAGCACTAACATGACATCCACCAGCGGGATCACGTTGATTTGGTTGAGTTCACGTTCCATGTTGCACTTTGTAGAGAGAGAGTAATTCCGTCACTCGCCGTCGGAGCACATTATTCAGGACCACACAAGGAATGGCGACGAGCAATCCGATTGCCGTGGCTTTCAATGCCAGACTCAACCCGACCATAATGGTACTGACAGCCATCGTGCCGGATGTTCCCATGGTATGAAAGGTCAGCATAATACCCAACACCGTTCCTAATAAGCCGATATACGGCGCATTGGCGGCGACGGTTCCAATGATCACCAATCGCTTGGTCAGCGCCACTTCAAAGGTTTCCTGGTCGGGATATTTTCGAGGATCGACCTGCCGGTAAAACAACCAGCGTTCTATGGCAACAGCGATAGCCCAAAAACTTAAGGCGATTAAAAGCCCAATAATTCCGTAATCAATCAGTTGATGCAAAATTTCCATGGGTGTTATTCCTGACTTCTAAGGTTCGTGACCTTCACGGTGGTACCTCGTTGGGTTTATGGGAAATGGGTGTGTTTTATGTTAGGCGGGGCCTTTTGCGGGAATCCCGTGCCGGGACTGCATACACTCTTTGACAGAGAAAACGAGATGACATAAGTGACTTGGGTCGGTCAAACCTGAACAGGTAGTGTCCGACTGGTCCATGGAAGGGAAACACGTCAATCATGCCCAACACCGCAACAGGATTAAATTATTTGATAATGGTGATATCGTCATATTAGGAATAGACGTATGAATAGGGAAAAACCGGACATGCCGGACCGATATTTTTTTAATGAATCTTATTGAAACCTATGCCTAATCCCGAGGTTGAAGGCTTCCCTTCGGTTTGTTGCCTTCCCTTGTCCATCGGTGGTTGCCATTTGAGGATGAAAGGTCTCGACGGGTACATTCATCTCAGTTCGCTTGACGAAGATTCGTCAATCCAATTGAAAAGTCAGCGGTACGGATAAACTGACCTGGTTGGATGGAAGAGGGTGACCCAAATCCAGCGGAGATGCTTGGCGTACGATGGTCAAAGCCGTTTGGTCGAGCACTTCAAATCCTGAACTTTCCTGGATTTCCATGTCGATCAGATGGCCACCTTCAAGAACTTTCATGTGGACCACGACTTTACCCTCCCATTTGTTTAATCGCGCAATTTCCGGGTAGAACTTTAACCGCTCTAACATCATCCTCAGGTCTGTGATTAACCACCCATAATCGGGTTGTGTCTCCCGCCTCTGAATCGGTGGGTAAAATGCTCGTGCTCGATGAATAACCCTCGGTTCTTCCCGGGCACTCGGTTGCATTACCTGTTCAGCCCGGTCTACGACTCTTTTGACCGGTGGAGGTACGTTTGCCGTATGACCGTGGGTAAACGGCACCGTGTTGATCCGTTCTTGATTCAATGGTTGAGAGGTTGCGGTTGTGGATTTTGATGGTGAGCTGGCCTGTTTTTGCTTATTGAACGATTGGTTGACCGGAAAATCCGTTGAGGGGAATGGCATCATTTTGGATTGGACGGATGACTCTGTCGTAACCATTCCCCGACTTCCTTCTAATGTTGAGTATGAGCGTTCGCTTGACGGAGTGGGTGCCAAGTGGTTTGACGATTCGGAGTGGGCTACCAGGGTTTCTTGAGGAGGCGCTGAAAGGGAGGGAGACGGGGTATCGGATGTCACAGGCTCCGGGATGGGAGCGGATGTCAGTGAAATATTCCAACGAAACGTGGAAGTTTCGATTTCCTTTTTTGGTTCGCTGGCGTGAAAGGTCACAAAATAACCAATCGACAAGACCAAGGCGTGCATAATAAAAGAACCTGCCAGCGCTGTAGAGGATCTGAAGCGGTGGCAGGAATGATGTTTGACAGGTCGCGGAATCGGGTATGAAAAAGGCCTCTCAGCAACCCAAATGGCTTTAAGCATGGTCTGACTTTCATGCCTTAACCATTAGAAAGAGGGATGTCGGGATTTTGCCTCATGCCTTTTACCTCTGATAACGAAGGAAAAGCATCGTGGCTGGCCGTTGTTCTCCCCACTGATCACTCAAGACCTAACACCTTAAAAACAAGGAGAGCCCAAAGGTGTTTAGACCTTTGGGCTCTAGTCTCATGGACTTCTAGCCTCTCATGCCCTCGATGGAGTGAGGGAGTTTTTGTCTTGATGATATTTAAATAACCGAATCCTCTTATTGAAAGTCTAATGGTAAAAGATGTTTTTTAGGAATTGAAAATAAATAGTATGAAGCTAGTTGATATTGAAAATAATTATCATCTTTTGTGGTGTGCTGTCAATATGCTTCCTAAGCCTCAATTTTTTGGGCATTCTTATGAAACCTACTCATAATCCCTCATGCTGCCGCGTATGGAAGGCCTGAAAAATTTGGCGCTACCGTCATGATCAAGCGGTTCCTGTCTGTTCAGATAGGAAGTTTTCCCGAGGGATGATGTGATGACGCCAAGATCCCGGGACGATGGGTCTTCCAAGCCATGAAAATAGGGTATCCTCAAAACGTTGGTTTGATTATCTGTATATCCGTTCATCGGATGTCGGCGGAGGGCGGGGTGACTATTTTCATTGACAATTTATGCCTGTTCCTTAAAATGGCGCATTGAAAATTTTTCCATGGATAATGAGCGATAGCTATTAACGTGCAACATGGGTTCCATCTATTTTCAATAGGGGGTATGTATGCCTGATAAACCGGTTCGTGCCATTGATCCCCTCGGCATTATTGCTCTGGCCGACGTCCTCGTAAATCATGGGCCCCTCTACTGTTCATGTGAAGGCAAGCCGGGCCCTGGCTGCTCCTGTCAGGACAAGCCTCCTGGGTGTTCATGCGAAGATAAACCGGGACCTGGCTGTTCCTGTCAATTGAAGCCGGTCAAAACAGATATTCTTGAGGTGGTGTCCAATCCGATTTTTCGTGAAGTTGTGGCAGGAATGGATATCAAGAAACTCAAGAGCATAGAAGATTTCCTGTCTGTTGTGGAGGAAATACGTACAAAAATGAATTCCTCCAAGCTTCCGACTCGCTCCACGGGCAAGAAAAAATCCTAATGTCTGAAAGGAGAGTCTTCTATGCCTACAGCCTTACTGATGCCGCAGAAACGAAGCAGAATTCGCAGTTCTACTCCGGAGGATTTCATTGAAGAACGCATTGAAGGAGCAGGAGAGACCTTCCTTGTTTCGTTTTTAAACGGGTATTTGTACTACGCCCCCCTGTCAAATGTCAGCATGATTCTCGACGAATTTGGCGCATCGACCGTCAGGAAATATTTTCGTCAGGAGGCGCTTTTTCCCAACGAGCAATCTCTGATCGATGATCTCGTCAAACGCAAAGTGTTCAAGGTCCCCGAGACGCAACAGCGGTCGTTGACCCAGCCCAGCACGCGATGGGCGCCAACCAGCGTGACCTTCTCCAATACTCAGAAATGTACCTTGCGATGCACGTACTGTTATGCCGAAGGCGGGAGGTTGGAAGACTTAGATATACCCTTGCCGGTAGCGAAAGGGGCCATTGATTTAATTGTTCAGAACGCACATGTGCAAAATGTGGATCCGTCCATCCGGTTTTTAGGTGAAGGGGAAGCCACTGCCAGTTGGGGTATATTTCGGGAAATTATTGAATACTACAAAGAACAGTGCAGGGCCAATAATTTCAAACCCTCCATATCGTTAAGCACGAATGGTGTGTTCGCCCAATCACGGCTGGATTACATTGCAGAGAACTGCACCCATCTGACCTTCTCCTTGGACGGCGTGCGGGAAGTGCATGATGAGCATCGGGTTCTGCCGAATGGCGGGGGTTCGTTCAATCGTATTATTGCCACCATGAAGGGGCTTGAGATGCGGGGGAAAGCATACGATATCCGATCGACGGTGACAGTCGCAGGGAGTTCGACATTGTCGGAGTTTGTTGCGTTTGTCGGCGAGAACCTCCAATGCAAAAGTCTCCACTTCGAACCGGTCTTCGATGCCACAAACGTGACAAACCTGAAGGACCAGATTGCCCATCTCGATGGGCAGATCTTCGTTGATCATTTCCGTGAAGCAAGACGAGTGGCTGCAGGATTTGGAATTCAACTGCACTATTCAGCAGCTTCCCTGAAACACCGGGAAACGTTCTGTGGGGCCAGTGATGCAAGTAACTTCCTGGTCACCTCACGTGGAATTGTGACTTCATGTAATGAAGTCCTCCAACCTTCGGATCCTCGAGCCAAGTTGTTTCAATATGGAGCGTGGAATCAGGAGGACGGTGAATTTGTCCTGGATCATAAAGCGATTGATCGTTTAGGGAAACTCAATGTGCATGATATGCCGAAGTGCCAGGGGTGCATCGCGAAGTTTAATTGCGCAGGAGACTGCTATGCCAAGAGTGCTTCCTCGACGGGAGACCCGGCTTCGGCGGGATACACGGAACGGTGTCATATCACACGAGAATTGCTCAAAGATAATCTCCTCCTTGCACTCATATTTAAAATGGCTGGTGTAAACGCGAGTGGGTCACCCCAACATGCTTGTCCCATGTAATTTATTAAAACGTGGACATTATTTTTCAGGGGTAGCATTTCAAACAGACAGGCCTGATCGGAATCCGGCAAGATTGAGTAATCGAATGGAGCAAATTCTGATTGGGATTCGGTAAGGAGGGTTGTTCACAGATCCTTTACAATGAGCCATGCCGATAAATCGATTCTAAACTTCCCCGTTACAATACCTTGCCCTGATCCGACGCTGGAGTATCAGCTGCAGAATGGCCAGAATTGATACCAGTGTCGACACCTGAACCGATGTTCGCATTGACGCAGTTGCGCACCGTACTGCTTGGCTTGCCAATCCACACGATTCGCGATGCGCACGACCTTCGGTTTACTCTTGTAGCTACCACGCCGATAGCCGCCGCGACCTTCATGGTAAGCCAGATAGAGGCGCTTGGGATCCCATTTGGAAATGCCGAGCTCTCTGCTGCTTTTGTTGTTGTACCAGCCGATGAAGTCCAAGGCGTCCTCCATGGTTGAGCGGCTACTGAAGACACCACCGGCCTCATCCTCATATTCCTCCCATGTCTCATCTTTAGCTTGGGCATAGCCTTCTGCCGACGATTGGGGTCCGAGTGGAATGAACAGGAACCAATCCCATGGGGGCGTCGCGTCGTGGTGAAACGCCGACTCCTGTTTGACGAAAGCCATGAGAATGTGGGGTGGGGTGCCCCATTTTCCCTGAGATTCTTTGGCCGCATCGTACCACTCGGGGTATTGGTCGAATATTGTGCACAGATTCTCCTGATGCTTGGGGGGCATTGATGCGCATCCCGCTAACAGTGCGATGGCCATCGCCAGCAGACAAGAAATTACTCGCGTCGAAATCATATGGTTGTCTGGAATTCCAATGCAAATGGGTATCTTAGTAAAAGCCATTCGAACACCACAGAGCTATTCGATGAGTCAGTCTGGTGATTACACGGCATGGTTGCACCATACACAAACGCTGAAAATTGTCAGTGCTCGTTTGTCGGTGGAAAAAGTTCTTTTCAAAAATGGCGCGGCTCAGCGACATCATCCGTTTCAGGGACACTCATCCGACCCTCGCATGGCCCATAAACGCATGGGGCTCAGGATCGTAATTATATCAATGGTATAAATAATTTTTCGACGGCGAAATTGGATGTTTTCCATATCTTCCTTCCTTGCATGGACCCTTGAGCCAGCCCCTGATTTTACCCTGATTATGCTTTTCCTTATGGTATTTTTGGGATTTGGAGTGGTGAGGAGAGACACGCGGAGAACGTTCGGAGGCTTAGTGGGCAGTCTTTGATAGGCTGAGCCTTGTGATCCGTTTGGCGCGAACAAACTGTATGACCCGATTTCGTGATGGCACATTCTCACATTCAGATTAAAGCCAGGCTATATCAAGAGCCTGTATTGTTTCAGACAGATCCTAGGGGTATGGCTTTCTAGGCATGTGGACATTTTTTTTTCTCCTTGGCTTGCAGTGGCTATGTATAATAGTCAAAGAATTTCATGACACACGAATTGAGAGAAGGGACTTCGTGCTTCCTCATACTGTCCTGATTGATGAGAAGACCATTGAGACGCGGGTTGGCGAATTAGCCAAACTGATCGCAACCGAATTGCCGTCCCGACAGCCCATCCTGCTTGGATTGTTGACCGGAAGCTTTGTTTTCCTGGCTGATCTCGTGCGACACCTTTCACACCATGGTATCGAGCCACAAGTCGAATTTTTAAAAGTTTCGCACTATGGTGGCACCAGTGAGGCCAGCGGGTCAGTCAGCTTTCTGAGGGAGGAACTCCCTCATATCACAGATGAAGTGGTGTTGGTCGTCGATGACATTTTTGATTCAGGGTTTTCGTTGCACGCGGTGCATGAACATCTGAAACAACAGCACCCGGCCTGGGTGCGTTTCTGTACCCTATTGGATAAGCCAAGCCGCCATCAGGTGGCTCTCAGGGTCGACTACATCGGATTTGAGATTCCAGATGTCTGGGTCATTGGGTATGGCTTGGACCTAGGAGGTGAGGGGCGGGCTTTACCTTATTTAGCGGCAGTTGAACGGGAAAGGCGAGAATCCCACCAATAGGGTGTTGAGAAGGATCATAGGGAAATTATGGTTCGAGCCCTTCTCTGGGCCTCTCCTTGTTATCCTGAGAGCAACGAAGGATCTGAGCCAAGCCCAATCACGCCATGTTTCAGCCAAATGCTTCGGGCGTCTGCCCTGAACGGAATCGAGGGGCTCAGCATGACCATTTTGTTGAGGGTGTCACCCACCTGGTTTTTTGTCATCATCAGACCTTCAATGGACTCCATCAGGATTCATCTGCTCAAAATGATGAGCGCTGTAGGACGGAGACCCTATAGTCTGTATGATTTAAAAACTGCCATGCTAAAGTTTTCCGGCATGGTCCTGAATTTCACCAATGAGTTTGTCCTTTTCTGTGTCTGACAGGAAGCTGGCCTTCACGCCATTCTTCGCCAATTGAACGATGTCGGTGGGCTGGAGATTGAGCGCGCGCTGAGCGGCAAGATAATTGTCCGTAATGTACCCCCCAAAGTAGGCAGGATCATCGGAGTGGATCGATACGCATAACCCTCGTTGGAGGAGCCGCTTTACATTATGGTGATCCAGTGAGGGGAACACTTTGAGTTTCACATTCGAGAGGGGACAAACCGTAAGAGGAATTTGGGTGTGCACCAGATGCTGGACCAGGGCTTCATCCTCAACACAACGGATTCCGTGGTCGATGCGGACGACCTTGAGTAGCTCGAGGGCCTGCCAAATATATTCCGGTGGGCCTTCCTCCCCGGCATGAGCCACGGTTAGCAATCCTTCAGTCCGTGCGCGGTCGAAGACTTCCCGAAAAAGCTCCGGGGGACGCCCCTTCTCGGAAGAATCGAGCCCCACCGCACATATCCAGTCGTGATAATCCAGGATCATATCCAGCGTCTGTCTGGCAGAATCGGTAGGGAGATCGCGAAGGAAACAGGGAATCAGCTTGGAAGTGATTTTCAGCTCGGTGCGAGCTTGTTCGAGTGCGGAGTGAATTCCTGAAATGACAGTGTGAAAGTCTACCCCACGGTTCATATGCGCCTGGGGATCAAAAAAGATTTCC
>CAZBQO010000105.1:0-8146 GCA_964494125.1 uncultured Nitrospira sp. | reverse complement strand
TCGCCGATCTCAATACGGGCCTTCACATATTTCTCCACTTCGGCCGGTTCTGTGGCCAAGCCGGTTCCGGCGAAGAGGACAACACTCAAAGAGACGCCGATCATCATGCGTAACAGATTCATGGTCATGATTTCCTTTCAAAATGTGAAAATAAAAAATTGGTACCGTCCAGGCAATTCTCTCATAGCATCGCCGTCCAAGGTCTTGTGTGTCAATCGGGGCAGGCAGTGGTTGCTGTGCCGGTGCTCATACTGGATCGTATTCACAGAGGAGGTGCATGACGATGCGTACCAACACGTCCTTTTCTTCCGGACGGCTTTCCGCGATCATCAGGGTCATGCCCACGAGTGCGGCATCCGAAATCAAACGCGCCCCGGCGGCATTGGTCAGGACGTTGTTGCGTTCCAGAAACCAAAGAAATAACGCAGCCGCGATACGCTTGTTACCATCCACAAAGGAGTGGTTTTTCACCAGGAAATACAGTAGGTGGGCCGCTTTCTCCTCTAAGCTGGGATAGAGGTCGTGCCCACCGAATGTTTGCATGATGGCTTGGAGGCTGCTGTGCAGGCTTTCATCTTTTTCCTGACCAAAGAGGGTCGAGCCCCCAAATCGTTCTCGCAAACGATCCACAATGCCAATGGCTTCCTCATAGGTTAAGGCGTAACGTATCTGGCGCCCTGACCTGGGGCCGGGCACCCGTTGGTGGTCATAATTGTCAAGCAGGTCCAGCGCCCGGCTATACTCGCCTACCATGCGGAGGAGCGCGGTGGCTTCATCGCCGGAAAGATCCCTATGTTTCGCCATGGTCGCCACCAGCCGGACCGTCTGCTGGAGTTCCTCCAGCCGACGCTGGTTGACGGAGTAGCCTTTCACCAGATGATCACGCAATATCTGTGTCGCCCAGATGCGGAACTGGGTTCCGCGTTTAGAATTAACACGGTAGCCGACGGAGATAATGGCGTCCAAGTTGTAGTGCTTAATCGTGCGAGTGACCCGCCGTTTGCCTTCCATTTGAACTACCGAGGAATCCTCGGCAGTTGCCGATTCATCCAGTTCACCTTCGTGAAAGATGTTCTTCAAATGTAAGCCGATGTTGTCCGTGGATGTATCGAATAGGTCTGAAATTTGCCGTTGCGTAAGCCAGACGGACTCCTGCTCAAGTCGCACGTCCACCCGGATTTCTCCGTCCGGGGTCTCATAAACGACAATTTCTCCGCCTGCCGTGCTCATGCGTAGAGTCTCTCAGAATGTAGTAAGAAAAGTTGGTTGGTCGAGTCGGGCTCAATATACCATCTCGACCGGATGTCGTGCAGGTCAGGCTTCATTCACACGAAATGTTTTTTGCGGAAAAAGAGCAGTATTTTGTTTTGAAACCTTTAGTGCAGATAACAGCTTTGAGGGGAGAAAGGCAGATTCCAACGTGACAACAGGATTGATGAATTCCCGTGGTCCGGTTATCTGTCCGTGACGAGTTCAGCTTCCAGGGGATGATCTTTTTGAAAACGGCTGACACCGAAAACGCTAAATCCCAACACATGGCCTTGTTCATCGACGCGCTCCATGACCGCCTCATGACCGGTAGGACGCATAAATCCAGGGGCGTCTTTAAATTGGACTTCCAAAAAGTCCCCTTCCGGATCGAACCACACTTTTACTTTTTCGGCCATATGATTGCTCCGTCTTTGAGTTGGTCGGTTAAATAGGCCGTCACAACAAACGCATCATCTGTGCCATACTTTACCACGACACAGAGCCATTTCCCACCCACACGTGTCTTGGCATAAAATTCGTAAAATAAATGAACAGTGGCGTCTGATCGAGAGCGCCGAACTTCGGCTGGAGCTGAGAGGACTCGTTCAATTTCCGTCGCCATGTCGGCCATTTCTTTGTGTTGAAGAATGTGGGCCACACGCTCATTCGTGAGCCTCACACTTCGTCCGAAACAATCTTGAATAGTTTTCACACGCTTCTTTCGTGGCCGGTCTTTCCGTCGGCCGCAATTGTTGCATTTTTTGCAACGGTTGCCTCTCTCTCCAGCTCACCAGAAGTGAACACAGTCCGTAAATGACTTGAAATCACGGACTTCTCGCGTCCGAACAGCTCAGCCATCTGGGTCAGGCTGAGCCAACCTGTGTCCTTGGTGAGTTGAACGTCGAGGCGAACTATCCCATCCGGTGATCGATAAAACAACACCTCTCTTGCCTCAATCATCAAAGTGCTCTCTCGAAACCACTCTTTCCGCTTCCCGTTCGTATGACGTCGCCAATTCCCTGAGCGTAATGGCCAATCGGTGATATCCAGCATTTTCGACGGCCTCGCCTTGCATGCGATACTTATTTTCGAGTTCTCTTTCCGGCTTCCCTGTCGGGTCAACCGAGTGGACGCCACGCGAGTTGTATAGCTCGGTCCGAAATCCCTCCCGCATATCACCGGCATCTTTCGCGTTGAGAGCTGCTGCCGCTGCCCGAGTGATCCATAGCCCATCCGAATCCGGCGGCACGTGGATAAGTGCATGCCCCACCATCATCAGTGCGATCTCAAGATGTCCAGTCTCCGAGCACTCCTTTTTAACGGACTCCAGCCAGCGGTTAAGGGCATTGCCGTCGAACGTTCCGTCTTCTTTCAAGCCGGGAGGATTTCGCCATTCGCTCAGCAGACGATAGGCGTTGGTTGCAATTTTCTTTCTTTCCTCCGTGGGCTCTTCAGTCGAGGGTTCTTCCTTCTTTGAGCGAAAGACAAGCCGAATCACCTCGCAGAAGAATTCCGGTTTAGTCGCCAACCGTCTCTCAAGTAGTTTCGGCAAAGCATCAAGGTGGCCATCCAGCAGTGGCAAGTACCCCCATTCCACCCGAAAGAGGTCAGTAGGGTTGGTGCCCGGGTCAACCTGCAGTGCCTTGATAATCTCGACTGTCTCATAGGCATCCATCGCGTGAGGCCCTTCCGATGACTTCAATGCAGAAAGCAATGCGTGTACCGCCCGTCCACTATCGAAGGGTTGCTTGTCATGCAGCATTCTATTAAGGCACCTTAACGCCGCGTTTGGCCTTTCATGCTGTATGAGTTGATCGATGGCAAGTTGAAGGTCGCTCTCGGTTTCGTAGGGATTCGCACTGGTCTTCCTCCAGTACGTGGCCTCATCACCTCCAAGAAGCCGCTTCGAGCGCTCCCATGTATCCGGCGAAAATGGCAAAAAGGAGAGGAACTGGCCAATTTGCGAGGGTGACCATTGTGAGGTGTCGATGTCATCGACCCACTGCCAACCACAGCCATGAAACCTGCTCCTGACGAATCCACCTGCGAATTGCACAAGCTGCTTCTGTTCGGACTCAAGCAGATCTGGTACTACCGCCCCATCGAACTCTTTGCCTGCCACCGCTCCGAAGGCTATTCCGACACGCCAAGGAGACTGGACAGCGGCAGCGAAGGTAAAAACCGCATGAGCGCCTCCATCATCAGCGACTTCGTTTACGGCTTTTTGTCGGATGAGGTCGAGGTTTTTGCGCTGCTTATCGTGGTTGCCTTTCTCTTCGTATAGGTCGAAGTCGTGCTCGGTAAAGAGCCGTTGGTGGCGAAACGCGGGCGCGGTGGGCGCCAGCCGCTCAGCGAGGGCCGCAATCTTGTCGACCTGCTCAGGCGGCATGGCCCATTTAACATCTGAGAATTTCCTGTGTTTCGCCACCAGATCGACGAGTTCGGTCCATAGGCCTAGCCTTTCAGCTTCTGGCATTGTGATTACTGCGTCTGACGCAAGATGCGCCAATAGCTGTTCGTGGGCCATTGGGGGCAAATTCTCTATATGTTCGATGAGCTCAGCGAGCTTCTCGCGGTTATTCTTGGCAGCAGTGATTGCCATTTCTGAGTAGAGCGCAATTTGCTCCAAGTATTCGGAGGGCTTTACGCCCTTCGACCAATCATTGGGAATCGTCTCCCGCCAGGCTGGCCTCCGTGTACCGGAAGACGATGAGTGTGAATGGGGGAGGAGGCCCACCAACAGCTTCCATCCGATGTCTGGGATTTCCGCAAGTAGCGTTGCCACAGTTGCACCGCGTCTCGCAAGTGAGGCGCATGTCTGCGGGAACCACGGCAACAGAATTTTGGCAAGGGAGTTGGCCGGACGATTCGCCCAACGTCCACCGGGATCTCGTGCAGCAAGCTCCCCTAGACAAATCCCCACGCGGCTTAGGTGGTCCTCACTCCAGGCCAACGTCTCTAGAGCCCAAAGCACGCCACTCATGTATGTGCGGCCCATGAATCCGTCCCCCTCTTGGGCAAATACTTCATTGAATGGGCACGGTTCACTGTTGAGGGCCTTCTCGACCGCATCAAGAAACTCTCCCGGAGCAGCTTCCGCAAGCAGGGGAAGCAGATCGTTGAGGCTGGCCCAACGCTGCCAGTCAGCGTCAGCAAGAATCGATCGGACGGCGAGAACTGCCGTTACCTCGCCTTTGCCGAGCGTGCATGAAGTAAGCGCATTAGGATGACTCCCGAGAATCGCGAGCGATTCTGCGAGCCCATTTCGTAAGAGGTGTGAGTGCGTCAGAACCTTACCATGGATGCTGGAGGCGTAGCGCTCCTCGGCCGGAAGCTCGAATTGCGGGTCCCTCTCGCGCAATACGAAAACCGCTGCGGTGCGTAAACGGTCCAGATGCTCGTCAAAAAGCCTGGGGCCCAGCGCGTACCACCCTTCATAGCGTGCAACGAACTTCCAGTTGCCGTCTCGTTGAGATAGGGGAGTGCCTCGATAAAGCGTGATATTACGCATCATACCGATCCACTCCCCGTAGGAGTTTCCCGATACATTCTCCACGATGGTACGGTCCGCATCTGAATGTTCGTTCCAAGATCCCAGAAATGCCGCGACTGCAAGTTCGGCGGCCGCAGAGCTTTCAGCCCATTCGGGTATCAGAGATAGGTTCTGCAGACACCTGAGCAATGAGCCGAGGTTCCCACCGCTCTTCTGCGCCAGAGTTCGTGCACGCTCCTCATTATATCCAGCTTGCTCTAGTGCTTCCTTTAGCTGGTGGCTGCGCGGCGCAGAAAGCGACACACTCGTCGGATCGGGGATGCCTCCCGCAGCTCCACCAAAGATGACGGCATGGCCAGACCTTCGGGCCTTCTGGATTAGCTTCGTTCCCGGTTCGCCGCTCAGATCAAGAGTGGAATCGGCAATCAGAATGTGGTTTTCCCTTTGTGTGGCCATCGCGTTCCACGCGTCGGCTCCGGAAATGACAAGACAACGTCCAGCGGCATCCGCGCGAGTCTCGTCGTCGAGGTCTGCCAAGTATGCAGAAACAAAATCGACAACCTGATCAGGGAAATGTGTATTGAGCTTGAGCTGGGGTGCATTCCCGGCAAATACTTCTTTAATCTTCCCGCACGCCTCATCCCGATTGGCTAGGAAGACTTTTGGCGTCAAGGGTGGCGGTTCACCAATTGACCTAATCAAACTCCAATGTTGCTCAGGTGTGTCGATCTGCTGCACGGGCAAACCGACGACCGTCTTCTGTGCAAGCCACAATCCTACAGATGGAAATTGATGAATCCAGTCAATTAGCTTTGTCCCGTCAATCACTCGAATGTCCCGCCATTCGCCTTTCGCCAGGCGGTCTTTAAGCCAAGTACCCTGCGCATCCTCCTTCCATGTGTGCTCCCAATCTCTCCGTCCGGAAAGGGGCGTTACGAATACGAAGGTAGATTCAGTTCTGGCACTTTCTGGTATTGTTGACACGAGACCATTGTAGTCCTCTGTCGCCTTAACGCCGGCCTTAATCCCAGTTCCGATTTCCCAAAATGAGCGGCCCTCGGGAACGAACGGATCGAAGGCAAGATCTACATCCAATAGCCCATCAGGCCCATGTTGGCCAATGCTGTCGCCGAGAGGGAACCGGCGTTCCTTCGGTCTAGGCGATGAGGCGGCGATGAGGCGCCAGACAAGTTCAACGATCACGCCCTGCGCGTCTGTGGCATTACCACGGACCCAAACGTCGAGTTGGTTTTCTGTAATTATCATTCTAGTGCCTCCATCAACAAGCCTTTTAGATTCTTTGCTCCTAACTCGCCGGAGTTGAGCTTGGCAACAGTTTGTGGCGCAGGTTGGCAAGGGTAAGAGATTTCCGCTCCTTGACTTCAATCCGCTCGCAGAGAGGTCAGGATAGCCAACCTCTTTATTAAAGTACAGATGGCTTTTGGTATCTTTGAAAGACACAATTCCTGTCACAGTCTAGTAGGGATGATAAGGCCGAAGGTTCACATAAATACTAAACCTATCGGATGGATTCCCTATAACGAATGTCGGGAATGAGAAAGGTGGAATTGTTTTTAGAGATGAGCAGTCAACAAAAAGAAGACGTGCTGGGAGACGAGGGCATATTGTAGCTGGGCACAGATTCTTCGCCGTGGGCTCAGAATGACAAGGTTTGGGGTACCTCAGAAATGACAAGCCGGTGGGGGCTCAGAATGACAACTTAGGTGGGGACTGCCTGGAGGGTGTGCCAGGCGTTGAGGACTTTTGGGTCGGACCGGGTTTGAGCGATGCTGTTGCATGTAGAATGCGAGGGTTGTCCGTCAAAATTTTCCCCGATGGTACCCATTGAGCGAGGATTTTCACCGGATCTTTTCAAGAACGTAGACTTTCTGCGTAAGGCTGTCTATTGAGGAGAGTCTCGGTCCTTCATTTTTTGGCCTTTGACTCTCTTGTAATGTAATGGTGAACTGATCTTCATACAGATTATGAATTTCTTTGCCACCAACATGAAAGGGAGGGCCATCCATTTTTGATTGGTCATATTCATAGACGATGAGAAGGTATTTCCCCCGTTGTTTGAGGGATTGCTTGATGACTTGAGCGTAATTTTTTCTCATCGAGGGTGGCAGAGCCACGAGTGCCGCCCGATCGTAAATGTAATCGTAGGAGTGGTGTGCATTGAGTTTGAAGAAGTCCCCGCAGCTGATGATGATATTTTCGTGGGTGTAATGGGTGAAATCCTGATCTTGGTCTATGTGAGGGGGTGGGAGTCCATTTTCCGAAAAAAAGTCTTTCACGGCTTGGGCGTGCAATTCTACTCCATGGACATGAAGATTGAGTCCGTGAAGCCAAAGAAGATCCTTTGATTTCCCGCAGAGTGGAACGAGCACGCTCTGTCCCTTTTCAGGATTGAATTGGGGAAAGTACTCCGTCAGTTTTTCGTGATAGTGTTCCCCGTGGAAGCCTGTTCTTCCTTCGTTCCAGGCTGTTATCCAAAATTGAGCATCCATTGTCTCTACTCCTTGTCTTTCTGTTTTGCCTTTGGTCGGGAGGCCATTGCGAAGACGAACGTTGTGAATCTAAGCAATGAAGCTTTCAATGTTGGCCATGAGATCAAACTTATGCGGGATAGATTCCCTGTGCCTTTCTCATGGAAAAAATTCCAGGGCATGTTACCCAACCCCTACAAAAAGGGACAGATGGGTTTGAGGAATATTCGGACAGGAGTTTTATTCCTCTGCCCAAATTCTTTACAGCGCAGGTTCCGTCGAAAAGATGGAGCCCTGCTAACTGATGTGGGGGATGACGGAGGAGGATTCTTTTTAGTGGGGGTTCGAGGAAAAGAAGACGATCTGGGTACGAGGGCATCTTTGGGTTGGACACAGATTCCTCGCCGCTGGCTCAGAATAACAAGATGGGGGGAGAATTATTTTCGTGACGTGGAGGATCGTTTGAAGCGGGTGGTTGGGGGTGCGTTTGAAAGAGTTTTTCTGCCGGCGGGAAACTCAGGAGAAACTTTAATTTTGTGCTCGACCATGGGGTCACCTGCGAGATTGAAACCTTGAAAATTCATGCGGTCAATGAGGTCTACTAACGGATTTTCGAGGGTGGAGTGTGGTTCCGGTTTGTCATGGACATGACTTCTTTCTGGATTTGATCCTGCAAAAGCAAGTTTTTAGACGCTGATTCAGCCCGGGAAAGGAGAGCCCTGGATGATCAGAAATGAGGCCAGGGTAATGAGGTTTTGTAAGGAGGGCGAGGTGCAGAATATCTCCTGGGTCGATTTCGCCACCGTTGAAAAGCGGATTGGGCGTATTGTCAGCGCAGCGCTATTTTCTGTGGCTGGCAAACCGGCCTACCTTTTGCAATTTGATTTCGGTGGGGAAGTCGGCAGGAAGCAAT
>CAZBQO010000104.1:0-8150 GCA_964494125.1 uncultured Nitrospira sp. | reverse complement strand
CGTGAGCACGGAAAAATGGCGAGAACACCGCTGGCGGCTTTTTTCAACAGCCCCACACTGGAACCAGATCCAACAGGGATGTGCAAGAATGTCAAACTGCCCCACACGGACACATCCTTCGGGTACAGGAGAAAGGGCGACACAACCATGCCGAATTTGTGGTGATTATCCCTGAAGGTCAGGTGAACTTAAGATGATCAGGACCGGCAGCCCTCAAGTGGGTATATCGACAAATGCGCTATTTCTGACCGCAACACCTGCCTTTGGACTCCCTGTTTTTGCGCTGATAGGGGTGTGTCATTGAACCAGGGGATAAACCTTTTAATGTTTTTCCGCCTACCTAAGGACAGCGGGTCTTCAAGATGGAATGTTGGGTTTCCGACCTGGGCAGAGACTACGTGCAGCGCATATAAAACGGAATTATCAGTGGTCCAGGATGGGCAACAATCCAACGAAATTACCTTCTGAATTGATTGGTTTGTGAAAATGGGCGTGGAAGACCCGCCACAAGGCAAGCTCGTTTCTTAATCGAATACATCCCAAATCAACACGGACCACCTCATAAATTTTTCGTGCACAGACTCTCTTACGCATGCGCTATGCCTTGCTTCTTATGTCTTTCAACTCCTTACGAAATTCATCCATTCCAGCATGTACTGCCTCTTGAATCGTCTCCTGAATGTCTTCCCACCCCTTCCGGGTCCCGGACACGATGTCTTGATATGTCTCAACGGTTCTATCCTGCAGATCGTTCAAATCTTCTCCTTTTCGACGGACATAATCACGAATTTGACCACGCGATTCCCGCCCGGATTGCGGGCAAAGCAAAAACGTCGCCACGGTTCCAATGACTATCCCCGTGATGAACACACTGACCATTTTTCCTGATGTGGCATCTCTGTCGTATTGTTTCATGGTGTCTCCTTGGTTAAATGATGATAATTTTGTGCGCAAAGAAAAATGGGGGATACTTAACATGCCCCACTTCCACCCACCCAACGGTTGGTACTGAATTCATGAGGTCTGCTTTGTAATTATCATGAAGTGCCTTTTCTGTGAACGGACAAATCCAGTTGGATCTTCAGGAAGAAGTCTAGAAAAGGCCCCTCCGACAAAATGTTATTCACAGAGAATCGCGAAGACATGTCTGAGAGGTCATGATCTCCTCGGGATGACACGGTGGTATGAGTGTGAGTGTTCCGACAGCAGCCGTGTGACAACTGATCATACCCCTGACTTCGCAGGGCCCGCTTAGACTTCCTGTGTTCCCGGTGTTTCCTGGGTCCATACCTTCCAGTACGCACAGATTCGTTTGCTGAAATCCTTCGGGGATTCGACAAAGAGACGGCATCCTAATGGACGGGCAGCCGTTCGCAACATCTGTTTTCGTTGATGGATCCCTCCTATGAGGATGGCATACGAACAGTCAGAAGAACGGGATACTTCACGTGATTCCGTCAACAACCTTTCGAAGACGCTCAAATCATGATCTTCTCCGAGATACTCCTCCAAGCGATGGAGTTCAGAGGATCGTCCCGAGAAGACAGGTTGCCAGACGTCTCTTACCAAACGGCAATGATACCAGTGATACTTGACATGCTTCCTCCAATCATGAAACCCCTCATCGGTCGGCCGGGTACATACGTCTGACATCGCCTGAAAAGCTTTAGCATATGTTGTTTTCAATCCTTCATACATGACGGGTTTACGGCAGTCATTGAGCAGGGCATCAGAAATATGTTGTCGACTTTTTAGCAAACTGGCTTGAATTTCTTGAAACGACCGCTCGAGGGAAGAGTTCTCGTGCAATAGATTTTCAAAACGGGAGGATAACCGTCGACGGATTGGACCGAATTCCCTCCGGTCAATCTCCGGTCTTTGAAATGCCATCAGATGATCATAGGTGTTGATCATGACTTGAGCATCCCGGATGTCGGATATTATGCGGGCCGCATCTCTTAACCGTCTATTTTCCTGTTGATACGTTTTGCGGTTTTTCATCCCGGTCTTCGCCAAACGAATAAGTGCTCTGATTTTTTTACATCGCTTCCGCACCTGATGTGGCACAGTGATCGGATCGATAGGACGCCGGTCCAGTTCCTCCGACGCCAGGTCAATTTGTTCATTCACAATTCGCTTAATGCCTTGAATGAACGATTCCGAGCGGGAAAGTCGAAAAGACATCTCCGTAACACCACCTAATCAAATAGAGGAGCAGAAAAAATTCATTACCACATAGGCACCAATCACTCCTAGCAAGACCGAATCTGAGCTCGTGAATATACCCGATTTGAGATAACTAACCAGAGACAGGTCTGAACCTGTATCATCAAAACAGAGCGCCGGAAAAACCTCCAAGGTCCATAGAAGAAGGGTGAGGGGGAAATGATCGATCGGCATCAAACATAAAGTATTAAATGAGATTTCCCCAATCAGGAAAAGTACCCACTAAGGTCCCGTCAGTCCAAACTGGTGTTTTCTTCGCTCAGGAAACCAGCATTTCCTCCCACCAGGCGGAATTTCAGTTCGGAGTTATTACCCAAAAACCAGGGATATATACAGTTGGCATGAGGGTGTTTCCACTTTAGGGTGACATCAGATATGCAACCGAATCTCCAATTCTATGTCCTTGGGAGTCCATCCCCCTACCCATGTGCTTAACGAGAGAAGAGGTGTGTTATGCCACAGACGACAAAAAAACCCACTCGTGCTGCCCATACCATCGAAATTGAAATTGCCCGCATGATGAATCAATCGTCCTGTGATCGATGTGGAGGTCTCCTGATTAAGGGACATTGTTTGGATGTAGCCAACCCCGAAGGAGAATTGTGGATTACCACCAAACACTGCATCCAGTGCGGTAATGTGATTGATCCGGTGATCTTAAAGAACCAGAAGGAAGTGTTGAATCCGCCTCCCCAAACGGAGCGGGTGCCTCGTCCCCGGCCGACCTTTGGGGTGGCCCTCCAGAGACGGAACCGCTAAATTCAACAAACTTCTCATAAAATTCCAGGCAGAGTCGTTCTAGGATGTCCCTGAACACTGCTTCCGTAACATCCAGCTATCACTAATCTTCACAATTCCTATTAAAGGGAAACCTTAACTTCGTGCGACTTTTTCAAGTCCCTCGATCACATTTTGACAATCAAAACAGGTTTTCGCGAAAGGTAAAGCCTTGAGGCGGGCATTACTGACCGGCTCTCCACATTCATTGCAAAACCCATAGGTCCCTTCCCGAAGGCGGATCAACGCTTCATCAAGGATCACTCTCATCCGGTGACGGATTTCCAGTAAGGAAAGGAGTTGATCGGCAGAACTATCGCGGTAAGCCATATCCTGATCATCCATGGCCGGTTCCCCTCGCCACCGTTCCTGTTCTTCACGACGCTGGAGAATCAGATCATCAATTTGTTTTTGCACCTCATTTTTCTTCTCTAACAGCATTTGCTGTAGTCCTTCGTTTCTCCCATCAGAAACAACTTCGTGAGCCATCTTCCTCATGACGGTAACTCCTTTGTTGGTATGAACATTGTGGTATCGCTAACGATACGTGCCGTCCCAACCAGATAATTCATCGCGCATAAAAAACTCTACCGGAATGTAATGCTTTTCTGTTCATCCGAACACTGCAAGGAACCCTGGAATATCCTTGGAAATACACTTGAGTCCCATTCAGATGCATCCATGTCCCGCTCATCCATTCCTCGATATCTTCTGGAACAAAATCGAAAACTTCTCAAGGAACTTTCTCAAGTGGTGGAGGAAAACCATCGGCTTCGGGAAGAAATTATTCAGGACAAACATCCCTACCAGGGCCATTGTGAAGAAAAAAATGGAGGCACGGACGGCAACTAAAGGGTACGGGCCAAAAAATCAGGCCGGCGAAGGAGTGTGCTTAAATTAAAACGAAATCACGTGTGACGTTGGTTGAGACTTTCCCCCTTCGACAGGAAACCGGTCTGTTACCTGCCCACGGCTCCATTCTCGTCTCACCGGAGCGGAAAAACCGGAGTGACTCTGTCGAAGGAGTTTTTTGCTCCTACTCCTGTGCAATGACATTTTACGCCTCACCTCCTTGCCTTCGTGTAAAGTGTAAAGCTCGATTCTTTTAGATATTTCCCCTATTCACTAAAGGCTTTTGTCCATGTAGGCATTTTTATATCCATGTAATAATTTGAGCAGTATGAATGAAAACAACCATGGACATTATGAAATAAGGCATTCAACCACGGAAATCAGCAATGAGAGCACCTCGTGGCGCGCGTCTTTCCTGAATCCTACGGGGGAAAAGGTGTTTCAGAAAAATGGGCGGCTATACGGCAGATCTAGGTAGAGTGGGAGTCTCTTACAATCCTAGTGAATAACATAAAAGGTCGAAATATGATTAAAAATCTAAACACTGTCCATTTTCCCAAATGGAAAATGATAGGGGTCTTTCTTTTACTACAGTTTGTATTTTTTGGCTGTCGAACCAACCCTCCGGAACCTCAGGTGCATGCACCGGGTCAAGATCTGCAGCCGTCTTCAATGAAGAAATCGGATCTAGCCGGAACATGGGAATACCGCGATGAAAACGGTGCTTACTGCTTAACCCTCAATCGGGAAGGCCACGGCGTGTATGATTGGCAAGAGGGACGTTTGATAACAACCACGCTGGAAAACGGCCGATGGCATGGCAAATGGTATCAAACAAAAAACGATCGCGAAGGTAAGTTTGATCTTCGCTTGTCACCATCCGGCAATCAGGCAGAAGGCCGGTGGTGGTACACGCGAATTGAAGACAACCATTCTCCAACCCAATCGGGGGGCCGCTTTGCACTGTTCCAAATGCCCTGTTCGCCTCAAGTCGAACAGAGTCTCCCATCAACTCCTCTGGCAGAGAATTCAAAGCAATCCCAGTCCTCCACCACATTCATTGCTCCCGAATAGCATGACTGTTTCAAAGTTTGCCATTGAAAAGATTAAGCTTCCTCGCAGAAGTGACAAAGAAGGTTGCTTACCACAAATACGGCTCCCCAAACTTGTTGCGGGATATCCTCTGATCCGCAACCTCTCAAAATTTTCTGGCTAATTGGTCTAGGGACAATGGATCTCCCGGCAAACCATTTTGCAAGAGAGAAAGGTACTGGCGTGGCGATTTTCAGGTACGCAAAATACTCTTAAATTTCTAAAATTTGTGATTTTGTATACTGTTGTATTCCTCTTTCAGGGTTGCCATCGGCTCGTATGATGCGCAAAGAATTCCTTCCAATCGGAAGAGCTTAAAGGCGGCAATCATGCAGGCCTTGGCTTGGCCCACCGAAGGTGAGACTCTATTAAACCAACAGAAGCGGATTCTTGACCACCAGTTCTTCCATAGGCTTAACAAACCCCATGACGCCTAAGACGGGGCTTCTCGATATTTTAAATAACCTTCACAACTATCATGACCACACCGACACTTTCCTACCGGCGCGGTAATCACATTTGCACATTCTTCCGAACAGTATTCCTCCCCCTCGGAATTCTGGCATGAACATGGAGGATGAGCGCAGACGGCATTCCGCAAGAAAACCTCTCTTTCTTCCAGACTACGGAGCGTATGGTAATTTCATGGCCGGGTTCTCCAAGGTTCCCCAATCCCGACAGACATTTTCCTTATTATGTCTATCAGTTTTCCGTTTTAGCAACCTTTCTGACAGAGGTAGTCACTCCCTCCGGAGATATGGCCACCTCGATGTAATCTCCCTGTTCAAAGTCGGCAGAAGACTCCCCGCTTTTTCCCGGCATGGGAACGCGAACAACTTCTCCGTTTGCTTTCTCTATCACGAGAGTCAACTGTTCTACTTCAATCACCCGGCCTTCCACTACCCCGGACGCGACAGGAGCCATTTCCTTTTGGTCAGGTTCAGAGGCATGAACAGGATAAGGAATCACGCCCGATGCCACTACGAACAAGATCGTCGCCACCCACACACCTGAACTGCCCCATTTCTGTTTTTGCATAAGTTCCTCCTTTCAGCTTTGATCCATCAAACACATTACCCAACCATTGCCGATGCAAATCTGATCAATTATGAATGAGGATCCGCTCTTCCTCACTAGATAAACTTTTCATTTACAACGGGCTTATATCCATGCAAGCAGATAGTCTGAACAGGGAAGTCTTAGAAAAAACTGCATAACCTCTCTCAACGCCTACAAGTTCATTATGAGTGCCCCCTATTCCCAGGCTTATGATTTTCCGCTTCACGCTATCCCTCGGCCTCGGAAGACAACATCAGGTTGAATCGCGACCTTTTGTCTAATGCGACAGGCATTCGGGAAGGGCATACTCGGTCTTAAGGTCTGCGATAGGAAAATGATCGTCATATTTACAACAAAGGAGTCCGCTATGAAGAATCGTCTAATTCTCAGTCTCACGATGGCCACGTGTCTTCTGCCGGTCAGCTCGGCGTTAGCCTTGTTTGATGAGGATAAAGCCGAATTATTGAAGGGCACTCAAATCACACTCGTCGAGGCTGTGGAAAAAGCCATGACAACGGTGAAAGGCAAGGCTGTGGATGTCGAATTAGAAAAGGAACACGGCAAGACGGTGTTTGAGGTTAAAATAGTTGACGAAAATGAAAAAACCAAAGAAGTCTATGTAGATGCACATTCAGGAGAAGTCGTGAAGATTGAAAAGGATTAATCCTGATCATTGTGAAACTGCCGGCAGCACGTTCCATATTATCCTCATGAAGCGAACAGGGGAGGGAGAATCCCCTCCCCTGTTCGCTTTATTCCCCCGGCTTAAAATGAGACCTGACTCCTCTGTGTGTCAAAGGCGAACCTTGAGAAGGACCTCACTGAAGCGACATTACTGAAAACTTCGCGAATCCTGCATGCCGACCAAATAACACCATAAATCTACAGAACCTTCGCAGCTCCACATTCATCAACTCTGTCATAATACAGACATTTATCCAAGGGTTTTGTCCAGTTGGCAAAGGAGCCAATCCTGGCTAGAGTAAAAGTCATTCGCCTTACGGAAAGAAGCATATGGAGAAGAGGCTATTGGGACGTGTTAAAGTGAGGGATCCTTTACGCAAAGGGATTCGGAGGCTTCATTTCACATGAGATCTAACCGGGAGAAATGTCACCTACCGGACTTTTTTACAGTATGAATACAACCAAGCGGGCACGATTATTCCTTGTTGACGATCATATTCTTGTTTTAGAGAGCTGCAAAAAACTGCTAGAACCCCATCATGACATCGTTGGGGAGGCCCATAGCGCAAGCGATTTGGCCAGCCAAATCCGACAAACAAAGCCCGACATTCTCCTCATGGACATCTCAATGCCTGACCAAAACGGGTACGAAGCTGCTCGAATGTTAAAAACGATATGTCCATCAATTAAAATAATTTTTGTTTCTATGCATTTAGAACCTACTTTTATCATGGAGGCGTTTCGTAGCGGAGGAGAAGGGTATGTCCCGAAGCAAACGGCAGGGAACGAATTATTATCAGCGATTACCCAAGTTCAGGAAAAACAGAAATATCTCTCTCCCCTCATTCCTGAGGAGGTACAAAATGCGGTGTTTGCCCAAATGGATGGTATGCCGGGCACCGAACTTTCCGGAAAATTGACTCCCAGGCAGCAGGAGGTGTTAAGGCTTGTGGCTCAAGGCTTCTCGGCGAAAGACATAGCCAACTTATTGACCATTTCTCAAAGCACGGTCGCGTTCCATAAGATGCAAATCGTGCAGGCCCTTGGTCTTCATTCCAAGGCGGATCTTACGAAATACGCTGTCAAGTTAGGGATTTCTCCCCTTGACTAGGATTAGGAGTACCCTCTAAAGCTAAACGGCACTTACGAGCGCTGTGATTTTCTAAGAGGAGGTGAAAACGGTACAGAAGGAAAAGAATGAATCTAAAGAACTTTCCCGGGCATTAAACAGAAATGATTCCATTGGAAATGGCATATTTCGTGAGTTCGGAGGCCGTTTTGAGTCCTAATACCTGCATGACCCGTGTCTTATGGAATTCCACGGTTTTGACGGCCAGATTTAAAATGACCGCAATGTCCTTATTGGATTTTCCTTCAGCAACCAATTGAAGGATTTCCACCTGTCGTTGAGTCAAGGCGGGAGTTTCTTCCTGAGAGAATTTTTTTGACATAGAAGAGGG
>CAZBQO010000103.1:0-8241 GCA_964494125.1 uncultured Nitrospira sp. | reverse complement strand
CACCAGCACCAGCCCATTTATCCATCTAGGCATTCCTTGTTTGGATCTCATTGTGAGTCTCCTTATAAAATAGAAGTCCACACGAAAAAACATAAACTTATCTCATCACTAATAACACGAATATTTTCCACTTCGTCCCTTAGTCATTTTTGATATTATTCTCGTCACACCAAATAGATCTCAAACTCGGGAGCAAGAATAAAAAGTGAGAACCTTCTAAATCTCTCAGTAGGGGGCTCTATGAGGCTTTCACCTCATGTTGGTCAAACGAGAAAGGGGGACTACCGCCACGGGGCGATCTCAATAACTCACAAAAATGTTAGTCCCATAAATGACGAAGGTCAAGAAACAGTATCGAGAGAATTGAATGAATCAAAGGTGCATTCCGTTTTACTAGATTATTCCCTGGATAGAAAGCATGATCGTATTACTGTTGAATTCAAAATTGGCGATATTTGAGCTTCTCTTCTCGAAAATATAATCTAAGCGAAAGCCCAGCCATTTGACCGTACGATATTCCGGTCCAATCCGAAAGCGAAATCGATTATCAGTTCTATTCGTATCAAAATTATCGTTGGCGTAGTAAAAATTTCCCCTAAGGGCAAAACGGTCCGTGAACATCTGCCTCCCATAAACGTCGACGCCTATTCGTTTATACGTGGAAGTACCCTGAACCGCTGACTGATTAATATTCGAAAAGGGACGGACATTAAAACTTAACCGGGACGTGGGATTCCAAGCCAAATTTCCTCGCATGTAAAAGAAGGTCCGCTGCTCCGATCCTAGGCTTAAACCCCTTGCAAGGAGGGCCTGGCCACGGGCTGAGTCTTCATCGATGGGCGCGTGGTCAAAATTTAAAACCTGGTACCCGATATTGAATTCCCCTGAGAGTTGGCGGGTAGGTGCCAAACTGAAGCCCGTAAACGCCCCGTAACCGAAACTATTCTGCTGCGTATTCGTATTATAATCATTGTTGACAATTCGAACACCGAGAAGGGCGCGGGTTGAGGGGGTTACCCTTACAAATACGCTGAGATTGGCACCAGCCTGCGTCCTGTCCCGCGGGGCAGCCTGCCCATTGTTGGTGTAATTTAAATCATCAAAATTCGTGCGAAGACGGATACCAGCCTTCTGTCCCGTGAATTCAACCTGGCCTAAAAACTGATTCACATTCCATTTGGTAATATCCCTTTGTTGGGTATCCACTTCTGACCCTCTCGGGTCAAACCCTTCTACATGCCCTCCCTGCAAGTCTATTGCGAGACCACCCGGATAATTCAAGCTGACATGGCCAAGAGCATCTTGGGCCAGGGCATTGTTTTCATTAAATTTTGCATAGAGAAATTGGGCAGCGCGGTAGTCAAGAAGGACTGAATGCTTACCTCCCCCAAACGGCATGAAGGCCTGAATGCCAGGCGCGATGGTCGTAAGAAAGTCACTTTTTGTATTGGTGTCTCTCTTAAACACATTGTCGGTATACACTTCCGATACGCCTAAAAACGGATGGAGTTGGACCGGACCGGCTTTGATACCATCCCCTAAACCATTTCCCGTCATATATTCACGAAAAAGCCCACCCCTATTCTGAATAGGCCGGTGAGACCCTGTGAAATAAAATAGTCCCATATCAGAAAAAGATTGAGCCCGCCCGCTGACCGGCGAAAATACCTCACAGGCACCAACAAAAGTCAGAATAAGAGCAAACGGCCATTTCCGCTCACGCATTAAGGAAAATGAGAAAAGACACACCGCTCTTATTTTTCGCCAAACAAAATCAATCATCACAATTACCTTAATCTCATTTCGATGGAAGTGCGGGGGGGTGGAGTCAGAAGAACATTCAATAATTTTGGGCATGACTAACTCTTGGATATGGTGCCCTCATCAAACTGTTAAGTCAATTGCAAGGTGAGTTCCCTGACAAGGGATGGACCTTACCATAGGAACCCGCACAAGAAACAGTCATTTACCTTAGGATAAGTGAAGTATAAGGTTTTATTCGTAGACCGTTTTTCTAGATGGGGATGAATACCAAAATTACAGGACAAAGTCGATCAAGGTGGGAAAAACAAATAAAGCTCTACCGGGAAGACTTCAGTTTTAGGTACAGAGATAATGCAGGACTTCATGTGAAATTACTTGAGAACAGTTACAAAGATTTCGACGGAGTGAGACTTGAGAAAATCGCAAAATATTAATGCGATTGTAAGTCACCGACTCCGTCCTCAAATTCATTATTTAACGAACGCCTGAGAAGGATTCCCTTTAATCGTAACATTCGCAGAACTTCCTCGTTCTACAAATATCCTTGGTAGGTAGCCTTCATTATCACGGAGCCCTCTTCATAAATCACCGATGAAAACGGCTTACGACATTATCGTTGATGCATCCCGTCCCAAATATAATCTATCAGTAAACATTTTCCCCAGAGGACGATGCTGAATTTTCAATAAACCTTTACATCCTTAGGAGGAGCAGGACGCGCATTAACGATAGGCAAGGTAACACTCACCTGATTCGAAAATGGGCTTTCAATTTTACGAGCCCGGTCGTAAGCTTTTACCGCAAAATAATAGGTTTGACCGGGATTCAGGCTTGTCACCGTATAAATAGCCTGAGCTCCGACATCTTGAGTCTCCGTATAACTGCCGCTTGAAGTCCCGTAGGCGACAATGAATCCACCATATTCTGCGGAAGGAGGATTCCAGGCTAGGGTAACTTCTCCCGCCAGTACATTAAAGGGGAAGAGACAGAAAAATAAAAAAATGATCCATAATGCATTAGATACGGATCGCGAAATAAATGGACGGGGGAAATACAATCGAGAAAAACCTTGATCGTCTGCCATACGAGATCTCCTTTATACATGTGAGTCATGCCGAGCGAAGCCACTCCGCCCATGATCAAGGAGACTCTGTGGCTTGCCTGGCAACCTGGCAACCTTATCTCAAACTCCGAGACGTAGGCCCATAGCTTTGCGTCCCATCCTTTCAGATGGTTTGCCTTTTTCAGGATACGAACGTTTTTAAAATTGGATGCTTCATCGGAACATTTTCCAGATCCTTTAATAGCGGAGAGGAAAACTCCCAATTTCTCAAGATTTCATGAAGGCTGCCAAACCCTAATCACAAAAAAACAAGGATAATTAAAGAAAATGGATCACATGATTCATGCCCTAACCTTATGATTGAGCAGACGCAATGCTTTAACGAACCTCTAATCTGATGAACCCACACCTGAAGCACAGGAAACTTGGCCAGTTTCCCAAATCCTGTTCGTCAGGAAAATCGGCCTCACATGAGTCGGTTTCTAAGCATCAGTACAGGAATACAATTTGTCTGCTCAGATGGCTAACACGTTCGTTACAATTACTCATATCAACAGGTCTGTTTATGTTGCCCCGCGCGTTTCGATCAAGATCAAGTTTGCGTGCGAGATAAACGCTCTCATAGAGATTGAAGGGAATCACTGCTAACGCATCATTATGATCAGAAGTGCCATCAAGTATTCAACGGGAGAGGGCTCGCAATCTAACGCATCGATGAGTTTCAAACGCCCCATACTCCTCTTTTCTACTTTTTGTTGAGGGTATGCAGAAATGCTTTAAAACCTTGGGAATGACCATACTCAGTGGTATAAAGGTAGGCTCTTACCATCCAACCAATTGCGAAAACACAAGGTAGATCCAGGCGGCACCAAAGATATATGTGATTTCTTTTTCACCAATCCGTTCATAGAACAGACGATATCCCAGTATCGGCACAATGGCTAAGATCAGGGCAGAAAAAAAATGTCCAACCACATCGCCTATGATGGCCCCAATCTCGGAATGCCCGGGTATCGCAAGCAAGATGCTGCCTCCAAGCATAGCTGCCCACCACCATTTCACATTGGCCATCAGCATATCCATACTCACATACAAGGGAAAAAGTTTGTCATCACCAGATCATGCATTCCCAATTGGACTAATCTCAACCAAGAATGGCTCGAAATAATATGACCGCTTAAAAATAATGCACTCGGAAACCATAGCTTGCCACTAGGAAAAGGCAAATTTCAGTATCAGCGTGATAACTGAGACCACGACTGTGCTCTTAATCCCAAAACTCCCGGCAAATGCGCTCACATGCGTTTCGCGCTTCAACTCGCTTGCATTAGGAGACAACCATTTAGGTACATTTCTGTATGTTGGGTGGAACACAGAGTTGTAGATTTCTTTTTTAACCTTCCCTAATGTTGGATTTCCCAATTGATTGAGGCACTGCCTGGAAAGCCAATCGACATGACGGTGAGCCCATTCATCATCCACACCGCCACCGTACCCGTCTGCTTGTTACGCCAAATTATATCTGCGCTCCCATCCCCATTGACATCACTGGTGCTGGCAATCTCCCACGCCTGAGGCACCACCCCAAAGAAACCTGGCGAACTGAGAGTCACTCCATTCATCAACCAAATCGCAACCTCCCCGGTACTCGTTTTACGCCAAACCAAGTCCCCCATCCCGTCATCATTCACATCCCCCACCCCTGCAATCTGCCAATCCGTGGAAGGCTCTCCAGGGAAACCTACTGAAAGGACTGTGAGCCCTTGCATAAGCCACACTTCCACTGCGCCAGTCAGGTCATTCCGCCAAATAACATCCGCTTTTCCATCGGCATTCATATCTCCGGTCCCGGATATTCGCCACTCCAACGGCACGGCGCCCAAATGGCCTGAAGAACCAATCATGGAGCCGTTCATTAACCAAATCGTCACTTCCCCACTACTCGTGTTTCGCCAAACGAGGTCCGCCCTTCCGTCGCCGTTGACATCACCCACACTCGCGATTTGCCAATCCATAGAGGTACTACCCGGAAAACCCACCGACATGATAGTGAGACCATTCATTTCCCACACCGCTACCGTTCCTGTATCGCTGTGGCGCCAGATGACATCTGCTTTCCCGTCCTCATTGACATCTCCAGTACCGACAACCTGCCACTTCGACGACACCACGCCCAGTGAGCCGGAGGAAGCAATCGTAGAACCGTTCATCAACCAAATCGCGACAGCCCACGTGCTCGTGTTGCGCCAGACGAGGTCTGCCTTCTCGTCACCGTTGACATCATTCCGAGTTGGGAAACTCACGCCAGCCTCAAATATCCATCCCAAATCTTGCAAAAGAGGTTGAGATAACCCGAGATCATGAATAGCCCTTCCGGAAGCTATTCCGGGCTCCATAAGCTGATCAGGCTTAATCGTGTTCGTGAAATGAGACACCGATGAACCCAATTGAACCGGATTTGGAGCGTACATTTGAACATGAGTGTTTGTTCGTCCGGCCGTCAGGGTCCCGGATGCCTCTTGAAGATTGACACCAACAAAATGAAGATTCGGACTCGCGACATTCGCATATTGCCTTTGGTTGTCGGTCATTAAGGGGTAATTGGCCGGACTGGCTCCATGAAGCTCCAACCAACGCATAAAAACGTCATTGGTTCCTAGGAATTTCTCTCCGGTTTGCACATCAACAAGTGACAAAAAACCAAGGCCATGAATAATTTCATGAAGTACCACGGTCACAAAATCAAATTGTCCAGATGGGGGATTGGCATCCAGCCCAAAATACCAATTCGTAAAATTTGCACTGAAGGTGGCACTTATATCACTGGTAGTAAGATCCAGATCCTGTTCTGCTAGTTTATTAGCGAGAGATTGGACATACCAGGTATTCGCCACAGGAGCATTGGGGAAATTCCGATGCACGGTATTGGGGCCAGCCGATCCCAGTATTCCTGCTCCTAAGGAATCAATTCGGGCATCGACTCGAATGCCCACCGTGCTCACCAACACCTGCGCTAAAATATTTGCCGCGTACTCAAAGGCTTTCAGCCTTGCCTGCCCAAGAGTGGTGGCCGTATTTCCACCCACTGGGATAAAAGGCGCAGGATCGTTAAATCCTTCACCAGGGCTATCTTTATTCACAATAACAATGGTGGCGCCGAAGGTCTCGGTCAAGGGGCCAAAGCAGCCAAAGAATAAAACTAATAGAAATCCAGACACGCAGAGGCCGAAGGGTATGGGTAAATGAGAATGAGAGGGGCTTCTCACTATGTCGACTTTAGAATAATTCATGGATGAAAAGGGTCTTATCCAATAATCTTCAGGGTTTCAATGGCTCTAGGACCTCAGGTTCATGATGATGAATCGCATGGTCAGCTCCGTCTGGCACCTTAAGGATTGACTGAAACCGGCCCTCAACATTCACCATTGTTCCTCCCCCCGCATCCGGAACATCCCGTAAGCCCTCCGTACTCATACGACTCTCGGGTATCGAGCCAGAAGGAAGAGGTCGTAGCGTCCCATCCGGCTCTTCAATCCGCATCGGGGCTTTACCTGGTCGTCGGTTTCCCTGACGATGTTCAAAAGATATCGCTTCCTCTTCTCCACCAGATGTTTCAACAATAACCTCTGCTTTCAGGAGTGAAGCACTAATCAGCATTATCCAAAGCATGACAGATACCGGCATCACGATTTTCATTGTTTTTCCTCCTTTCAACAGTTCTATTTATTCTCTCTGAGAGAGAATTCGGCGGGAAGCCGATCAAAAAAGTTATTCTGCCTGCGATTTTCATTCAATCTACTATTCCCTTTCGTCCAGAACAACTAAAGAAGAAAAAACATGATGTTTCATTGAAAATGTATGCCATTTTTCCCGAAACGCTGTGCGTGTAGTTATGTATGGGATGCATGAGCGAGGGAAATTAGTATATCTCAAGAATTCCAACCACTCCTTAGAACGAATGAGTGCAAGGCTTGTGGATGCCACGAATTTAGTCATAAAGCAACGGATTCGGCCAATTGGAATTCGCTTGAATTCATTAGGGGAAGGTAAGTCCAAAATTTGCTTGGCCTTATGATTCCAAATTTGAAGGATAAAAACTACCCATAGACCATTTGAAGGCAACCATTCTTCATTCTCTTAACAAGCGAAAACGGGTCAATTGATATTGAGGAATCCCAACAAAAACAGAGAAATCCATCATTTTTTAGTTGCTAGCCATTAAAAGTTCGAGGCAGGAATGAGAGTGAATCCTAAGTTGGGAGGTTGAATGTCTTCAAATGGAATAGCAGTTGAATTGCCATTGCTTCATTCTGATTGGATCATTCTTTGTTGCCCGACGGGGGTTTGCAAAAAGAGAAGAGTTTCCTTTCTGAAGATGGAAAGGAGCACCGTCTAGGTCAATTTGCTTCCAAGGACGGCAACGAATAGCAGGGTACATATTAATACGGTTTTTTTATCGACCATAATCTTCATGAACTTTAGGCGTGATGCGCATTTTCAAGAAGGGATAGACATCCAGTCACATGACATATTCCCACATTCCTTCAGGATATGTACCGAAGGGATTTGAGTATAAAAAGACCCATTTACCTCCTTCAGTTCCAGACCTACTTGGGGCGTAAACCTTACCGCCCTTTCCTGTCCTATTTAAGCTAGCTGTGATTTATCTTAGATTCAAATTGTACATGCCACAAGATTGGTTAATTTGGAAAACTGGGATAGCCGTGGCCTTGTCTCACCAACAAAAAAAGTGGAGAACACATGAACAGCGACATACAGCTAACCAGCGAACAAGGGTATTAAATGCAGAACCTCCTGAACTCCAGAACCAAATTCAAATTGTCCCAATGATGGGGGGACATAAAACCACAATCAGGTGGGAAATCCAACTGAGCCTGGGCTTCCGTGGCGGTTGGTCTCACTAATGCAATCACCTGACCCAATCCCAGAAGGTGACCAAAGACGCCCTTGGTGAGCAAAGATTTTCGGTCGGAGGGAAGCGTCAGCAAACGAGAAGTGCAAATTTAATTGAGAGAAGACTTACTGCGAATTTAAACGCCAGCGCCTCCTCTTTTCATCCGGCTCGGCCTCATCAACGAGTTTAATCTTGCCTTCTTTATGGAGCAACCGCAACATTTCACCACAGGTGTGGTCCAATTCCCCGGTCCCCATATTATGCAACCCTGCCCGGCGGGCGATTTCTTCCTGAAAAACTCCCGTTCCTCCCGGCTCTGCATCCGGATGCCCATGAAGGACCTCTAGTAAATGGCCCTTCAATGAATTAATCAGCTCCGTACCGCGTTGATGAAGATTCATGGCGTACCCTCTTACATGATCATTCTTTGTAATATGACATAGGATCTTTTCCCATCCGACCCCGGACACTCAAACTTCATTCAGAGTTGATCATTCCC
>CAZBQO010000102.1:0-8241 GCA_964494125.1 uncultured Nitrospira sp. | reverse complement strand
GTGGACCAATGGATCACTTAATTCGTCGGCCACGGACTTGTCGACTTCGGTATCTTCCCCCACTAATTCCAATCGTACTTGCTTACCTAACTTACCGGCCAAATCCCGGACCAGCCTTGGGAATCGTGAAAACACCTTGCGAATAGGAACCATCCGTGTTTTCATTACCGCCAATTGCAAATCCGAGGTCACCAGATTGAGTTGCGCCAACGTCATATTTAATTCCCGGAGAGCAGGATTGATCTCATCTTGCTCTTCCAGGCCATTCCCCAACTTCATAAGACGGTTGCGATTCAACACCAATTCTCCCACCAGATTCATGACATGGTCCAAGCGTTTGGTTTCAACTCGAACGGTCTGGTCTTCTTCTTTACCGCCCGATAGCTTGGAACCCGGTGAGCTAGCGGCTTGAACGGTTCGGGTCGTCGCTTCTTTCATTTTATGTAATACATCGGATAATCCAACGGGACCCTCAGAAACGGCCGCTAATTCCGCTACCCCTTCAATCCCTACCGGTCCTTCAAAGGGTGGGGCCTCAGAAAGAGTAGACAAGGAAGAAATATCTGGGGGCTCAGCCATAGAAGACGGCGCCATCTCTGCCGGTGGTGGAGAAGGAGCATAAGAGGTCGTGCCCATCCCTGCCTTTTTGGGAGGGGAGACAGACAGCATCAGATCGTCGGCGCTATCCATCGTTAACGCCAATTTATTCACAATGCCCTGGGTCTCGACATGAGAATCTCCTCCGGTCTCCCGAATATCGGACTGGAGCATTTTCACGGCATCCACAGCTTCCAAAATAATATCGATAATGAACGGGGAAACCGTCATCTCACCCTGTCGCAACTTATTCAACAAACTCTCAGCTTGATGCGCCACTTCAACCAAATGGGTGAACCCCAAAAACCCGGCGGATCCTTTCATACTGTGCATACACCGGAAAATCTCGTTAAGCAGTTCGGTGTTGGAAGGTTCCGTTTCCAACTTTACGAAATGTTGGTCAAGGGCCTCCAGCATTTCAGAGCTTTCCGCCAGAAAGTCGTTGAGTATTTCTTTCATTTCGTCATTCATCGATCACCTGTTCTCTGCTCCTAGCCTTTGTTCAGCCCATCGCACTCACTGAGACGTTGCGTTGAGAATACGTGCTTCATCATTAGGACATCCCATATTCAGACATGATGGTGTCCACCAGATCTTGTTGCAGGGCGGTTGTTTTGGATGATTCCAACTGACGTAGCATTTCATACCCCCGTCCTTCACTCGATGAACCGGCTCCACCCTTCTTTTGCTGAATTCCAAAAATAACCACCAATTTTATCAATTTGTGTTGGATTTCGTTTAAAATCGTCACGAGCTTTGCCACGCGTTGGGCCACAAGATCCTGGAAAGATAACGCCACATGAATATTTAACAGTCGTCCCTCATCTGCCTTCACCAAAGCTAAAATTGCATCAAGATCCTTAACCGCTCTCCCCGCCACATTAGACCGGAATTGCTCCAAATGATGTTGAATCACCTCTCGGTTCCGTTCCAGTTCTTCTGTCAAGTTGAGAACCTTGTGCGTTCCGTCTTCCGTCATCTTGGCAAGATCATGTAAATGTGATGTGGCTTGAGGCAGTTGATCGGATGTGGAAGTCACCGGAGATTCCATTTCCCGAATTGTTTGGGTAATCACTTCAACATACTTGGCCAGCTCCTCCATTTCCGCTTTAATTGAACGCTTCTCATCCAAGCCCTCTTCGGATATCCCTTCATCGCCTGGCACATCGGCCTCAATCATCCGATCCACGAGCATAAAATTCTCCTTTATATCGTTATATTCGGAGGATGTCCTTCCTAGTTATGACGTTTTTGCGGGCTGAACATTGGCAAATATTTTTTCCAATTTTCCTTGTAAGACTTCTGCGGTAAACGGCTTGACGACATAGTTGCTGACCCCGGCTTGGACTGCCTCGATTAAATTTTCCTTTTGCGCTTCAGCGGTGACCATTAAAAACGGGAGCGTTTTCAATTCTGCATCGGCACGAACCGCCCGCAAGAGCTCAATACCCTGCATCACAGGCATATTCCAATCCGACACCACCAAGCCAAAGCCGCCGGCCCTCAATTGCGTCAAAGCGTCCTGCCCGTTTTCAGCCTCCACGATGTCCGAAAAGCCGATTTGACGTAATACGTTTTTCACAATTCGACGCATGGTAGACATATCATCTACCACCAACACTTTCATCCCGGTATCAATCATGATGCACTCCTTACGCCTTGGGGCATGGAATCCCAGGCAATTTCGGGTTTTCCCACCGATGGAAAATTTTCCTTAAACGTACACGTGAATATTGTGATGTTCATAACGTGGCATATTCGAAATTCGGTTAACTTCTCTGCGATCTTTAGCCGTCCCTGGAATATTTCACCTGTCGGCCCAGGTTCTTTATTGAAATAAAGATAAGCCTCCTCCAAAGGCCGTTTCGAGCATACGTTTTGTAACCCGTGTTACCGGATTTCAGGATATACCCAACACAACTGACGACTCAGGGGCAAGTACAGTTAGACTGAAATGATGGGAAGAGAGAGAAAGGTTATCAGTGAGCAGAGTAGGGATCTAAACATTGAATGCATTGAGAGGTTTCCATGCCTTTCAAAAATTTGGGCCTTGCTCATTCCGGGGCATCTTGCCCTCAGAATATGAGCAGGTCATTCCTGTGGATCGTGGCCTTTCCTCTCGCGAGAGAGTCAAAGGCCTTTAGCGGGAAATTAATTCAAACTAAACCGGTCCCGAACCCCCTGTTGAGACCCAGCCCCAACCATTACCGAATCTCCTCCGGCATTTTGAACCCAGGCTTCAATTTCTTCCCGAACGAAACGCCAGTGTTTTCCAACTTTATGCCCTGGGAGTCGACGTTCTCTCGCGAGCTTGTAGATTGTCGATTTTGGGACTTTCAAAAACGTCGACACTTCACTTAAGGTCAGCAAATCTTTCATTGTGGCACCCTCATTAGAGTTTGGTCTGTAATGTTTGTGGTATCGGACTGATCATGTGAAAACTTGAGACTTCTTCCCGGATAGTAGGAAATTGTGTTTTCCTCACTAACCTCTCTCAGCCTTAATGCGATGGTCATTCTGTGTGTCTCCCTCCGCGAAAGAAAAGGGTTCAGAAGACCGCCCATCCTTTTCTCCTTGATGAGGAATCAGGGTTTCAAGTTCACAGATCAACTGTTTGACCATCCGTTCTAATTCGTTCACCGTTGAATCCAGATGCGAAAATGCTGCTGAAACAGCCGTGAGTTCAAGTTGTTCCGCTACCTTCCCTTCAGACATGGCGTGCACCGTACTCAGCGCACCTTTCATCTGATGAGCAAGCCTTTGGAGCTCTTGACGATTCTGCAGGTGAATAGACTGATGCATCCTGTCAATCAAATCAGGGGCTGTGGCATTGAAAATGTGGAATAAGGAATACAGCAATTCTTGATCCCCCTCCAGGGCTTGCAACGCGGCAGAAGGGTCATACCGTTCTCTGTCGACAGGGTACTGGGGATATGTTCTCTCCTGGTGACCGTTTCCGGACTCTGTGGAGGAAATCGAATGACTTTCCGTCCGATCGGCAGGGGCATGTGTCTTGGATGAGGACGAATCCATGCCATTGGGAGCAAACCCTACCCATCGCCGGAGTATTCGTTCAAAATCTCGTAAATGAACCGGCTTAAAAAGACAATCATCCATGCCGTTCTCCAGACATTGTTGCCCATGCTCAGAAAGCACATGAGCTGTCATTCCAACAATCGGAATATGGAGAACCGGAGGAGAGGCCGAACCATGATGGCGATGCCAATACGCAGCTGAATGAACAAATACTCCGGCATGTTCCAATTCCCGAATCCGCTGCGTAACGGCCAACCCATCCATGTCGGGAAGCTCCCAGTCCATCACAATGCAATCCACAACTGACTCTTTCAACAACATCAAAGCTTGGGCTCCCGTGTCCACGATGGTCACCTGACATCCGAGTTTTCCTAACATGCCGGCTGCGACCCGTTGATTCACGGGATTATCTTCCACAACCAGAACCGAAGGCCCGGCCTGCTTATTGAGGAAGGGCTGCTCGAGAACCTCAATCGTTCTCTGCACTATCCCAAGGGGATGTGGCTCAGTGGCTTTTGGTAAATCTGACGGTCCGGAATGGTCCGGCTGGCCGAATAAGCAGTGAAAAAATTGCTTACGGTGCAAGGGAAGCGTGATCATCCCGTCAAACCTCACACTGCTTTCTTCATCATCCTTACGATACCAAAATGGCTTCATACCCCAAACTTTAAGCTCCTGAAATAGTGAAGAGGATCGCAATCGTTCAAACCATTCCAGAACAGCCTCTTTCGCCAGACGATCACTCAGAATAACCCCCACGACAGAACAGACCGATTCGTGGACACGTTCGTACAAGGTGATCGCCTGTTGAATACTGTCGATCTGCACAACTTTGACACGTACTTCATGAAGAAGTTGCGCCATCACCCACCCTGACGATTCCTGAGGACCAATCACCCAGACCTCTTTGCCTGCAACCGATATGCTCTCCGTGTCTAGGGAATGGGCTGTCCGTGATGCCCGACAGGGAATGTTACACCAAAATGTCGATCCCTGATTGGGTTGACTCTTCACCCCGACAGTCCCGTGCATCAGCTCGGCTAATTGTTTGCAAATCGCTAACCCCAAACCGGACCCCCCAAATTTTCGACTCATGGAACTATCCGCCTGGGTGAACACGTGAAAAATTTTTTCTTGCACCTCTTCTGACATACCTAAACCAGTGTCTTGGACCGACAAGTGAATCCACAACCGAGTCTCGTCGTCGGGATCACCAGAAAGATGTTTAAGCCCATCCAGGGAAGCCTCACACTCGGAACCCGATGGAAGAATCAGCGAACCACGCAGCAGGACCGATCCCTCCATCGTAAATTTCAGGGCATTGGAAAGATAATTACAAAGAATTTGTCGCAAACGATGAGGATCGCCAAACAGCTGGGAGGGCACATCCGGGTCGACATAGGCAGCCAAATCCAGACCCTTTCGATGGGCCCGCTCGGAAAATAAATCAACGACCTCTTCAAATAAGGAAGTCAAATTGAACCCAATGTTTTCCAGGGCCAATTGACCAGACTCAAGCTTTGAAAAGTCTAAAATATCATTAATGATGGTCAGCAATCCCTCACCGGACATACGTATAATGTTGACACATTCCTGTTGCTCGTGATTGAGAGAGGAAGCAAGCAAGACCTCCGCCATACCAATCACTCCGTTTAAGGGAGTGCGAATTTCATGACTCATCACAGCCAGGAACGCTGCCTTGGCTCGAGTAGCAGATTCAGCCTTCATTAACGCCTGATCCAGTTCATGATTTTTCGCTTCCAAGGTATCCGCAAAAGCCGACAATTCCTCTGCGGCTCGTTTTGGTTCGGTGATATCCATGCCATATCCCCGAAGTAATCCCAAATCGGCATGGGGAGCGAATGTCCACGAATATTGTCTCTCCCCAACACTCACTTCGTAATGCATCTCCAGATGTTTTTGTGACAAACAACGCTTAGCCAACTCTAAAAACCGATCCGGCAAGGCCGTGGAAAAACCGTCCTGACCGATATGGGCTTCCTCCATCAGGCGAACCATCGCGGGATTGGCATACAGCAGTTGTCCCGCCGAGTCGACTTCAATCACCGGGAAGGGATTTTCCTTTGGGATGGATGCTAATCGGCGGGTTTCTTCGGTCAATTTCATCTCTGAACTGAGATCTCGAAACATCAACAGGAATCCTGAAGCCTCCAGGTCATCTACCACAAGGCCCTTCAATTCCACCCAACACCATGTCCCCTGCCGCCTTCGCAAACGAGTCCGCGGAACCCAAAGCATCGTCTTTTCAAGCAGCAAGCCTGAAAACGGGCAGACGGTCGTGCCATCTTCGTCACAGGGGACGAGACATTCCAAAAGGTCATGACACGAAACATTCGTTGGACAAGCGGCTCCCCACCCTAACAGCCGGGAGCCGGCTAAATTCATATGGGTGAGTTGGCCCTCCCGATCAACCAGACATACTCCGACCATCAAACCATCCCAAAGGGTCTGGAATAAGAGAGGATTACACCACATGAGTTAGGAAAATATTTCGCGAAGATTAATAGAAGGATCTGCAGAATCAAGTACTTTCGTAATCCTCACTTCATACTTTAATTCTGAATGAGTCCCTAAATTTCTCACCTCGGGATTCTTGAGAATCTCGCCGGTGCATGTCCTGAAAATTTTCACTTGCGGTCTCACGCTCATCTCAGGATTCTGCTTCACCACCACGGCATCCTCACCCGTGGAAAGTTGAACAACCGTGCCGACAGGATACACTCCCAACACACGAATCATGGCTTCGACAAACCGCGTCGGGAACTTCCCCTTTTGTGCTTCTTGGTAGACCCGCCGAATCGCTAAGGCCACAGGAAATGATCCGCCGGCATTCCCCACAGCGAGCAACTCATCAACATAATCGGTAAGTCCCAATAAAATTCCAGAATCGGAGACCGGGTTCCCCCCTAAAATGGTGGAATACCCTGAACCATCCAGATAGGCATGATGCTCCTGCACCATATGAACGATATCCTGTGAAAATTCCGAATGTTTATTAATCAGCGCCACTCCCATATCGGCATGTTGCTGCAACAACGAATAATCAATCCCAATGCTCCCCCATCGTGACTGAACCAGGTTGAGAGGCAGTCGCATATAGCCGACATCATGTAACAACGCGGCAACGGCGATCTCTTCAAGTTGCTTCACCTCCCACTTGAGTTGGAGGCCAACGAGAATCGACAACAAGGCTGTATCAACAACATGCGAGTAAAGGGTGGGATCAAACTGTTCAAGATGCTCAATAAGCATAATCTCGGCGAGCACGGTAGGGTGGGCTAAGGCTTTTTCCACAAAGGCCCTGGCCGTCTCCTGCATGGCGACATGAGGAATGGCCTGACCGGTTTTGACGCCTTCGAACATGTCTTCCAAGGCCGCAATCGTATCCCCGCGCAACCGTATTAACCGTTCTTGATGGTCATCTACCGTTCCATCCTTTCTCTCTGGAGGGCATGAGGAAGACTCATGACGGGATGATTCATTTTGATCGAAAGACGTCTTGGATTCCAAATGACATTCGAGGGTGCCCCGGAGCGGAAAGGATTCTGCATCGGTCGGGACATCAAGCCCCTTGGCAGTATCAATTTCGACTTCATGAATGCCGGACTGGAGCAATTGCTGCACATCGTGGGAAGAAAGCAGTCGGCGGTGACGAAAGAACGGCGACTTCCACCAGGAATCGAGAATTCGAACCAAATACATCCCTGCACATATCTCTGAACAGGAAAGACGCTTTCGAGTCGTCATAGATGAGGACGCTCCGCAAAAAAGGCTATTCCTGGAATGATTGAAACATGAAAGGTCAGGAGACGAACTGCTCGCCTCACCCCTACGCCTTCGGACAGACGCCGGCATTCCCGACATTGTCTATCAAGAATCCATCTTCGCTTTTCCCGATGGATTCCCGCCACCCACCCGCGGGGATGGTGGAAAACCGTGGTCATTGGATTCACGCCTTGCCCTTATCCCTCGCGCTCACCTCTTCCGTTTCTCAATCCATATCACAGTTCAATTGGTGAGGGAGATCATTCAGGCCAGAAAAAGGGAAATACCCGTTATACCTTTGATGACACAACCGCCACTTGAGGGACCTCACCAATTGTCTGATAAATGGGGATCATTTTGGCAACATTGGCTAAATCCAAAACCTGGCGAACATACGGTTGGGGATTCACCAGACTAAAGGGGATTTTTTTACTTTTAAGAGTTTGATGGGCAATCACCAAAATACCCAAGGCGGAACTATCCACAAACGATACCTCTCCAAAATCCAAGACAATCGGCAACTCTTCTTTCATTGCCTCTCCTAAACTGTCTTTAAAGGTTTTTCTTGCGCCAAAGTCAAACCGTCCCGCCAAATGCACGACCACGACATTTTCACGCTTTTCTTGCGTAACATTCATATACTCCTCCATGGTGTATGCCAAGAAAACTCCTTGACAATCGTGTGATCATCCAATTCACCTTATCGGTGAGGATTCGCAAAGAATTAAACACTCCTGCATAATGGCATTAGGGTCGGTTTGATTTCCTTCATAGCAAAAAAGGAAAATGCAATTGACGCCTGCTTGGATTCATGTCGGCATA
>CAZBQO010000101.1:0-8247 GCA_964494125.1 uncultured Nitrospira sp. | reverse complement strand
CAGAACGATTAGGCAGGAATACCTGAGTTCTCGCGGCGGCGGTTTTTCGGTTTAAGTTCGAAGAGATGAGAAGAATTGATCCGTGATTTCACGGATTTTTCTCACCGGCCACCGATGGCCGGTGTCGTTGCATAAACAGCACGACCGTCAGCCGCATCGTCCCGATCCGGGAGCACTCCGGGACGACCAAGTGAGAAAGAGTTTCGAAGAACGTTAGGAAGATTTGCGCGACTCGCGAGCCATATGACCCGCCGTTATCGCTACAAATACCACCTCAGGAATACTGGCTTTTTAGCCAAACAAGAAACGAACCTACGGCTATTATCACGATCGTCACAACCAACTTTAACTGGCTCGAGCGCCGACGGTTCTCCAACTTTTGGTACCGGGTCCCTGGTAACTCGCCCGGACGAGCCTGAAGAACGATCTCTTCGACGAGGCTTTCCTCTAGCTCGGCCGGAGAATCAAAATCAGGAAGTTCAAATACTCGTTTTCTCTCCGGACCACTAACGTCCGCTTCGCCATCCTCATAAACATAGATTTCGAACCGCTTTTCAGCCCGCAAATATCGGTACACGTCCTCGGTCGGGGATCCATCCACAAGCCCAGTCACATTCTCCAGAATACGAAGGCCCGAGTTCTCGAGTTCCCGCGATATTCTTTCGACAATCCTGTTCTGAGTCTCGCTAGGTTTACGCATCATTATTTACAAACCGGGGCTCGACCAGCTGCCGGGCCAAGATCCTTAAGAACGATATGCCCATCTTTCCAGATCGAGCGCGGTACCCAGTCCCCCGCGATACGGAACACATTTCGACCATCAAAGTTTCTGTATCCCATTCGAAAATTCTGACCGCTATTCATCCAGCTGCCTGGACGGAACGCTCCGGCAGCCATGATAGCAGCACTGTGACTGACCATAGGCGCCGCAATGACTGCCGCACCCCCAATCGCAATAGCAGCTCCCGCTCCCATCATGACGCCCTGGTTGTAAGCTGTGGCATCAACATCCGGCGTAATCCCCATACCCGGAATGTAAGCTGGGTCATCGGGATAGAGACCAGACGGATCGATCCAGTTAATCGGATCCTGGAGCACGTAACCGTAGAGGTTCGTGTCTCCACCCGCAAACAAGATTGGGTCCTTAGTGAGCCAGCGGCCTACGCTTGCGTCGTATTCTCGTGCCCCGAAGTGCGTTAATTTCGTGTCCGGGTCGTAAAGCCCACCCGCAAACCCAAAGGGCTGAAAACCCGGGCTAGTTACTGGAAATGGCCGATCCCTGATCATAGATGTAATTCACCTCTCAGGAACAACATCTGCTGCACCATTCCGTTAAGACTTAAACCAGTCTTTAAACCACCCGTTTTTTCGGATGTGTAAGTATCCCCACATCGAGTACCCCCACCCAAAGACCATAAAGCCGAGAATTCCCAAATAACTGAAGTCTTCGCCCTCCCTGATCCCGGTAACAAAAACGAAAAGGCAAAAGAGGCCCAGTAAAAATCCAGCTATCGTTCCAAGGGAAATTACGAACTTTATCGTCTTTTCATTCGGCATGTCGCTATTGGCACCTATCCTGATTTATTTGTGTATCAAGAAATTCGTACCGATTTAAAGCAGTAGCCTGTCCACGCGCTGCATCTTGAAATTCCATAGTCGTCCAAGTGTCCAGTCCGAATCCGACAATAGCCGCAGTCGCTATGCCGAAAGGGCCGCTAAACGGGGCAAACATTCCAACGACTGATCCACCTACTGCGCCGCCAAACATTCCGGAGAATGCCGCCTGTGCTTTTTGGCCCTTAGGAGCATTAATGTATGATGCAGTACCTTGTACAACACTTCCGACTATTGCAGCTCCAGCAATATACCCGATATACACTGCCGCAGGGACAACCTTGCCACTCGGGTCAATTAGATTGATCGGGTCATTAAATACATATCCGTACAAATTGGTGTCTCTTGCATCGAATATGATCGGATCTTTGGAAAGCCACCGACCAATGCTCGCATCATAATGGCTGACACGGCCGCGGAGTCGTCCGTGATGGCTTTTCAGAAATCCTTTTGTTTCAAGCCGCTTCCAAAAAAAGTACCGCTATCGGTAGCCGTGAATTTTGTGAATCTCGAGTATCGATTGAAAGGTTTGGCCACTTTTCGGCCACTGAACGAGGTTTCTGCGGCTACAAAAGTTTCTTGCACGCCTATTTCGATTTCAATCGAAATTTCTTAGTCCGATCACCAAGCCTGATCAGTACGCCTTCAATATGTTCTAAAAAGTCTAAACGCTGACGAATTCGATCTTCAATTTTTGGATCGAAGACCGCTTTAAGATTCTTTTCGAGATCACGGATCATCTTAATGGATCGTGTCTTAGCCTTCCGATACTCCCGAACTTCGATTTTCTTTTTAGTTGGAGGATTCATAGTCATCCATTCTCTCTGGTTGCATTGCTTATCCGCGTTGCAACCTGCAGTTAATTGAAACTTGTAATCTAAGTGCCGTAAAACAAAAGACTTCCACTTACAAATCGCTGTCAGCATTCTCTAGGACTGTATAGGGATAGAGCGTTTACAGCCTATGTCCAATTCAAGCTCTTCAGAACAGATTTCAAATAAGCTTCAGCATGCCACTTACAGTCTTCCTTAGATGGAGACTCGAACGTCGTCTTGAAGTTAGAGCGAAGGTTTGTAACGGATTTCGGAAAAGTAAGAATATATCCCGACTTTATTCTCGTGATCTCGGCAGGGTAGCGCTTTCCATCGACTTCGATCTCGAGCTCTTCAGTTTTTCCCATTTTATCTCCCCCGAATCGAACTACTTTGGTGCAAGAATCCGTGGCCGTTTCTAGATCATGACGGCCATTTCGGCCGAATTTCGAGAATTTCTTGAAACTTTTGGCCACGATTTGGCCACTAACCCACCGAACACTGTCATTCTGTATAATTCACCAAGCCTGAGTATATCGCTCAAATCTTGCGCTTATGACGCTCGCTCTGCTTGCTGACTTGCATCTGGGTTAGCTATCAGTACAGCGTTCAGAGCAACGCTAAGAAACAACATGAATTGCAATACGATCCTCGCGAGCAATAAGTCCTGGAACCACGGATGAATGAATCTGAGCAAAACCCAGATGACACCACCGTACAGAGCAATCAACAGAACCAAAAGACGCGCCTTCATAGCGGAGTTTTGTCTAAAGGATGTCGTGAGTATGTACGCGCGAAATAGTCCGAAGAAAACCCAGCTCGCACCCACAGCTCCGGACAAGGTTCCTAGCCATAAGCTCGGAATTATGTAGTGCCCGACTAGGCCTGTCACAAGACCCAGCAATCCAATGCCCAACAAACCGCGTGTATATTTTTCTCTCAACGAAGTGTGCATGAATTTCCACCGGTGTCCGGGATGCCGGGAATTCCAGGTCCCCTATTGTAAGACTGATTAATGTAAGTGCTCGGAATGCCTGGAACTCCGCCATAAGCACTAATTGCAACCGCGCCGCCGCCAAGAGCACCGCCGAGGATGGCACCTGGAATAGCTAGACTGCTGACATATGCTCCAGCCCCAAATCCAAGGTTAGTCAGAATGCCACCCACCGCAAACGGAATTCCGCCTCCTACAACCACGCCCGCTCCAACACCGATACCAATCGCAGCCGCTTGAGCAGGTGTAAGCTCTAAGCCATTTGGATCAATAAAGTTGATCGGATCGTTCAATACGTAACCGTAAAGATTCGTGTCCCTACCATTAAAGAGGATCGGATCCTTACTCAAGTATCGGTCATCAAATGCGGTTCGAAGTGGAGAGAGATACATTCCTAAGTAATTCTACCAGGAAACTCGCTCGCCGCTAGTCGTAGTGCAGCGATCGCGACTCGAGACCCCGGTAGTGAGTTTTTACTTACGTTTAGCTGGCGAGAGGGGCTTCGGCATTTTCGCCGGATGAAGCTCGGTGTGCTTTTCCTTCAGCTTCGTGATCGTCAGGTTGGCGTAAACCTCGGTCGATCCAACGTGCTGGTGACCGAGCATCTGCTGGATGATCTTCACGTCAGCGCCGTTTTCGAGAAGATGCGTCGCCATCGCGTGACGAAGCTGGTGGCACGAACCCTTCTTCGTGATCTCGGCCTTCTCCATGTATTCTTTCGTCACGTAGCCGATCCACTTGGGAGACATCGGTCCGCCGTTTCGCTTCATCACGAAGAGATGTCCGTGATCGGGATCGGAGACTAGCGCCGGCCGCACTTCGCTCGTGTATTTCTCCACCCACGCGATCGCCCGCGCTCCGATCGGGACCACCCGGTCGCGTTTTCCTTTTCCTTGCCGGATCATGAGCGTCCCCTGGCGAGGATCGATGTCGTAAAGCTTTAGGTTCGAGACTTCCGCGCGCCGGATGCCGCTTGAGTAAAGCACCTCTAAGATCGCGCGGTCCCGGATGCCGATTAGATCTTCGGTGTCGGTCGCGGCCAGCATTTTTTCTACCTGGTCGGTCGTGAGCGCGATCTGGGGGAGCCGGTACTCGGTTCTTGGGATGTCGATGTCGGCCGCCGGATTGGCTGCGAGATAACCGCGCTTTCTCATCCAGCGGAAGAAGGCATGGATCGCAATTGCGATCACACGCTGGGAATTCAGCGACAGAACTTCGCCCGTCTTCGATTCCTGCGACTGGTAAAGGATCTTCTGGTAACGCTCGATCAGCTGCTGGCTCACGTCACCTGGCTTTAAGATTCCGCGCTCCTCGCACCACCGGACGAATTTCCCGAAGAAGCAGCGGTGATTCTTAATCGTGTGCTCCGAGTAATTCATCTCACGCATCCACTGGTGGTAAGTCTGCATGTAAAACTCGAGCGTTCCTTCAGGCGCCGTCGGCAGGACGGTTTTTGGAATCGATTCCTGAAGAAGCTCCCTGCGCTCGTCGGTCTTCCGGTAAAAGCGCGGCCTCATCTATGACTCCCGTCTGCAATTGCGATTACGATTTCGCTCGAGACTACCTCCGCGCCTTTTTCTTGCGCACCTTCCTCGATTTTCCTCTCGATTCCGCCACCAGAGCGGCTCGCCTCGGATTTTTCACCCACCAAATCGACCGCTAAGTCGGGCCTAAGACCCCCCAAGAATCTCTGCGTTACGAGATCATTCGAGTTCACCAGGCCCGATAAAACAGGGTCGTCACCCCCCTCGCCAGCCTCCCCATCAAAGAGAAGCTCGTATACGAAGCTCTGGCCACGTCCACCGCGATGAACAAGCGCGTACTCCAGCGTGACGAGCTTGCTTAAGTGAACGTGTACCTGGAAGTCGCTCCAGCCGATCCACTCCCGTACGTCGCGCCTCGTGAAGCGGTAATCCCGCCGCTGGATGCCGCTCGATTCGCACTCCGTATTCACTTTCTTCGTCAGCACCGAGAGAAGCCGCCTCGTCTGCGGAGGGAGTTCATCCAAGGACCGGCCTAAGACCTGATGGCAGAGCCGATTCGCGATCTCGATATCCTGGGGTGTGACCTCGATGTACTCGATCGTTCGTCCTCGGTGGGTGGTCCATTTCGATTCGCGACTATACTGATGCAAAAGCGCGATCGTGCGGATCAGCGTGAGATACTTTACGTGGTCGCGCCTGGTTCTCGTCCGACTATCTAAGAACGTAAGCCTCGTCGCATAGGGATTGGCGACCAAAAGCGGCCGCAGGAGCCTCTGAGCGTTTTGGTGGAGACGCAGGATATGACCGCACTCCTCGCGATCGAGTAGACCCTCCAGCGTCTGCCGCTGCCTTTGCATATCGTGGATTAAACGCGTCTGCTCGCGCGTTTCGTTCACAGAGAGCACGATACAGCGATTTAAAAGCTCTTCATCAATTTCGATCGCGGTTGTCGTGAGAAATATCATCACCGGACCCTCGACCCGGTATTGATGCGTGATGAGCTTTCCCGTCGCCGCGTCCTTTCCGGTGGAAGCGATACTGACCTGACCTTCGGATTGAAGGAGTTTCAGCGCGTAGGCCGCTTGCCTGGCTCCTTCTTCCTCCGCGATCGCAAGAATTCGGTGCTTTAGATCTTTTTCGCCCATGTAAAAGAGCGACTGACCCGTCATCGACGAGAACTGCACCTTATCTTCCTCTGGTATCAGCGACAAAATCGCTTCCATGAGCGAGCTTTTCCCCGCAGCCGAGGAGCTTTGGATGACGATCGCGAGCGGATCTTCTAACTTTCGACTCGTGGCCGCGAGATATCCTACGAGTTTATTTACTTCTTCACCGATTACGCCCGCCTTCTCGAAGTCCTGAAGGATCCGATCGAGCAGGTTTGGCGACTGGAGCAGCGCCATGGCTTCGTTTTTTTCTAGGTCGGTCAGATGGACTTCTTTTTTTGCGGGATCTTCGCCTAGCTTCTCCCGGATCGCCTTTTCCTGGATCTCTTCCAGCCGGAAGAGGACGCGCCCCAGATCCCGTTTGATCGTCTCTTCGGGGATCTGGAGCTCGGAGTTTGCGGCCGTGATAAACGCGGTTCGTGCCTTAGCTTGGTAAAGGTCGATCGTATCGACGTGGTAGCGATCTCCCTCGGCCGCCCGGATATTCACCCGTAGGACTTCAAACGATAGATTCTTCGTCAGCCCTCGCACGCGGTACTCACGCGAGGCGAACCGGATCACGACGTCCTCGCCTCGGTGCTCGATTTCTTCCGCAACTTGGACGAGCGGCGTATCGAGTGCGGCCTTGGGTTCTGCGACCGCCGGGATCGATTTAAAGATCTCGGGAACTACTTGCGAAGGTGCCGCGGACTGGGCCTTAGGCTCTGCTTCCGCTTTCCACGCCGGCTTCTCTATCGGTGGTGGAGGAAGGTTTTCCGCGCGCTTTAAGCGTCCTATCCATTCGGACGATTGGAGCGCGAGTTTCAACGACTCGTGAGCTGGCTTCACCTTCAAGATAAAATCATTCGCATCCATCCCGCGCGGGAAGAGTACGCGCCGGGATTCGATTCCGTCCTCTAACAGCTTCTTCGCCAGCTTCTCAGCCGCCACATCGCCCGCCTGGTCGCGGTCGTAGGCGATGTAAACGCACTTCACGCCGTATTTTAAGAAGACGCTCATGTGGTCCTTCGTAAACCCCTCGATGCCGTAACTTGCCGTGACGTTCTTAAACCCATTCACCCAGAACGAGAGCGCATCGATGATCGCTTCACACAGAATGACCTCCGTCGCGTGAAGGCCCGCGAGATTCCAAACGCCTCGGTGCGGCCCCGGTAAATACGTATGAAGCGGCGTTCCCGCCCGCAATCCCTTCGTGATTTTTCTTCCGTAGATTTCCGTGACGCATCCTTCTTCGTCTAGGACCGGGAAGGTGAGCGACCCCATAAAATGTTCGTGGCCACTCTCCCGGTACAGCCCTAGCTCCTGGAGTCGATGTCTTAGCTCCGCGCCTTGGATGTTTCTTGCCATCGGAATTCGAAGGCCCAGCGTCCGGTTCGAGAATCCGATTTTGAAGTAATCGATGGCGGAAGAATCCGCGATGCCGCGCTCTTCTAGGTATTTCATGGCTTCTGGGGCGGAGGTTTTGAGCGTCTCGTGGTAAAACTCGATGGTTTTTCCCATGAGCTCCCGGTCGTTCATCGTCATTAAAAGTGGCGAGGGAAGCTTTCGCGAGACGGCCGCTTTCTTCTCGAGAAGAATCCCAGGATCCCGGAGCCGCAGGATTTCGACCGCGTGGCGGAAGGATACACGCTCGACCCGCATGATCCAGTCGATGACCGTTCCGCCCGCCTGGCACGCCCCCAGACAATGCCAGAGATTCTTATCCGGGGAGACGACGAGCGATGGTGTTCGGTCATCATGGAAGGGGCAATGGCCGATTAGATCCTTCCCGTGATCCTGCAAATCCACCCCGTGCGCCCGCACGAGTTCCACGAGGTTCACCTCAAGCTTCAGCTTCTCGATCTCTTGCTCCGGAATCCTTGCCATGCTCTAGCCCCCGTCCGTTCGTCCTAAAACCTGCGTCATCGCCACATTCGTCAAGCCGGATCTCATCCTTTGAAGTGGTTTTATATTACTACTACATGTAGTATTCAAAACAAGTCGCTTTGGAAAGGGCCTTATAGTCATGCTCACCATGCCGCAAAGATCCAAACTGAAGCTCCCTCCGATCCCGGAATTAAACGGGAAGGAAACCGTCGGCCAGAGGCTAGCCCGGCTCCGTAAGGAGCGAGGCTATAGCCAGATCGAGCTAGCCCAGAAGATGGGACTCGTTCAGCAGCTCGTTACCGCTTATGAGC
>CAZBQO010000100.1:0-8319 GCA_964494125.1 uncultured Nitrospira sp. | reverse complement strand
TTTAATCTCACCATGCTCAGCGGAATTGCGCTGTTAGTGGGAGTGTTTCTGGTCTATAACACGATGGCGTTTTCGGTGGCACACCATCGTCGCGAGATTGGCATTCTCCGGGCACTCGGCATGGAACGGCGAGCCATCACGGGATTGTTTCTCTTGGAGTCGGGTCTGCTCGGCCTTGTGGGTGGAGTGTTGGGCTGCTGGTTCGGGGTCTTCCTGGCTGGGGGGTTGACGACGCTCATCGGGCAAAGTGTCGGCGAATTATATGGGGTCACGTCTTTGGCGGTGTCGCAGGTTCATCTCTGGCTGTTACTGGAAGCGATAGGGATTGGAGTCGGGGTTTCCCTTCTGGGAGCGCTCCGCCCTTCCTGGGATGCCAGCACGATTGCCCCGGTTCAAGCCTTATCGGTAGGCCAATCGGAAGATGAAGAATCTGGTTCGTATAGGAAGTCAGGGTGGATTGCGGTGATCGCCTTTGGTGGAAGTGCCGCCTTGAGTACCATGGCTCCCGTGGACGGTATTCCGATCGGAGGGTATGCCGCGGCGTTTTGTCTCTTGGTGGGAGGAACGGCCCTGGGGCCTGTGCTCTGCGGAGTGGTGCATGAATGGAGGCGAACATGGCAAAGCGGGCGATGGGGCCTCCTGCCGTCCCTTGCGGCGGAACAAATAAGTCGCAATCCCGGTCGAACCAGTGTGACCATGGCCGCGATTGTCGTCGGCCTTGCCATTATGGTTGGAGTGGGCATCATGATCCAGAGTTTCCGGAATACGGTAGAAATCTGGATTGAGCAAACGATGCTGGCGGATATCATCGTGGCGCCGGTGTCCTGGCTAGGAGACCAAGAGGGCGAGAACGGCAAGCCCGGTCTGCCGTTGTCTCTAGTCAAGACGGTGATGATGGTCCCAGGGGTCGAGGCGGTTGACTCCTATATGGAAACTATGGGGGAGGTCTCAGGGGAGTCGGTGTCCTTGGTCGCACGCGACATGGCCCTTCATGCCGCGCGCAGCCAATACCTGTTTGTAACAGGTGATTCCACTTCTGTCTTACAAGAAACGATCGAAGATGAAGGCGTGATTGTGTCTGAGGTATTAGCCGGACGGCTTGGGCTGGCGGTAGGAAGTCACATTGATGTGAAGACGCCTTCAGGTCAACAGGCATTTCCAGTTAAAGGTATTTTTTATGATTATGCCACCGATGGTGGAAAAGTGGTGATGGACAAAGATCTTTTTCGTCGGTATTTGGGCGAGTCTGACGCAACCGTCTTTGCGGTCTATCTCAAGGCCGGTCAGTCGCTCCCGGTCGTGCGACGTGAGATCGAACAGGTGTTAAAAAATGATGTCCCCATCGTCACAATCAGTAACGGGGAACTGAAAACCGAGATTCTTGAAATTTTTGACCGGACGTTTCGTGTCACCTATGTATTGGAGTTGATTGCCCTCAGCGTGGCGGTGCTGGGGATTATCAATACTCTCATGACCGCCATCACGGAACGCCGGCGGGAGCTGGCCACGCTACGCGCGTTGGGGGTGAGTCGACCGCAAATCCAAGGCCTGATCTTCTGGGAATCGTGCTATGTGGCCGGATTGGGTGCCGGCTTAGGCATTCTGGTGGGATTGGCGCTGTCGGTGTTGTTGATCACCGTGATTAATAAGCAATCATTTGGATGGACCATTCAGTTCACCCTGCCATTTGAAACGTTGGGAATGGCCGTGCTCGTGGCGTTGTTGGCCGCCTTGCTGGGGGCGTGGGGGCCAGCCAGGTGGGCCAGTCGGCAGGTTATCGCCGAAAATTTGAGATATGAATGACTCGTAAAAGTTCATGGAGGAAGGAATATTAGGAAATCGCAGGTAGAGCAATCAGGATGAGCAGGTTTCGACTTTTTCGGCTTCAATCCCCTCGTACTTCACTTCCACCGTGAAGCCCAGGTCTTCGATCATTTTCCAGACTTCCTGGTGGGCAAGTCCCGGGGTCGTTAAATAGCCATCCACAAAGAGGGAGTCGGCCACGTAGAGTGCCAAGGGTTGGAGCGAGCGAAGGTTTCTTTCTCGTCCACCGGCTGCCCGGATTTCCGTTTTGGGGTGGAAGAACCGGAAGAGGCAGAGAATTTTTAAACAACGGGTGGGTGTGAGATTTTTCATTTCGTCAAAAGGCGTGCCTTCCACCGGATACAACATGTTTAACGGAATGGAATCGGGTTGGATGTCCTGTAACGCCAAGGCCAGATCCACCAGATCTTCGTCCCGTTCGCCCATGCCGACGATACCGCCGCTACAGAGTTCCAATCCGGCTGCGCGTGCATGTTTCAGGGTGTCGAGACGATCCTGGTAGGTGTGTGTTGTGCAAATAGCAGGGTGATACGCTTCACTGGTGTTGAGATTATGGTTGATGCGATCGACTCCAGCCGCCTTTAACTGGCTGGCCTGTTCGCCATTCAAGAGCCCTAGTGAACAACAGATTTGAATCGGCAGTTCCTCTTTAATCTGTTTGACGGCGCTGGTGATGTGTGTGATTTCTGATTGCAACGGGGAGCGCCCGCTGATCACGATGCAATACCGCTGGGCTTTGGCCTGTGCGGCCCGCCGAGCGCCTTCCAGCATTTTTTCCGGAGAGACGAGTGCGTACCGCTCGATAGGGGCCGTGGAAATGGTTGATTGGGAACAATAGTGGCAATCTTCCTGACAGGCTCCGCTTTTGGCATTGAGCAACATTTGCAGGCGGATGGTGTTGCCAAAATATCGTGACCGAATCCGATAGGCCGCATTGACCAGATCGAGCAGTTTGTCCTGAGGGGTGTCCAGAATGGCCAAGCCTTCCTCCCGGCTTGGGACGATTCCCTCCAGCACGCGATCTGCCAAATCTTGAAATGCGGTCATGGGGTTCTCCATTATTTTTTTCTAAAAAATTCGATTGCCAACCTACGGATAAAAAGATGAAATCTTCTCGTTGTTTATGAAAGCCTGGCGACCTTTCCGGGTGCTTTTGGCGCTTGTGCGACCTGTGGAAAAGGTTTACGGCTTTCAGGAATAGAAATTTGTGGAGCGTCCGCCCACATACTTTCTAAGGCGTAATACTTCCGGATGTCTGATTTAAATATATGGACGATGATGTCTCCATAGTCGAGTAATATCCAATTGGCCGTTTCTTTTCCCTCAATATCCGGGCTTATTTCATAGCGTGTGGACATGACTTTTTCAATGAACGAGACAATCCCTCGTACCTGAGGTACGGAATCGCCAGATGCAAAAACGAAATAGTCTGCGATTGACGTCATTGCTCCCACATCAAGGACCAACACCTCTCCTGCTTGCTTTTCTTGAGCCGCTTGAGCGATGAAGACCGCCTGTTCGAGGGTAGGAGATGGTTTCGGGTGGGTTAGACGGGCCATTGGTACAATCGATGGTGAATTATATAGGACTCCACTGTGGGCGGCAACCACTGGCTGACGCGGGAACCACTGGCCAGTTGCTCCCGAATTGTCGAGGCTGAGATTTCGCACGGTGGTACCGCTAGGAGATAAAGGGTCTTTCCAGATGGGAGCAGGATGTCCAGACGGGTCGTGTCCTGTTGGTCAAGGCTTTGAAATGCTTGAGGCTTTGTCGCAGGTAAGAACGGCAGGGCTTGAAGTTGTGTGAAGGCAACCCCCGGTCTCGAGCAGACAATAAAATGACACAGAGTGAGCAAATGTTCCACCTGTCTCCAACTGCAGATATCCAGAAAAGCATCAAGGCCCACTATAAATTCCAACTCCGCTCCCTCCGGCCATTCTTTTTTGAAATGAGTGACGGTGTCGACACTATAGGACACCGCCGGTGATCGGATTTCATGATCGGATACCGTGAAATTGGGGAATGGGGCAATCGCCTGCTTTACCATTTCTAGCCGGTGGTGGGCAGGTGCAAGAGACCCGGTTGGTTTGTGAGGAGGATCTCCCGTCGGAATGAAAATTATCCGATCGAGCTGGATTGTGCTGTAGACATACTGGGCAATATGCAAATGCCCATTATGAATGGGATTGAATGAGCCGCCTAGAAGGCCAATACCCATCAGTCTAGAATTTTCTCATGTGTTAATTTTAAAAGAAAAAACACGTCAATGACTATGCCAAGGGAGAATTGTGGGTTTGGGTCAAAATGAACGCAGGCTGAGTTTTGTGAATAGATTTCGCTGTTTAAGAAACCTGGTGCTTTGTCAGAACCAGATTGTCCCGGTGAATGACTTCCTCATACTCCAATGAGCCCAGGAGTTGCCTGATGTCTGATGTTTTTTTCCCCTTGATGCGATGGAGAGTTTCGGCAGAATAATTCGTGAGTCCCTGTGCGAACGGCATTCCCTCACGGGTGGCGCAGGTGATGGGGTCTCCTGTCAGAAAGATGCCTGTGATGTCCAGAATGCCTGAGGGTAATAAGCTTTTTCCTCGAAGGGTGAGGGCGGCCACCGCTCCTTCGTCTAACCGGACCTCCCCTTTTGGTCGAAGCGTATAGGCAATCCACTGTTTCCGACTGGTCAGGGGCGATTGGTCTGACACAAAAAATGTTCCTCCCGGCTTTCCGTTAAGGACATTTTCCAACGCATGGGGAGTTTCTCCGTTTAATAAAAGGGTCGGGACTCCAAAGCGTCCTGCCTGTTTGGCGGCTCTGATCTTGGTCACCATGCCTCCACGGCTGGCTTGCGTTCGGGAAGTTCCGGCGAGGTCTTCAATGTCTTTGGTGACGTTGGCAACCAGAGGAATTAATTCTGCCGAAGGATTGATGTGAGGATCCTGGTTATAGAGCCCATCGACATCTGATAAAATCACCAGCAGATCTGCGTCAACCAAGTGGGCCACTTCCCCGGCGAGGGTATCATTGTCACCAAATCTGATTTCCTCGATAGCCACGGTGTCATTTTCATTAATAATTGGAATGACCCTTAGCTGAATAAGGGTATTTAGGGTGTGGCGGGCATTCAGGAATCGTCGACGGTCGGATAAATCCTGGTGGGTTAGGAGGACCTGGGCAATCTTATTTTTCGTTTCTTCAAACGCCATCTCATAGGCTCGCATGAGCCGGCTTTGTCCGACGGCAGCGGCGGCTTGCTGTAGGGGTAATTCAGCGGGATAGGAAAAAATGGCGAGGTGTGAGATGCCCGCAACAATGGCTCCGGAGGAAACCACGACAATTTGTCGATCCTGAGCCTGCAGGGTGCCCAATTCCTGGGCTAAACGGTTGATGCGGTCGAGACGTAGACCGCCTTGCGAGGAAGCCACCAGGCTGCTTCCCACTTTGACGACGATCCTCTTGCACGCCGCTAGCACTTGCTCGCGCATGAGGTCTTTGCTTCCAGAACGGCTTTTCCTAAATAGGTCACGAGTGATGGAAGGCCTTCCCTGGTAACGGCCGAAATGGGAAAAAACGGAAAGTGGTGTGCGCGGCAATACTCCCGAATGGCTTCCAAGTGCTGGCCGTTTCCCTGAGAATCAATTTTTGTCGCCACGATGGCAAATGGCCGTTCAAGGAGTTCGGGGTCAAAGGCCTGGAGTTCCCTTTGTAAGGTTTCAACGATCTCGACGGGATCTTCTGAAATCCATTCGGTGATATCGACAAGATATAACAAAAAAGCGGTTCGCTGGATATGTCGCAGGAATTTAATTCCTAAGCCTTTCCCCTCATGAGCGCCTTCGATCAATCCTGGAATATCGGCTACGACAAACGACGAATGTTCCATCCATTCCACCACTCCCAAATGAGGCCGCAGCGTAGTGAAGGGATAACTCGCAATTTCCGGGTGTGCAGAAGAAATCGCTGAAATCAAAGTGGATTTACCGGCGTTAGGAAAGCCCACCAAGCCGACATCGGCTAACAATTTCAATTCCAGATTCACCCATCGCTCTTCGCCGGGAGTCCCTGGCTCGAATTGACGTGGCGCTCGATTCGTTGACGTGGCAAAACGTGCATTGCCCTTTCCGCCTTTGCCGCCTTTGGCCACAATGGCGGTTTGTCCTTCTGCAATAAGGTCGGCGATGATTTCACCCTCCTCGGTTTTCACGAGAGTTCCGACAGGAAGGGGAATCACGATATCGGAGCCATTGGCTCCGTGGCAGTTGGTTTTGAGGCCTCTTATGCCGGAAGTGGCCTCATAATGTTTTTGATACCGCAGGTCCAGCAAGGTCGAGACTCTATTAGAGGCCACAAAGACCACGTCTCCTCCATCACCGCCGTCGCCACCGTTGGGACCACCAAATTCAGCAAATTTTTCACGTCGAAAACTACAGTGCCCGGTTCCCCCGTCACCAGCTTTGACAAATATGCGTGCTTGATCAATAAACATACTGATCCTTAAATCCTACCGGACTTACCAGGGAAAAATGAAGGCGATGAATTGAAAAAGCAGGAAATGGGAAGGGAAGCTAGACGGGCGGATAGACGCTCACCTTGCGGCGGGCGATTCCTCCTTCAAACTTAACGATCCCGTCTACTTTGGCAAAGAGGGTGTAGTCCTTACCAAGTCCGACATTTGTCCCAGGAAAGAATTTTGTTCCGCGTTGACGAACGATGATGCTTCCCCCGCTCACCTTTTCGCCAGCATAGGCTTTGACGCCTAAATATTGTGGATTGCTATCGCGACCGTTGCGGGATGATCCGCCACCTTTTTTATGCGCCATGAGTCAAACCTCCAAACAATTCTAAAGACCAATATTAGGCAGATGCCACAATTTCAGTGATTCGAACTTGCGTGAATCCCTGACGATGGCCCTTGGTCCGTCGATAGTTTTTTCGTCGTTTCTTTTTGAAAATGGTAATGGACCGGGTTCGCGCATGCCGGATAATCTCTCCTTTGACTACCGCATCTGTAATCATGGGAGAGCCGACAATAGGCGCTTGGTCCGTTTGGACAAATCGCACTGAGTCGAATTGAATGATGGATCCGACATCGCCTTCAAGTGACTCGACCTGTAGAATACCGTTCGGTTCCGCCCGGTATTGTTTCCCACCTGTTTCGATAATTGCATACATGTTTTTTAGCTCCTTAACAAACACACATTTTGCCAGTATGTTTACATTTATGTCAAGATTTTAGTATATCATCACGCGTTCTTAATGCTTAGCAAAAAAAACACGTGATACCCTTCGCTCACATGATTTGTCTATTTCAGCTTCTGTCAATCGGAGAAATATTTCTATGGTGACTGGTTCAAAAAAAATCTGGATGGATGGAGCCCTCGTCGATTGGGATGAGGCCTCGGTTCATGTTCTTACGCATTCTCTCCATTATGGTCTGGCGGCCTTTGAGGGGATCCGTTGTTATGAGGGCAAGGCCGGATCCAACATTTTTCGATTACAAGAGCATGTGGACCGGCTCTTTGAGTCTGCCCATATTACGATGATGCCCATGCCTTTTACCAAAAAAGAGGTGTCGGACGCCATTGTCGAGACAGTTCGGGTCAATCAATTGGCCTCCTGCTACATCCGACCGATCGCCTATGTGGGATACGGCGCAATGGGAGTGTACCCTGGCGACAACCCGATTCGTCTGGCTATTGCGGCTTGGCCGTGGGGATCGTATTTAGGGGAGGATGCCTTGGTGCAAGGCATCAGAGCAAAAATTTCATCCTTCACCCGGCACCATGTGAATGTATCCATGACCCGGGCAAAAATCTCGGGATATTACGTCAATTCCATTTTAGCCAAATGGGAGGCGAAGAAGTCCGGATATGCCGAATGTATTCTTCTTGATCCTGATGGATATGTATCTGAGGGAACAGGAGAAAACGTGTTTATTGTGAAAAAGGGAGTCTTGAAAACAACTCCCTTGACCTCGATCCTGGACGGGATTACCCGGAATTCGATCCTTGAAATGGCGAGAGCCAAAAACATCCCGGTGATTGAGGAGCGGTTTACCCGTGATGCGATGTATGTGGCAGACGAAATATTTCTTACCGGGACCGCTGCCGAAGTGACACCGGTTCGCGAATTGGATGATCGAAAAATCGGCGGAGGTAAGCCAGGGGCTCTCACAAAATCCCTGCAAGATGATTTCTTTAGAATTGTGCGTGGGGAAGAAGCTGCGTATGCCAATTGGCTGACTCCTATTTAGGAGTTGCCCTTCTAATCAGGTGGCCACACGATCCTGGGCCATTCCACCAATTGTCAAAATAGTTGCGGACTCAGTAAGAAAATAGTTTATGGAGCAGTCGGGGCGGGAGTCGTCTCTGCCGCGGGTTCAGCTGTGCTGGGTTCAGTTGGAGGAGCTGTCTCCGTGGTCGTTGGAGAAGACGTTTCATGGTGTGAGGTTGGGTGAAGATCTATCACGGTGGACGAGGTATTGGCCTGTTTAGAAAGTAG
>CAZBQO010000099.1:0-8336 GCA_964494125.1 uncultured Nitrospira sp. | reverse complement strand
TTTCTCATTTCAGCCTGAGTGAACATTTCATCTGCGGAGGGGGAACCATCAGGGTTTGGCAGGATTCTTTCTTCTTTATTTCGTTTTATTTCGTTTTACATTTGGCATATAATGCTCCATACCCAGTGCGGTCTCGCTCTCTTCTGTGTCAAAACGAATGGCTCGGATCTTTTAACGCATTTCTTATCACGTGAAGACTGCCTCCGACCGCTTACGTTCGTCTCTGCGAGCACCTGTCACTCGATATTCTCCCCCTTGGTTTCTCAAACTCCATCGACTCTCTCCAGGTACGATTGTGGTATTGGGAGGAGTCGCTGCAATTATAATAGGCACGATCCTCTTACTGCTTCCGTGGGCAACACCGGCGTCAAAACCATTGTCAATCATTGACGCGCTATTCACTGCCACATCAGCCGTTTGCGTCACAGGCCTGATCGTAGCCGACACCGCTACGGACTTTACGGTGTTTGGCCAAACGATTGTTCTCATTCTTATTCAGATCGGTGGACTGGGGTATGCGACGCTTGTCACCATGCTGCTTCTGACTATGGGGCGTCAAATAGGGCTCAGGGATCGGCTGATGATGGCTGAAGCCTTAAGTTCACTCAATTTGCAAGGATTAATTCCATTTATCAAGACCATTGTCCTGTGGACTTTTATGCTCGAACTGTCGGGTGCCATGTTGCTAAGTATTCGATTTCTTAAAGATTACCCGCTTGGTCAGGCCATTTACCATGGAACCTTTCAAGCAATATCCGCTTTCAATAACGCCGGATTTTCTTCATTTTCAACAAATTTAATGGCCTATCAAACCGATCTCACAGTGAATCTGATCGTGCCGATTTTGGTTGTGTTGGGAGGATTGGGATTTATTGTCCTACTTGACGTGGCGCAAATTTTTCGAGGAGAACGTCACCGCCCTCAGGCTCATTCCAAGCTGGTGCTGGTCATTACCGGATTCCTGATTATTGGAGGAGCTTTGAGTCTCTTGCTTCTGGAATGGAATAACCCCAAAACCCTGGGAGATTTACCGATGATCGATAAAGTTCTGGTGGGGACCTTTCATGCAATTTCGGCCAGAACGGCAGGGTTCAATACTATAGATTTGAGTCAATTGGGTAATTCGTCTCTCTACCTCATTGTTATTTTCATGTTTATCGGCGGGTCACCTGGAGGGACCGCTGGAGGAATCAAGACGACCACGTTCGGGATTATTGGGATGTTTGTGTGGACCACCTTGCGGCATCGTGAAGACGTGAATTTTTTTTGGCGCCGAGTACCCACGATTGTCGTTCACCGAGCCCTGGCATTAGCTATTCTCGCCATGCTTCTCTTAACCCTTTTTACGCATCTCTTATCCATGGTTGAAACCCATCCATTTCTCTCTCTCCTGTTTGAAGTCGCGTCGGCCTTGGGAACAACCGGGTACTCCGTGGGCAATGGCGGCGTACTAAGCCTCTCTGCATCCCTGACAAGCTTTGGTAAATTCGTTATTATTTTCTGCATGTTTATTGGGCGATTTGGTCCATTGTTGCTCGGGCTCGGATCTTTTCAGGAAAAAGGAAGAAGACTATATCGATTTCCTGAGTCAAAAATTTCTATTTGCTAGCATTGATTCGTCGCTGGATCTCAGGTCACGCCGGAAGCCTCCTCCTTCCATTGGACAGAGAAATAGACCTCTGGGCAGGGATAATTACAAACCTTCATGATCCTGAGCGAAACCATTGGTCTAAAGATCGCATCCGTGGCCAAGCCGTTTCAACACGATGGGGAACACAGCATATTTTGGTCATGCCCGTTGTGCGCCGGAGAGTTCATCTGTGGGTGAAAAATTATGTCCCTGATCGGCATGACGTAGCGCATCCAATCGAAGGTCGTACCGTTGTTCAGGTCCAATGTGATCCAAAACCCCCAATCCTTCCAGAACTTTAAGGACTCCCGGTTTAATTCCAACAAAGTAAAGATTCTGGCGATGTGCCTGAACCATACGAAGCATATCTTCAATAGCAAGCGCGGCAGTTCCGTCAATGGCCGAGACATCAGTCAGGTCAAGAATCACATGCGTAAAGGTATTGAATCCCTTGATCGACTCCAGCCGTCGTACCATATTTTTAGCGGATCCGAAACTCATCGGTCCATCCACGTGGATTAAAACAATTCGACCGTTATTTCGTTCAAGAATAGCTTGCTCTTCAGGATGAAACGGGATCTCTTGAGTGGGCTCACTAATAACTCGCAAATTCGCTAATTCAAGGTCGGCCATCCGCTTCACAAACAAAAGACTCGCTAGTACGATGCCCACGCCAACAGCGGTGATCAAATTCACAAGAACCGTAATGACCAGCACAACCCCCATGATGATCACATCTGTTCGCGGGGCCTTGACCAAATGCCGAAGAAATCTCCAATCAATAATGTCCAAGCCCACTTTAAACAAAATGCCAGCTAACACGGCCAGGGGTATCTTTTCTGCTAGGGGACCCAATCCTAGTAACGTGGCCAATAACACCAAGGCCATCAGCATCCCAGAAAGAGGGGTACGGCCCCCGCTCCGAATATTAGCCACGGACCGCATCGTCGCTCCTGCTCCGGGGAGGCCACCAAATACGCCTGCCACCATATTGCCAAGGCCCTGACCAATCAATTCACGATTGGAATCATGTTGGGTACGGGTCATATTGTCACACACCAGCGAGGTCAAGAGGCTATCAATGCTACCCAGGAGAGCCAGCACGACCGCTCCTTCAGCCATTAAGACAAACGCATGAGCCTCAATATTAGGAAATATCAGGGAGGGGAACCCCTCTGGAACATGCCCAATTAACGGCACCTGGGGGAAAAGCATATAGGCGGCAAAGGTCCCCAGGCATAACGCGAGTAGTTGAGGAGGAATGAATCGACTGATTCGTACCGGTGTCAAATACATAATGGAGAGTGTGACGATACCCAGAATCGCCGCCTGAGGAAGAGGATTGGCCAAAAACTCAGGAATGGCCAGCAGGTTTGCGATGATTCCCTCAGATTTGGCCTCTAATCCGACAAGTGGTCCCACCTGCAAAATAAGAATAATGCATCCAATTCCACTCATGAATCCTGAAATAACCGGATAGGGAACAAGCGCAATATAATAACCAAATCCGACCAATCCAAAAATAATTTGCAACCCCCCACCCATGATCACCACTGTAAAGGCGAGGGCGGGATTGTCAGAAAATTGAACCAGTATACCCGCCATGACGACCGTCATAGGGCCGGTGGGGCCGGAACATTGCGCAGGTGTTCCACCGAACATGGAGGCAAACAGGCCAACAAAGATGGCCCCATATAGCCCGGCAATCGCCCCAGCACCTGAAGCCACCCCAAAAGCCAGTGCCAAGGGAAGTGCGACGACTGCCGCTACCACACCCCCGTATATATCCCCTCGAATGTTATTGAAATGCAATCCATGAATCATGGGCATCGTCTCTCTTATTCCTCTATGGATGAAACCCCTCGATACCATCAATTTCGGCAAATCAGGCGACCTGCCTGCTGCCATGTTTTATTTATGGGGTGCGTCGGGGAAGAAAATGACCTTTGTCCTTACGGCAGATTAGCCTTCATCGTGCCTGTTGTTTAAAGAATTATTGGCGAAAATGGAAGAAAAGCGTTATGAGATTGAGTTTTTTGCTCTTACTGAATAAATTAACGGGAAGACGGATGAAATGGCAGAGGGGAAAACCTGACAAGACCATACGAGGCTGATTGGAACATTGCTCAACCAGGGGAAAAGGTGGGAGTTTAGAGAGGATTTCCGGACGCCAGCACACCACAGCTCAGAGCAAACTGCACAAGGTCGGCACGACTACGAAGCCCGAGTTTTTCCATAACCCTTGAACGATACGTTTCAACCGATTTGATACTAATCCCCAATTGTTCAGCAATGTGCTGATTGGTAAACCCCTGTGCGACCAGACCGAAAATCTCACGCTCTCTCGGACTGAGTTCTCCCAGCAATCCAGGAGCCCTGTCGGCAAGCCTTTTTTTGGGGGCACTGGGGAGATCCTGCCCCACCCCTTTCCCTACAGTCCAATCCACAAAGGTCTTTCCTTGGGCAACGGTACGGATCGCTGTCAATAATTCGGTGTCGGCCGCACTCTTGATGACATACCCCGATGCGCCGGCAGCTAATGACCCCCGAACATAGCCGCTTTCAGTGTGCATGGTCAGAACAAGGATATTTCCGGAAGGACAACACTTTTTCAGTTCGCTAATTGTGTCGATATGCATATGACCATGCATGGCCAGATCCATTAATATGACATGTGGCAATAGCTCTTGAACGGCCTCAAGGGCGGAAGCGGCGCCTCCGGATTCACCAACGACTTCCATGTCCGATTGCCCGTTGATCAAGAGACGCAATCCCGATCGGAGGACTGCGTGATCATCGACGATAAAAATCCGAATTTTCATGCCTCCTCTCCTTTTAAGGGGATGTTGACATAGATGGTGGTTCCAGTTCCGGCAGATGATTCAATGGAAATCGAACCATTGAGCAACAGGGTTCGCTCCCGCATCCCGTGCAGGCCAAGATGCGCACCTGCCGCAGCCTTCTGAACAACCGCCTGAGCGTCAAATCCCTGACCATTATCTTCTACAATAAGTTGAATCTGCGCCGGATTTTGCTGAAGAAGTATTGACACGGTGGTGGCCTTGGCATATTTGCCCACATTTGTCAGCGCTTCCTGAACAATTCGATACAACGCGGTCTCCACTGCGGGAGCAAGTCGGTCCTTACTTTGCCAGTTTTGCGCCACATCCACCTCTATCCCATAGGTCGAACTAAATTCGGCCCCATAACGGGCGATGGCTTCCTCTAATCCAAAATCATCCAGTACGCTTGGACGCAGACCTTTTGCCAGTCGCTGAACCTCCTGCAGTGTCGTACTCGTAATCTTTCGAAGATCATTCACCCGTGCTTCCATTCCATCTGAACGTGCCTCATCCTCAGCCGCACGAAGTCCAACCAGAAGAGAAGTTAGAGATTGGCCAATTTCATCATGTAATTCCCGACTGATTCGACGCCGCTCGTCTTCTTGAGCCGTCATGATTTTGTCCAACAGATGGCTATGAAGCGCCTCAGCGTCTTGAAGTTTTTGGTAGGCCAAGGCATTCTGAATGGCAATAGAGGCCACCTGCGAAACCCCAATCATGGTTTGCTGATCAAAATGTGAAAAGCCACTGGCCTTCTCTTTGTTATGGACTTCAATACATCCCAAAAGAGTATCCTTGGCATCGAGAATTGGAATGCTTAAGGCTGAGTGAATATCAAAGGCTTGACGAAAATCCTGCTCAATCTGTCTGTCCTCCTGCGCGTGATTCGTGAAATAGGCGGTCTTATGCAGGAGAAGCCAGCCGGGTAATCCCTGCCCCGCAGACCAGGAACGATGACAGAGTTTTATTGTTCGACCTTGAATATATTTTTCACATGTCAATGTGTCCCCCGAGGCCAACCCGGCAAACCCGGCATGGGCCTGGACCAGTTGAATGGCTTCTGTCACCAATTCGTCCAAGAGCGTTTCCAGCACGAAAGTGGAATTCAATTTTTCACTCAGACGAAGCAGGGCTCGAATCACATCTTCTTCCTGCTTTCGCTTGGTGAGATCCCCCATTACCGCGGCAAACCCATGAAGTTGATCATGTTCATCACGTAAGACGGTGATGCCCACATGCCCCCAAAAACTCGACCCGTTTTTGCGGACCAACCATTCCTCCTTCATGACACTCCCCGAAACTCTAGCCTCAGTCAGAAAATTGGTTGGTTCGCGGGAGTCAATAGCTAAGGGTGCATATAACAGGTCATGAGGCCGACCCAGAACCTCTCCGGTGGAATAGCCGAAAATATGTGCCGCACCGGCATTCCAACTGGCGACGCTCCCTTCCGGATCCAGCATCACAATTCCATAATCCTTGATGCTTTCGGCGACCAAACCAAATCGATCCTCACTCGTTCGAAGAGCTTCAATCGCCCGCCTTCGTTGGAGCGCCAACAGGGTAATGCCCCAAATACCGGCGATACAAAAAGCCCTGTTGATGATAGGAAACCGGAATGGCCAACTCAATGATGATGGTGCCCCATCCGAGGTGAAAAATGTCAGGACAAAGCCTATGATCGTGAGAGCGGTGCATCCAATGGCCACAACATATACCATCTTTCGTGGCAAACGTTGCGTCGCAAGGAACACCACCCCTGTATACAACATTTCTTCCGCAAATCCTCGCGGGAGCAGGAGATCAAACGTGAAAACCCCACCAGCCAGGATAAGGGTTAAGAAAAAATCTTTGGGGTTGTATAATTTGCTTGAATACATAAGGAGAAAAACCCGTTCTCCTCATTCATTGACGATTGCAGTAAATGCCTGAGTGGGAATCTATCTGGTGCGTGGACGATCGATGGCACTACAGCAGCCGCACCAGGCGCAAATGATTTCGTAGAGTTGAACGATACCCCATAACGTTGCGGGAATGATGATAACAAAAAGCGTGACGACGGCAAATAATCGCCATAGAGGATGTTTGGGTTTTGGTGGAAAATGTTGTGACATGGAATGTGAAAAAAACTATAGCAGGCCTCGTTTTTCAAGATAATCTCGATTGATCACGGTGGCGGGTTTTGGCGGGAGGGCTCCGCTTGATTGCAACAAGCGTTCAACATACTTTCCAATTAAGTCGGATTCCAAATTGACCGTGTCCCCTATTTGCTTCAGGCCCATGGTCGTCACTTTGGCGGTATGCGGAATGATGGCCACGGCAATAGAACGATTCGACACCGCATTGATGGTCAAACTAATTCCATCCACAGTAATTGAGCCTTTCGGCACACAATACCGGATAATTTCCTCTGGAGCTTCAATGGTGAGTTGAATTGAATTTCCATCCTGCTGCCGGGCACGCAAAAGACCAATGCCATCGATATGGCCTGTGACCAGATGTCCCCCAATTCGGGCGTTGAGTGTCATGGCACGCTCCAAATTGACCGGTGTCCCGACAGTAATGGTTCCTAACGTTGTGCAGTTCAATGTTTCGGTGGACACATCCACCGAAAAACCCGTGTCACTCACCTGGCTGGCCGTCAAGCAGGCACCGGCCACACTAATACTATCTCCCAGTTTGAGATCTTCTAAAGTCAGAGAAGCCAAAATGGAAAATTTTGCACCGGCCAACCCTTTATCTATTCCCTGAATCGCACCGATTTCCTCAACAATTCCGCTAAACATGTCCCACCTGTTTGGTTATTGGATATCGCTGTCTTTATTTAAGAAAACATTTTTCACGACCACGATAAAGACCACCACTAGGATCACGACTCCGATGGCCGCCATAATCCCGATGATGAAATCACCGGTTCCCATTTCTTCATTCATGGCGTTCGACTCCTTTGCCTGCCCTTCAGGAAAAAGCCCATTATAGCACAACTGATTTTTTGATCCCCATCATTGTGACACCAAAAAATGCCGCCGTCAGTAATAAGAGGACCCCAATACAGAAAAACCCTCCTCCATAGCCTAAGGTATGGATGAGGAGGCCGGCCAGGAGCGGTCCGCCTGCATGCCCGATATCCATTATAGTTCCCCGTAATCCCATACCAGCTCCCAGATCTTTTCCTTCTGAATAATCAGCAACCAGGGCAGTGGTCGAGGATGTCACCACTGCTTCACCAAATCCAAATGCTCCGGCGATCACCAATAAGAGAACATAGCCCTGAATCTGGGGAATAACCATGACCATGAGGCCGCACAGGCACAGCCCTCCAAAAATCAACGGCTGCCTGGCCCCCCGATCAGAAATTCGCCCCATCACCGGTTTGGCAATAAACGAAGTCAACGCCTGGACTCCAAACAAAACCCCGATTTCGGCGGCGTTCAATCCGATTGTCAATCCATAGAGCGGCAAAAACGCCATCAGCGTGCCGTTGCCCATCATCTTGGCAGCTTCCACGCTACTCGTGATGAGAATGGGTGGAATTCGGCAGACTCGACGGAGGCCTTCGCGCATCTCCTTCCATAGTGTCGGGACGGAATATTGGTGAACCCGCGAGGCTGTGAGCGTCTGGGGGATCATCCAGAAGAAGATTACAGCTAACATCCCAAATAGTCCGGCTAAGAGAAACGTGGGGGCAAATCCATATTGATAGACAATAGCCCCCCCAATCATTGGACCCAGCAGTCCACCACCCTGGGTTGCCGAGGTGTACCAACCAAAAGCCTCTCCTCGTCGTTTCGCAAAGAGCTCTGCCACCATCGCTAGGGCCAGCGGGGTAAACATCGCGGTCGCTAATCCATGAAACAATCGGAGAA
>CAZBQO010000098.1:0-8363 GCA_964494125.1 uncultured Nitrospira sp. | reverse complement strand
TTGACAGAAGGGCAAGAACTTCTGGTCCAAATTTCCAAAGGCCCCATCGGCACCAAGGGACCCCGGATTACCACGTACGTCTCCCTCCCCGGGCGATTTTTAGTGCTCATGCCCAATGTCGACCATATTGGCGTGTCGCGAAGAATTACGAACGACGAAGAACGTCATCGGCTGAAAGACCTCATGCGGCGCATCCGAAAACCCGAATATGGATACATTGTCAGGACCGTGTGCGAAGATGTACCGGAAGAGGATCTGCAAACAGACGTCAGATTCCTGAGCGCGTTATGGGAAGACACCCTCAAAGCGGCCAACAGCCAACCTGCTCCATCCCTTTTGCATACGGATCTGTCCCTCCCGCTCCGTGTGGTACGAGACCTATTCACCAAAAAAGTCGATCGACTGTTAATTGACGCGAAGGCGGATTTTGAGGAAGTGAAGGATTTTGTCCGTCGCTATCTTCCGGAACAAGCGGCGCGCGTTCATTTCTATGACAAGAAGCAGGAAGGGTTATTCGATCACCTGGGGATCGAATTGGAAATTACCAGAGCCCTGAGTCGGAAAGTCTGGCTTAAGTCAGGAGGACACATTGTCATTGATCACACAGAGGCCATGACAGTGGTGGACGTCAATACGGGCCGATTTGTGGGAAAACGCGACCAGGAAGAAACCATTTTAAAAAACAATCTGGAAGCCGCAAAAGAAATTGGCTATCAGATTAAATTACGAGGCATTGGGGGCATTATCATCATTGATTTCATTGACATGGAACGGGAACGGAACCGTGAAAAAGTGTATCAGGCTACACTGGACGCCCTAGCAGGCGATAAGGCTCAAACACGTATTTCGCGCATATCCGATCTTGGGCTCATCGAGATTTCCCGTGAACGTGTCCGGGAAGATTTATTACGGACATTATCGGAAGTTTGTAGTGACTGTGAGGGGAGAGGGTACACCAAATCCACCATGACGGTGGCGTATGAAATCTTTCGGGATATCCGGCGCATCGGAATGACTCGTGGACAACCACAACAAATTGTGGTCGGGGCCAACCCAAAAGTCATTGAGCTTATTTTCGAAACCGAACACAGTAGCATTGAACAACTCGAACAGGAATTTCAACAACCAATATTATTTGAGGCGGATCCATTACTCCACCTTGAGCAATATGACATCGTCGTGGTGGGAAAATTGACTTCCCGCGCCGAATCCCGGAACGCATCCTAACCACGAGAGAACGATTGAATCATGAACAATGCCCTCCACGATTCTTTCTCATTATCCGTAACACTTGCCTCAGGGAACAGAAAAGAATGGGGACCCAGATCTCCCCTCCAACTCTGGAAAAATCAGGAGGTCTTCATCCTCCGGAGTACAACCTGGAGCAGTTTCTGGGTGGAGAGCCATGCAGGCAGGTCATTTCACAATGATCTCCAGACGCGTAGTCGCTATCCTCACAAAGGATCTGGATGACCTCACCCCTGCAAGGCTGGTTGGAACTTCTGGCAGTCAAAGGACTTGGCCCTGTTACTTACACCAGACTTATCAACCGGTTCGGCTCACCAGAAGCCATTCGTTCCTTGGACACCCATACACTCGTATCAATGGGTGAAATTTCTCCATCATTGGCCATGGCCATTCATCAACCCATACCTGCCGAGGCACAAGATCACATTGCCAAAGAATTGCAGGCCGTGCAGGATGGGCGATACGCTATCCTGACACTTACAGACGCTCACTATCCGCCCCGATTAAAAACCATTACGGATCCTCCTCCAGTACTCTGGTATACAGGCCAGCTCCAAGACCGCGATCAGCATGCCCTTGCCGTCGTCGGCTCAAGAAAAGGCTCGCACATCGGGCGGACATTCACGCGACAACTGAGCGGCGATTTAACTGCACTGGGCTTTACGATTGTGAGTGGGCTGGCCAGAGGCATTGATGCCGCAGCCCACGAAGGCGCGCTGGCTACATCTGGGAGAACCCTGGCGGTTCTTGGATGCGGCATTGACCGCACCTATCCGCCTGAGCACGGTCCACTACGACAACGCATTGAACAGCAGGGAGCCGTACTCTCTGAATTTCCCATGGGAGCCCCTCCACATTCTTACCATTTTCCTCAACGTAATCGAATCATTAGTGGGCTCTCACTTGGGGTGATTGTCGCGGAGGCCACCTCGCGCAGTGGGTCCCTCATTACCGCTCGGATGGCCCTCGAGCAAAACCGTGAAGTCTTTGCCGTACCGGGAAATGTGACTAATACGTTGACTCGTGGCCCTCACCGCCTTATTAAAGAGGGAGCGAAATTGGTCGAAAATTCTTTTGATGTTGTGGAAGAAATTCTTCCTATGTTAGAACCCTCCTTCCGGGAGCAACTCGAGAAACAACAAGGCGCGTTTCAGCCTCAACCGTCCGCGCCTGCACTAGGAACAGAGGAACAACAGCTATTTGATTGCATTTCACTAGAACCTGTTTCCCTGGACGATTTAATCAATCAATGCTCCTATGCCCCATCTGAAGTCATGAGCATTCTCTTGTCTTTGGAGATCAAAGGGCTTATAAAGCAGATACCGGGCCTGCAGTATCTCCGGATGTGCATCGGATAGTACATCAGCATGTCTTTTCCCTCTGGAAAATTTTACTCGTAAACAATTCATGATTTTCATCACGGTCTATGCCTAAATCACTCGTCATCGTCGAATCGCCCAACAAAGCCGAAACCCTGTCCAAATATTTTGGACGCAATGACCAAGCCTTGGCATCTGTGGGTCATCTTCAAGGCGTCCCGAAAAGCAAACTGGGCATTGACCTTGAACACTACTTGGGGTTCTGCCGAAAAAATTCGATTTGTAAGATTCGCCACGGGTTTTCATGTTGGACCGAGTTGAAAAACCAGTAAAGATAGCCATTTTCATCTGTCAGACACGGAGCTAAAGCCCCTTATTGCCTTCAATAAAAATTTGCGACAAAACCGTCGGCAGGCTAGCCTTGGCGGCTGGTTGGAACGGCTGCAGCCGCTGGAAAAAATGAGTTGAACGCCCAGCCTAACTTGCCTCTACCCTACGCCATCATTATGATGAGCACGCGAAAAAACCAGTCACATCGCAGCAGGTGGATTGTGACGACGCCATTTTCGCCTTGAGTTTGTAATGGACCTTGCACGCGTGAGTATCGGTTTCCCTTACATCAAAGATACCAAAGGAGCCTTCCCTGGTAGTGGCTGCTAATGAGTAAATCGCTGATAATTGCCGAGAAGCCCTCTGTTGCAGCCGACATCGCGCATTCGCTTGGCGGACTGAAACGCGAGAAGGATTATTTTGAAGGTGACGACTATGTTGTAACCTCAGCCGTTGGGCACCTACTTGAAATCAAGGCGCCTGACGACGTAGAGGTCAAACGTGGCAAGTGGTCTTTTGCCAACCTGCCGGTCATTCCCGATCACTTTGACCTGAACCCAATCGCCCGCACCGAGGACCGGCTCAAATTGCTCGCCAAGCTGATCAGCCGCAAAGATATCGACCGAATTATCAACGCCTGTGACGCCGGGCGCGAAGGCGAGCTGATCTTCAGACTGATTGTTCAGCACACTAAAGCCAAGCAACCGACAAGCCGGCTTTGGCTGCAGTCCATGACGCCCAAGGCCATTCGCGAAGCATTTCAGGAGCTGCGCGATGATGAACAAATGAAGCCGCTCGCTGATGCCGCCCGCTGCCGAGCAGAAGCAGACTGGCTGGTTGGCATTAACGGCACCCGGGCTATGACGGCGTTCAACTCCCAAGACGGGGGTTTTTACCTCACCACCGTTGGCCGGGTTCAAACGCCCACCCTGACCATCGTCGTGGAGCGCGAAGAACAGATCAAGCAATTCGTCTCGCGGCCCTACTTTGAAGTCCATGCCCAGTTTGATGTCGAGGCCGGACAGTATTCAGGTCGCTGGTTTGATACGGACTTCAGAAAGAATGACGAAGATGCGGAACGGCGCGCAGAAAGACTTTGGGAACGCAATCAGGCTGAAGCAATCAGGCAGGCCTGCCAGAGGCAGCAGGCGGTAGTCACTGAAGAAACCAAACCGACGACGCAAAGCGCACCGATGCTGTTTGACCTGACGAGTCTACAACGTGAAGGCAACGCCCGGTTTGGCTTTTCGGCCAAGACCACATTATCGCTGGCGCAAGCGCTTTATGAACGCCACAAGGTGTTGACGTATCCAAGAACCGATTCGCGCGCTCTGCCGGAAGACTATCTCTCTACCGTGCAAGATACCCTGGGCATTCTGCGTGATGAGGCAAGTGAGCGTTTGTCAGCCATGACCGGCGGCAGCGGCGGCAATCCAATAGGGCCGCATGCGGCAAAAATTCTGAGCAATGATTGGGTCCAACCGAACAAACGTATTTTCAATGACGCGAAAATTTCTGATCACTTCGCCATTATTCCCACCTTGCAGGCACCCAAGAACCTCAGCGAAGCCGAAGCCAAGATATACGACCTGGTCGTGCGTCGATTCATGGCGGCCTTTTTCCCACCTGCGGAGTTTCGAAACACCACCCGTATTTCCCAGATTGACAGGCACCACTTCAAGACCGAAGGCAAGGTAATGGTCAAGCCGGGTTGGTTGGCCATTTACGGCCGTGAAGCCATTGCTGGTGAGGGCACGCTCGTAGCGGTTGGGGAGAATGAAAAAGCCGCGGTTAGCGATATTGAAATTCGCGACATGGCGACCAGACCACCGGCCAGATATACGGAAGCCACACTGCTTTCTGCGATGGAAGGCGCCGGCAAGCTGATTGATGATGATGACTTGCGCGAAGCCATGTCTGGAAAGGGTCTGGGCACGCCGGCAACCCGCGCAGCGATCATCGAAGGCTTAATTAGCGAGAACTATCTATTGCGCAAAGACAAGTCACTGATACCCACCACCAAGGCCTTTCAACTGTTGACCTTATTGCGCGGCCTGGGGGTGACCGAACTCACGATGCCGGAACTGACCGGCGAATGGGAAAGCAAACTTTCGCAGATAGAACGAGGTCAGTTGGACCGCAGAGCGTTCATGCAACAAATCAGCAAGATAGTTGAACAAATTGTTGCGAGGGCCAAAAACTACGGCGCAACGACCGTTCCAGGCGATTACTCAACATTGCAGTCACCCTGCCCCAAATGCGGCGGCCTGGTCAAAGAAAACTACAAGCGGTTCTCGTGCACACAGTGCGATTTTTCAATTACGAAAATTCCGGGCAGCCGTCAATTGGAGGTACCCGAAGCAGATACTCTGATTGCCGAACGCACGATTGGTCCGTTGCAGGGATTTCGCAGTCGGCTTGGCCGGCCGTTTGCGGCAATCCTCAAACTGAACGATGAACACAAGCTTGAATTTGACTTCGGTCAAAATGATGACGATGAAGCCAGTGAACCGGTTGATTTTCACGGCCAAGAATCACTGGGGAGTTGCCCGAAGTGCCAGGCATCAGTTTATGAACATGGAATGAATTATACCTGTGAAAAGGCGGTCGGCCCGAACAAGACTTGCGACTTTCGAACAGGCAAAGTCATACTGCAACAGGAAATCGAACCCGCTCAGATCAGAAAGTTGCTGAGCGAAGGCAGAACCGAATTGCTGACCGGCTTTGTTTCATCACGAACCCGTCGCAAGTTCAAGGCTTACCTGAAATGCGGGGATGACGGGAAAGTCGGCTTCGAATTTGAGGCCCGTAAACCCAAGACCGGCGACGACCAGGCCACGAGCGGCAAAAAGTTGCCCGCGAAGAAGGTCGAAACCAGGAAACCGTCGGCAAAAAAATCGGCTACCAAGAAACCAGCTCGTACAGCCAAAAAACTCAAATCCCGCTAGTGATCGGGGAATACGGCCGAATTGGAAATTTCCCCGCCTGCTCTCAATACCCTGAATGTAAAACCACAAAACCCTTAAAGCTAGACGTCTAATGCGCTGTCAAGGATTGCGGGGGAGACCGGGTTCAAACGCGCACAAAAAAGGCAAGACATTTTATTCGTGGAGCAATTATCCTATGTGCACCTTTGCGATCTGAGATCGACCCCAATCGTCCCTGCCCACAATACCAGGCTCCATTCTTGATCGAAAAAATCAGGAAACAAAGGGGAAGCAAAGTTCTCTGTTACAATGCGGAATGCGGGTACGAGGAGATAGCGGCACCAACGGAGAAGAACCCGGAACCAGCTTAAGATCCGACAGCGGGCTTGATCCCTTTCTGATGCTCAAAGACTTTGATGGGCTCACCTTTGCCGTGAATAAACTCTTCGGTCACCAACACCTCTTTCACCTCCGCCTGCGACGGCAGCTCATACATCAAGTCTAACATCACCGACTCTAAGACCGCCCGAAGTCCTCGTGCTCCGGTTTTTTGCAGATGGGCTTTTTTGGCAATTGCCAATAACGCTCCATCGGCAAACTTTAACTTCACTTTATCCAAGGACAATAACTTCTGATATTGCTTGATCAAGGCGTTTTTTGGTTCCGTTAAAATGCGGACCAAAGCCGGTTCATCCAATTGATCAAGAGCCGCAACAATCGGCAGACGACCGATAATTTCAGGAATCAACCCATATTGCAGTAAATCTTCCGGTTCCACTTTGGAGAATAAGTCACCAATTTGATGTTGGCCACGTATTTGAACATCGGCGCCAAAGCCCATACGCTTTTGGTTCAACCTCCGCTCAATGATGGAATCCAATCCTACGAATGCCCCGCCACAAATAAATAAAATATTGGTCGTATTGACTTGAATAAACTCCTGATGAGGATGCTTTCTTCCCCCTTGAGGCGGAACATTGGCCACGGTCCCTTCAATGAGTTTCAACAATGCCTGCTGGACACCCTCACCGGAGACATCACGGGTAATCGATGGGCTATCAGCTTTGCGGGTAATTTTGTCAATTTCATCAATATACACGATTCCCCGTTCTGCACGCTCAACTTCATAGTCTGCAGCCTGCAGAAGTTTTAAAATAATATTTTCAACATCTTCCCCAACATACCCAGCTTCCGTCAGCGTCGTCGCATCTGCAATCGTAAATGGTACATCCAGGTAATGGGCTAGTGTCTGAGCAAATAAGGTTTTTCCTGTTCCGGTCGGTCCGACAATCAGAATATTGCCCTTTTGAAGTTCAACATCCCCGATTTCATTAGCTGATATACGCTTATAATGATTATAGACGGCAACCGAGAGAACCTTTTTTGCCTGATCCTGTCCAATAATGTATTGATCAAGATGTTGGTGAATATCCACCGGCTTGCACAGTTTCGCCGAAATCTCCTGGCGAGACTCCTGCCAATCCTCGGAGATAATTTCATTACACAAGCCGACACATTCATCACAAATATAGACGGTCGGACCCGCAATGAGTTTTCGAACCTGATCACGGTTCTTGCCACAGAAGGAGCAACGAAGATTGGCTTCGGACTTCGCTTGTCTCGCCATAAGTAGTGCCTCCTATGCCCTTAATCCTTACTTTTGGAACCTGACTTGGTGTCGTCCTTGTGCCCCTTTTCCTGACTTCGGACGATGACCTCATCAATCAATCCGTACGCTTTGGCTTCTTCCCCTGATAGAAAATAATCCCGTTCCGTGTCTTCAGAAATTTTAGCAAGAGGCTGCCCTGTGTGGAAGGCCATAATTTCATTCAATTTTTCGCGGATCTTTAAAATCTCGCGGGCATGAATATCAATCTCCGTCGCTTGGCCCTGAAATCCCCCCATAGGTTGATGAATCATCACGCGTGCATTGGGAAGAGCAAAACGCTTTCCTTTAGTCCCTGCTGTTAATAACAAGGCGCCCATGCTTGCCGCTTGGCCTAAACAGATGGTGTTGATGGGCGACCGCACATATTGCATCGTATCATAGATCCCCATTCCCGCCGTCACACTTCCGCCAGGTGAATTGACATAGAGATGAATGTCCTTTTCCGGGTCTTCGGATTCTAAGAACAACAGCTGAGCGATGATGACATTTGCAAACATATCATCGATCGGCGCTCCAACAAAAATGATCCGGTCTTTCAGCAGACGTGAGTAAATATCATATGACCGTTCACCTCGATTCGTTTGTTCAATAACCATCGGAATGAGCATTCCCTGAGACCTCCTCGTGTTGTAAATAGGTATCGAATACAGATATCAGAACAGGTGTATTCAGAAGGATCGCACGACGCGTTACCCCTGAATGACCGCATTTTGATAGACGAACTGTAAGGCTTTTTCCGCCTTCATCCGCTCGCGAAATTCCTCCTGAGCCCCCTGCCCTCCAGCTTCGACCATGCGCTGAATTTCACCAACCGGGAGCTTTAAGGAAGTTGCCAGTTTTTGAATTTCGGCGTTCACCTCATCCTCAGTG
>CAZBQO010000097.1:0-8482 GCA_964494125.1 uncultured Nitrospira sp. | reverse complement strand
ATTATGTGCGGTCGCTTCACACGTAAGGAGAATTTCCAGCATTTGGCGGAACAGTTGGGCCTGAAGGTCATCCCGCCATTGAGCCCTCGCTACAATATTGCCCCATCGCAGTTGGTTGCCTGTGTGCGCACAAATCTTGAATCACGACAACGAGAATGTAGGGAAATGAAGTGGGGACTGGTGCCCTCCTGGGCTAAGGATCCCAGCGTCGGGAATAAGTTGATTAATGCCCGCGGAGAGACTGTGGCGGAGAAGCCGGCTTTCCGAAAAGCGTTTAAGCAACAACGCTGCCTTGTTTTGGCCGATGGCTTTTATGAATGGAAACAAGAAGGAAAAATCAAACAACCCTATTATGTTCGATTCAAGGATCAACGGCTCTTTGCGTTCGCCGGCTTGTGGGAACGGTGGGAGAAAAACGAGGCGCACCCTCTGGAAACCTGCACACTTATTACGACTGCTCCCAATGCAGTCATGGAATCTATCCATCATCGCATGCCGGTCATTTTAACCTCCAAAGATTATGCCGTTTGGCTCGATCCATCTTTGCAAGCTATTGAGCGAATCAACGCGTTGCTTCGACCGTATCCACCCGAGGAGATGGAAGCCTATCCCGTCAGTCAGCTCGTGAATAATCCAAGATATGATCGGCCTGAATGTGTGGTTCCTATTTAATGAAAGGGAAAACCTGGCTGGCATGTTGCGAGAGTTGGTGAAATGGGCTGATTGGTAGGCTGATATTCAGAGAGGGAAATCAGAGCTGAATCCTCGTTAGTTGTGAATTTATCCGTGAAGGTGCCATCTGGAAGTTCATGGGATATTTTTCTGGCATCGAGAGTAAGCCGAATTTGAGACCATCTGAAAATAACGATTCCAGATTTTAATAGAAATCTCTTTCATTATTTGTGTTCCATCGTACCCTCCAAGATTAGTCCCTCCAAGTTTAGTAATTCTCATTTTAGTAAGAGAAAGGAAAAGACCAATCTCATTTTGGAATAAGGCCGTCCTGCTCACTACGTTATTGGGAGGACCCACCATGGCCAATCTGTCTCCATTGTCTCCCATCACGCAATTTTCTTCCTTTTCCGGCTCTCTCTCTCATTGCTTGTGGGCCGTTAATTGACAACGCCGTTCCCTTAAAAACATCAATTATTAATTGTAAGACCCGTCAAACAAGGGTTTCTATCAGTTGGTCGGTGCATCCTGCCGTGGTACTTGTAAGCACATAAAGAGTTTCACCCCCGTCAGGATAAACCACTTAAGCCCAAATGGAGGTTTTATGAAAAGGCACACCTTGAAGACTGTTTTGTCCTTCCCCCTGTTTATGGTGTTTTCCCTGGGTATAGGGGGGCCGTGTGCGTTTGCTCAAGAATCTGAACCTTCGAATGACTCGGCAGCATTTTCAGACGTCGGTCCTTCGCTTAAAGAACTGGGTGAAGCCCAACGGGACATAGATCGCTATGAAGAAGCTCAAGACAATTTTAATGAAAATGTTGATCAATTCATAAATGACCGAATGCGCTACAACGAAGCCAGAGCTAAATTTGATCGAGCCAGATCAATTTATGAGCAGGAAGAGCATCTGTTTAATAAAACCTATGAAAAATTCAGCAGAGATCGTGACCGGTATTTGGAAGCACGAGATAAATTTGTGGGTGCCCGGGAGAGATTTCAAGATGCACGAAGTAATTTTTTTGGGAGTTCGATAAACGCATCTAGCCCGTCGAGTGCCGGACGAATGGAGGATAGGCCTGATGGCCGATAAGTGAAGTAGATGTTTTTTGAGGGAATGCTGACGATTTTTTTCTTTTACAAAAAAAGGAGTGATACATTATGAAACAATTACAGAATATGGGATTAGTTGCTTGTCTTTTTTTTGTCTCCTTGATGGTGGGATGTGCGGGCGGGCCTCAATCGGAAAGTTTTGGAGAGCATATTGATGATAGCGTGATAACGACCAAGGTTAAAACGGCTCTCTTGAGTGATCCGGAAGTGTCCGGGATGGATATCAATGTGGCGACTTTTAAAGGACGGGTTCAATTAAACGGCCTTGTCAATAATGCTCAGCAAATCGACCAGGCCGCACGATTAGCTCGGGAAGTCGGTGGGGTCATGGCAGTTGAAAATAACTTGTCCATTAAGTAAAGAAATCCTGTCATGATAATTTCAACTTGATAGAGAGGTTTTGTAATACGAGGAAAGAAAGCGATGCACATAGTTACGGGTATTGGAATCATGTTATTGATGATCTCGATGGGTTGCGCGAGCACCCCTCTTCACGAGAGCACGGGAGAATACCTTGATGACAGTATTATCACGACAAAGGTGAAGACCGCTCTTCTCCGATGCCCCCTGGTGTCAGGGACCGATGTTCATGTCGAAACATTTAAAAATCGGGTGCAGTTGAGTGGGTTCGTGGATGAAATGAGGCAGGCTGAACAAGCGATATTCTTATCGAGAGAGGTTGAGGGGGTGGGGGTGGTTGAGAACCGACTCAGTATCAAATAAAGGGAAAATTTCCGGAAACCCTCACCGATTATAGAATGTGATCGGCGTTTGTTGGTAATATGAATTTATGCGTTGTTGGATCCTCACCGGAGTACTGATCGCCAGTGGCCTCTTGTCAGGCCTTAATGCTTGGGGACTGGAATTTACTGCAGACCAAATCCTTAAGTTCGGGCGGCAGACTCAAAAGGCCAACCTGTACTATCGGGATGACCGGTGGCGGTTGGAGCATCAGTCGATGGGACCCGTCAACGTCACCATTGTGCGTAAGGACAAGCAGCTCATGTGGCTGCTGCTCTCCCGCGTGAGACACTTCAAGACGCTCCCCTACGATCCGGCTCAGGAGCCAAAATTGAGTGAGCATCTGGAAGGAGAGATCTCGCGTGAAGAGATCGGCACGGAGACACGCGAAGGCCATCCGACGATCTTGTACGAGGTGACGGTGAAGCAGGGCGATGAGATCGATGTCTACTACCAATGGTTCGCCACCGACATTCAGTTCCCGATGCAGTTGACCAGGAAGGACGGAAGCTGGAGTGTCGAGTATCGACATGTGAAGCTTCGGCCCGTAACCGATTATTTATTTCAACTGCCAGTCAATTTCCAGCCGCTGGAAGAGTTTGACCCGCCCAAGAAAAAAGAATCCTAAGAGCCTACGATTTCGTCACCTATCCGTTCGAAGGGGGGGTGGCCTCTGCCGGCTTCAACATCTCCTCACAAATAACTTCTCTGCCTGAACATCGACCCTTCGCCGTTGGCTCAGGGTGACCATGTGGTATGGGTTTGAACCAGGATTTGTTCGGTCCATGCTTAAATGGTGAAGTCTCTGTTTGGACAGATTGGATGTCAACCGATCACTCGCATATGCTGCACCGTCAGTGTGGTGGCGGTGAAGTCTTCCTCCACCAATCCCTCCAGAAGAAGCGGCCGTTCGTTTGTGAGTAACGGTCCGTATCGTTGGAATATTTCGGGGAACAGCGTGGCATCGTAAAGTGCCGTGGTATCTTCCAGCGTGATAAATTCCATGGGTTTGCCATGTTTCGTCGAGGCGGCTTTTTCCGTGATCAGCCAACCAATCATCATGATCCGACGGCCGATATGCATCGCCATCTCTGTGGCGGGAGTGATTGGCAGGCTTTGCAAATGTCTCGCATAGAGCGTCAACGGATGACAACGGAGGGGGAAGCCGAAGAGCTCAATCTCATGCTGGATCAGCCGTTCTGTGTCATATTCATTCGGAATCGGGAGCAGACGAACGGATGGCAACAGCGGGGTGGCGTGTGGTGCAACTGATCTGGGTGAGGAGATGCCAAAGGTTGGATGCTCGGCGTAGACCCGCCAGAGCAGGCCGGGACGGGTGACCTCACCGGCAATAGCATCGAAGCAACCTGCCAGAACCAATAACCGCGTCTGCGCCGGTTCGGGGTTGAGCCTGCTCAGAAAATCATGAAACGACTGAAACGGGCCGTGGCGGGATCGTTCTTCGAGAAGCCGATCAATGAATCCCCGTACGATGCCTTTGATTTGCATCAAGCCCATGCGGATGGTCGTTCCTTCTCCCTCATATGCCCATGCGCTGGCATTGATGTCCGGGGAGAGCACGGTCAATCCCATCCGGCGAGCTTCTGACAGATAGGCGAACGTTGAATAAAACCCACCCTGGTTGCTGATGACGGCGGCCATGAATTCCCCAGGATAATGGGCACGGAGATAGGCCGACTTAAATGACACCTGCGCATAACTGGCCGAATGCGGTTTACAAAAACTATAGCCGGTAAAGCTCATCGTCATTGCCCATACCCGCTCGATCGTTCGCGCATCCACACCGCGCGCGCGCGCGCCGTCGACAAATTGGCGTTGATAATCGCGAAGCCGGCGTTGCTTATGTTTTTTGCTGAGGATTTTCCTGAGTTGGTCGCCATCTTCCACGGAAAATCCCGCCAGACCCATGGCCACTTTGGTCACGTCTTCCTGATACACCATGATGCCGTGGGTTTCCCCGAGCACGTCTTCCACTAACGGATGCAGGGGACGATAGGCGCCGCCATGCGCCCGCCGGACAAATTCTTGAATGAACCGGTTTGCGGCGGGACGAATCAACGATGAGACGATGACGAGATACTCAAAGACGTCCGCATGCATGCGCCGATCCGCCGGCATGCCCGTCCAGAGTTTTTTGAGAAGTAGCCGGGTAGCAGGCGATTCGATGTAAAAACATCCAATTGTCTCACCCCGTTGAATGAGCTGTTGCGTTGTGGGGTCGGTTAATGGGTCCCAGGTGGCATAGTCGATGTGGCGGCCGGTGTGTTTTGCAATTGCCGCAAGGGCATCCCGAATGACGGCTAAGGATCGATTGCCCAGGAGATCGATTTTGACCAGGCCGGCATCTTCCGTTTGATCCTTTTCCCATTGAATGACCGGAACACCCTTTGCGGCCACTTCCACCGGGACATAGCGGCGGAGATCGTCAGGAACAATCACGATACCCCCGCAGTGCAGTGACAGGTGACGGAACCGTCCCTGAAGTTGAAGAGCGAGTCTGACAATTTCCGGCCATGGCTCGCGCAAATCGGTGAACGCCGAGGCCTCATCAAGATGTGAGTGTGGTTTTTTGCCATTGTGGGGTCTCGAAGACGGTGAAGATGGAAGAGAGCGAGGCTTTCCATTTTCTCGAATATTGGGAAGGCGGGGAGTCTGTCGGATCGCGGATTGGCTGCATGGGGAGACAGAGGACTCTTGAGCCGGAAGATCGGTGAGCGGGAGGCGAGTCAGCAGTCGACTCACCTGTTGAATTTCCGCCGGAGGCATGCCATAGACTTTGGCGACTTCCCGCACGGCTGCCCGAAGCGCCAGTGTATTCTGATTGGCCACCATGCCGGCCTGCCGGCTGCCATAGCGCGCAAAGACAAAATCTACAATGCGGTCCCGCTCATCCCAGGGGAAATCCACGTCGATATCCGGCGGATCATGACGCCCGGGATTTAAAAAGCGTTCAAAGAACAGATTGTGCCGGATGGGATCCACATGGGTAATCCCCAGGCAATAGGACACGATGGATGCTGCCGCCGATCCCCGGCCACAGGTGCGAGGCGCCTGGCGGACAATCTCGTCAACCACCAGAAAATAATGGGCGTAGCCTTTATCCCGGATGACGCCCAGTTCGCGTTCGATCCGATCAGTCACGACTGCTGTCAGTGAGCCGTACCGCCATCGGGCCCCGTTGTAGGTCTTCTCGCGTAGCAGAGTGAAGGCATGGGGGTCGGAGAGCTGGCGAAAACTCGGGAAAATCGTCTCTTTGAACGACCACTCGGTCTGGCAGTGCTGCGCGATTTTCCAGGTGTTGGCCATCGCGTGAGGCACATGGGGAAACTGTGGAGCCAGTATCGAAGGTGGCATCAACCAATGATGGGGTGCACAGCATGCCTCCGGCGGCAATTGAGAGAGGGTGGTATTTAAGGCGATCGCGCGGAGAATTTGATGGAAGGGAAATTCCTGGGGGGTCACGAAATGCACCCGGTTGGTTGCGACAGGAGGAAGGCGTGTGCGGCGGCTAAAGGCCAGGGCCTGGTGCATGAGCGCGCCGGGCGTTAGCTCTACGTACAGATCGCTAGGTGAGTGACGTTTCCAGACCGTCAGTGCAGAAAGATCATCAGAGAGAATGATTAGTCCTTTTCGGTGTTCCTGAACCGAGGCGATGCAGTCAAAGTCGTCATCGCAATGGCGTTGGGAAAGCAGGCGACAGAGATTGGTATAGCCAAAAGAATCTTTGACCAGGAGCACGGCGCGGTGCCGGTTGTGGATCAGTTCGGCTCCCAGGATCGGGCGTAAGCCATGGGCCTGGGCGACCTCGATAAAGCGAATGGCACCATACAGACCGTTCGTGTCGGTCAGGGCAAGTGTCTCGGCTCCCTGTCCTTTTGCCGTCTGGCACAAGGTTTCCAGTGAGGACACTCCTTGCATCGGGGAGTATTCCGAATGAACGTGTAAATGGACAAAGACTGGCATGAAATAATGCGGCAATAATGGTAAATTGCGTACCCATTTTTAATTAAAGTATCGCTTTACTTTATGTTCGTGTTGATAACCTGTTGATTGAAGTAATGCCTTATTTTTTTAGTCTGTGGATAACTCATTAGTTAAAGTTTTTAATTAATTTTTATCATTTTAAAATGCAAAACACCTATTATTCATTGGTTATTTTGCATGTTAAGTGATGACATGAAAATGATGGTGATCATGCCACAGAGGCGGGAGCATCGCTTGAGAATTTTAAAAAATTCACCTATTCAATCTAAACGAGAGGCCAGGTGTGAGCGTCCCCATTGAATGACTTTCATGCCGAACCGGGTATGCAAACGATCAAGGGCTAATGCTAGTCGATGGGGACGGGGGAGTGACTGAGGTTCTTCCGGGTCATGTGATGGGAAGAGCAATAGTTGTTCGGGTGGGGGACGAAAGCTATTACTTCGAATGGTGAGTGAGCGCACGCGGACGCGTCGTTGGAAGCACCGACGGAATAAGGTCTGAGCTGATGGAAACATATCAACCTCCCAATGTGTGGGTGTGGATAAGACAGATGAATGGTGAACCGTGAGCTGATCGCTAGAGAGCAGCGTCAGTCTGAGGCGATGACACAGGCGCTGTCGCCGACGTAGATCATGGCAGAGAGAATCCAGAAGGCATGACAGACCTCCAAGGAGCCGGTTGTAGTCAATCGTATCCGGTTCAAAGAGATAGGAATGGGTCAGCGATAGCGAGGCCTCAGGAGCCACGACCGGCAAAAAATCAATCCCCCGTGCCCACTGGTAGAGCCGGTGGCCCCATCGACCGCAGACGGTTTCCAAGGCTTCCAAACTCACGTCGCTCACGTCGCCGATGGTCTGTAGATTCAAATCGGTCAAGCGTGTGTGGAGTGCGGACCATCCAGGACCTTGTAGCCCGGGAAGTATTGAGACGGGTAACGGTGATAAAAAGTCCTGTTCGGAGCCTGCCCGGACATCACAGAGTTGGGGCGGCGTGAGGATGGAGCTGGCCATTTGCGCGACAAGCTTATTGGTCCCGATACCGGCGACGGCTTGTAGCCCAAGTCGCGATGTGACATCGCGCTCTAAACGCATCGTGGTGTCACAGGTTGCGCCAAAAAGTCGAGTGGTGCCGGTCAAATCTAAATAAAAATGCCCAGGCCTAAACGACTCCCAAATGGGTGCGATCGGGACCATGCACGACACGAGGGCATGATGGGCCTGGGCGACACGAGTAGGGTTGGGAGGCACGAGTCGAAGTGAGGGACAGCGTCGTCTGGCCCGATCGGCCTGAAGTCCGGGTATGACTCCGGCGTCTTCAGCTTCGCGAGAAACTTCACGGATGATGGCACGGGACGCATGGGCAGAAGCCACGGCGACAGGTCTGGTGCGTAAGGAGGGGGCGTCGAGGCGTGCCAGGGCCACTTCGAATCGAGGAATACATAAACAGACAATTTGACGGTCCATCATTTTTCATCTAGCCACAATGCCGAATGACTCCGATCACCACTCCTTCAATCACAAATTCATCCTGGGGAGTCACCAGAATCGGAGCCATGGTTGCGTTCGCCGGATGCAGTTCTATTTGCTCTTCTTTGTTGTAATATTTCTTAATCGTCGCCTCCTGATTCACCAGCGCGACCACGGTTTGTCCATTTCGCGCCATTCGTTGCTTGTGTACAATCACCAGGTCACCGGGCAGGATGCCTTCATCCCGCATCGATTCACCTTTCACTCGTAATGCGAAATTGTCTCCCGTTCGCAGCATGGAAGGTGGAACCTCCACCAGCTCAGTTTGGGGAATGGGCTCAATCGGGTTGCCGGCCGCGACGATGCCGGCCATGGGAATCTGTGTCGGAGAATCCAGTTGGGAGAGGATGGCTTCGACCACTCCAGGAATCCGACGCATTCCGCATTCATAGCGGGTAATGGTCATACGAGTGGTGCGGAGACGTTCA
>CAZBQO010000096.1:0-8531 GCA_964494125.1 uncultured Nitrospira sp. | reverse complement strand
GTCGTCTTGGCCGGCAAGGAAGACGATTCCGGTGTGTTTGACGCGTGGTTTGGCCAGGGTATGGAGGCCCTTGAGTATAGTGTTGAGGCTGGACGAGCCTTTTTTGGTCTGGAAACGCGGCAGGCCTGTTCAGCCGTAGAGCAGGCAATGAGTGGAGTGTCGCTTCGTCAGGTCGCTAGATCGTTAAAAATGTTTGCCAGGGCGTTGTGTGGAGAGGATGTGGCCATAGAGGGGCTCCCGGAGGGCGGAGGTTCGATCGGTGCCAGTCACATGTCAACGAGTTCTGTCTCCGGGAAAGCTCAGGTGAGCGCGGACGGAAAAACGGTATATCTTCCTCTGGTCATGAGGCGATCGGAGACCCGCGAAGGAAACCGACGATGGTATACGGTCATGGTCGCTCATGAAGTTGGGCACGTGGAATTTGGCACGTATGCGCTCTCGACTGACGTGTTGCAACGTGTGGCTACCAGGGTGCAGACCCGATACCACGAAAAAGTTCTTAGCCCCAATAGAGCCATTCACACATTGGGAAATCTTTTTCAACGCTACCCTCAACCCGAGATTATCCGGGATTTGTGGGAAATTGTGGAAGATGCTCGAATTGACTTTTTGCTCCGTCATGAATACCCAGGATTACAAGAGGATTTGACGTCTTTGACGAAGGAGGCCATGGAGCTTCGCACGCTTTCCCATGGGATGACGGCTCGTGAGATGGTGCTGGACGCATTGTTGTTGCTGTTTGCAGGGTTCACCAAGGAGGAATTCACTCGTCCGGGACTTCAAGAGGTGATTGATGAAATCTGGCAGATTGCCCGAACGATCTTACACCCCACCGCGACCGTCGATGAATCTGTTGAACTTGCCGACCGGCTCTACCAGGAATTGGAGCGCCGGATTGGAACCCTGGAAAAACACAACCAAGAACTTGAACCCTTTTCCAATACTTCCGGGGTTTCTGACTCAGGCGGCCAACCTGAAGCGGCTGAACACTTAGAGGAGGCGTATCAGCCTTTGAGTAACTGGGGATATCGGGGCATTCTTAATCCAGACCACGTCAAAGGAGGGGAAGAGGGGGAACAGGCGTCGAAAGGGCAGACAGGAGGGCAACAGGATCAAGTTGCCACAATGGGGGAAAATGCTGGGGGAGACACACCCAGCCAATTTGAGCGTCGATCTCCTCACCAACCCGATCCTTCGCAAGATCCTAAGAAACCAACCTTTGGCGAATCACCTATGCAGCAGTGGTTTCAACCTACGTTTCGTCCGAGCGATGGACAACAGGGGGCTCGTCTCCGTGAGGGAGAGTATCTGTATGAGGAGTGGGATGGGACGGTCCGTGACTATCGACCCCAATGGTGCCGTGTGATTGAACAGGCAGGTCGTGAAGGGTCACCAGACTTTGTCGATGAAACGTTTCAAACGTATGGCCCTATGGTCCGACTCATCCGCCGGTATTTTGAAGCGATTCGTCCGGAAGCCTTTCGTCGAATGGGGCGCCAATCACATGGGGAGGACATTGATTTGGATGCCTTGGTGAATTGGATGGTTGATCGACGGCAAGGAAACGATTCTTCTGATCAGGTGTATGCCACCAGACAGAAACGTGATCGACAGGTTGCGGTGGCATTTCTGGTGGATATGAGCGGGTCGACCGGACGGCAGATCGGAACTCGAGCGCGTCCCGTCATCGACATTGAAAAGGAAGGCTTGCTCCTGCTCTCAGAAGCGTTGTCTGCGATTGGCGATCAATATGCGATATATGGCTTTTCCGGGCAATCCCGGCAATCGGTGGACATTCACGTGTTGAAAGATTTTGACCAGCGACCCGGGGGACGTGTCGGCTTGAAAATCAGCGGAGTGACTTCCAAACAGCAGAACCGTGATGGTGCGGCGATACGACATGCGACGCAGCGATTGAAACAGCAAGCGGCGAAAGTCCGGCTTCTCATCCTGATCAGTGATGGGAAACCATTAGATGATGACTATGCGGATGAATATTCGCTGGAAGATACCAAAATGGCTCTTCGTGAAGCTCGTCTTCAAGGCGTCCATCCGTTCTGCATTACCATTGACCAAGCGCCCACCGATTATGTGAAACGGATGTATGGGGAGATTGGGTATGTGGTCGTCGATGAAGTCGAATCACTTCCGATGAAATTGCCGAAAATTTATCAACGACTTACGGCCAGATGAGCGGAGATGGGAGATGTATGACCAGTTCACCTTCACACTCTGATGTGCCACCTTGGCTCTATAAGTTGTTTACCGGCCATCAATACCCCTATGTCCGACGCCAGGCGAAGTTTGACCGGAAAGATCGGCAGGAGGATGGAGAACGGTTCGAGCCAACTCAAGATGATATCCGTGAAAAATTTTGGGAAATCTTTCCTCGTTGCTCGACCAAAATGTTACAGGAGGTCAAGGTCGGGATGATTGTCGCGTTTAAGGAATTAGGAGGGTATGAGGCGGGAACCTACCAGGAGTTTATCGACCATCCGGAAGAGTTTTTGAGTCGGGAATATGGAAAGAAAAAAATCAAAGTCAATTTTTATGATGGGGATAATTTTGTGTGTACGATCAACTTTAAAGTCGCAGGGTGGACGAGCCATGACGATGATTAAACCCGCATGGCTGGAAACCCTTTCAAAGGGATGGGTGGTTTCATGAGCCGTATCAAAGTGACTGTGGTGGGGGCGGGAAATGTTGGAGGGTCCATCGCGCAACGGTTGGCAGAAAAAAATTGGTACGACATTGTGCTGGTCGATATCGTCGAGGGTTTGCCCCAGGGCAAAGCATTGGACCTGGTCGAAGCCGGCCCAATTTGTGCCTACGATTCCGCCGTCACAGGTACGAATCATTATGAGGCGACCAAAGATTCCGATGTTGTGGTGATCACGTCGGGCGTGCCTCGCCGGCCAGGGATGAGCCGGGATGAATTATTGGAAACCAATACCAAAATCGTGTCCGCCGTAGTCCGTGAGACGGCCACACGTTCCCCTGATGCCATTCTCATTATTGTCTCCAACCCTCTTGATGTGATGACCCACGTCGCGCATCGGGTGAGTGGATTTCCCAGAAACCGGGTCATTGGGATGGCGGGGGTGTTGGATTCCGCCCGATTCCGGTCCTTTATTGCGGAAGCCTTGCAGGTCTCGGTCGAGAATATTCATGCGATGGTCCTGGGGGGACATGGCGATTCGATGGTGCCTTTGAATCGATATACCACCGTGGCGGGGAGGCCGGTGACCGAATGGTTGTCGGCAGATGCATTAGAGGCCCTAATCACGCGGACTCGCGAGGGAGGAATCGAAATTGTCAATCTACTCAAGACAGGGAGTGCCTATTATGCCCCGGCTGCCTCAGTCGTAGAAATGGTTGAAGCGATCTCTAAAGATCAAAAGAAAATCCTTCCTTGTGCGGCGTTATGCGCCGGGGAATATGGTTTTCACGACCTCTTTCTGGGTGTGCCGGTGAAACTAGGGGCAGGCGGAGCGGAAGAGATTATTGAATATGCGCTCACCCCCGAGGAACACGCGGCTCTGAAGGTTTCAGCCGAAGCCGTTAAGGAATTGTGCAGCCATGTTGATCAGATGATGAAAAAGACCCTCTAGCGTGATGAATGGCATGACGAACTTACCCATCTTTTTTCTTTACTAAATAGACGTGCCTTCTGGTCCTCTTGTTACCTTGACGACTTTGGCGACCCATTCGTATAGTGGGTGGTGCTCGTACGCTGAACCCGCCTTGACGCCTGATTTCCCTTAGGAATATGGAAGGAAATTTGGTTTTTCGAGGAAGGGATTTGTAAAAAAGACCATCGTCCAAATGTTGAACATAATTGGAAAACGCATGTGGGTCCAAACCATTGATCAAGGGGGCTTCGGTGGATAACGCATTCGCACCTCGGGTGTTGCGGGAGGTAAAGGGTGAACCAGGGGACATAGAGGCGTACCGCCAGCAAGGGGGGTATGAAGCCTGGGTTCAGTGTGTCACGAAGAATGATCCGCAGGCCATAATCGCACAATTGAAAGAGGCCCATCTGCGAGGACGGGGGGGCGCTGGATTTCCTACCGGACTGAAATGGGACAAGGTGGTCAATCATCGCGTCAAAGAGCGATACTTTGTCTGCAATGCCGGGGAGCATGAACCTGGGACGTTCAAAGATCGGTATTTGCTTCGACATCATCCTCACCAACTTCTCGAAGGATGCCTGATTGCCGCCTATACCGTTGGAGCAAAAGCGGCGTATATCTATTTAAATCATGAATTTTCCGAAGAGCGAGCCATCTTTGAACGAGCTAAGGAACAGGCCGCAGAGCAGGGCTTATTGGGAAAGAATTTTCTTGGTACAGGTCTCACCCTGGATATTGAAATTTTTGATGGATATGGCAGTTACGTGGCTGGTGAAGAGACTGCGATGTTGGAATCGATGCAGGGTCGTCCAGCCCAGCCTAAGCAAAAGCCACCCTTTTATCCCACGGAGTTTGGACTGCATGGCAAGCCGACCTTAGTCAATAATGTTGAAACGCTGTCGAATATTCCCCAACTCTTGAGGAACGGACCGGAATGGTTTCGTCAGGTCGGCACCAGTACCACTCCGGGGACGATGTTGTTTTCGCTCAGTGGTGCCGTGAATCGGCCCGGTGTGTATGAACTGCCGTTGGGAACGTCCATCAGACATCTGATTGAGGTCTGTGGGCAGGGCGTGCCGAACGGACGTGGTGTCAAGGCCGTGTTCCCCGGTGGTCCATCCTTTTCCATGGTGGGGGCGGATCAATTGGAATTACCCATGGATTTTGATTCACTTAAGAAAGCCGGCACTGGATTGGGGTCTGCCGGCGTCATTGTTGTCGATGATGCGACGTGTATGGTGGAGCAAACGCTCAAGTTTTCCGGATTTTTTGAACGGGAAAGTTGTGGGCAATGCCCACCTTGCCGGATTGGTACCCAGGAATTAGCGATCTTAATGAGAAAAATCGAAGATGGATCAGGAGAAGAGCGCGATCTGGCCAAACTGTTGCAAATTTGTGGATTTGTCAAAGGCACCGGATTTTGTACTCTGGTGACGGGAGCTGCGGTATTGGTACAAAATAGCCTACGCCTGTTTCGTCACGAATTCGAAGACCATATTCGCCTGGGGCGATGTCCGTTTAAGCCGGTTCCAGTTGGGGCAGAATAAGGAGGAGACTGTATGCCTCGCGTAACATTTCTTCATCCGGAAGGGAAGTCTGGCGAAGTTTCTGAAGGTCTTTCCCTCTTAGAAGTTGCGGAGAAACTCGGGTTCCCATTGAATCATGATTGTGGGGGCAATGCCTCTTGCACGACCTGCCGGGTGGATGTAATTGCGGGCGAAGGGAATCTTTCTGATATCGATTTTGATGAGCAGGATTTGCTCGATCGGGAAGCACTGACTGAGCCTTACCACCGGTTAGGCTGTCAGGCTCGAGTGTTAGGGGATGTGATTGTGCAAGTCCCCCAAGAAAAATGGGGTGAGGCCGAAATTGAACGATCTGCGTAACTTTGCCCTCTTTCCAAGAGTAAGTGAGGGTACCCGTCACAGCCGTTTTGTTCAGAATATATCTTGCAATGTGAAAGAATGCTGAGACCGACTGCTATGCCGACTGCATCCTCCATCACCAGAACCTATCGGTTTTGCGCCGCCCATCGTCTGCATACTGATCAATTGCCAGAGGAAACCAATAGAAAGATTTTTGGAAAATGTAATAATCTGAACGGGCATGGGCATAATTATACGGTTCTGGTGACGGTGGCCGGAGAATTGAATATGTGCACAGGGTTGATCACAAACGTGGATGCCTTGGACCAACTCGTGAAAGACAAGATTATCGATCGTTTTGATCATCAACATCTCAATTTTGACCCCGCCTTTGCACAAGTCACGACAACTGGAGAGAATTTAGCGCGTTTAATTTGGGATCTACTGGTTGATCAGATTCCTTCCGGGCAATTGGAGAAAATTGGGGTGATTGAAACCAGAGATAACTTCTTTGAATATATCGGTTCTCCAAAAGTGCCCAGCGATTCTTCCAACAGAAACGGGATAAAGGAGAACTAATGCCGACCAAGCCGAAGCGGCCTTCATCCATCAAGCCACGGGCGGTCATTCCAGACAACAGCCAACCAGTCCGAATGCCCAATCTCCCGAATCTGGAAATTATTGTAAAGCAACTACTGGAAAATTTGGGTGAAAATCCCCAACGACATGGTTTAACCGATACGCCCAAGCGGGTAGCCAAATCCATGGCATTCCTTACCAAAGGCTATCAACAGGATATCGATGAATTATTGAATGGGGCTCTGTTCCCTATCGTATATGATGAGATGGTCATCGTGCGCGATATCGATTTTTTTAGCCTCTGTGAGCATCACCTTCTGCCGTTTTTTGGGAAATGTCATATCGGGTATATTCCCAATAAGCATGTGGTGGGCTTGAGCAAAATCCCACGGATTGTCGATGCCTTTAGTCGTCGTCTGCAAGTCCAGGAGCGGTTGACGGTCCAGATTGCAGACACCCTTCACACGAAGCTCAAGCCGCGGGGGGTGGCTGTTGTCATGGAAGCCCGTCATCTGTGTATGAGTATGCGTGGAGTAGAAAGGCAGAATACCGTGGCGGTCACCAGTGAAATGCTGGGTGTGTTTCGCAAACAAGAACAAACCCGTAACGAATTTCTTAAGCTCATTCGCCAGCGCGGATGTGACGGCGATTAGATGTTTCCATCCATTTCATCTTTCCCGTTCAAAAATAGCTGATGGCTGGAATTTTCTAGATAGTTGATTCTTATAGTGGAATCAGGTTAAATGCGACATTATTGAGTTTTCATAGGTGTTCCCAGGGAAGGGCATGTCGCGCAGGAGGCGCCGGTCTCATCCTTTTTTTTTCTGATTTTGTGGTTGGTCTGGGGCGAAAGATCCTCTTGATTTTCCCTCAATTTCTTTTCCGTTAGGCCCGTCGTTTCTCTATTTCTGTAGTTCCAATCAAACTCCTGCATCAGATGTTTTTCTGATCTGGTTGGCCTTGCCGGCAATACTTATAACCGGTGTGTCGTGAGGAAGCTCCGAAGAGCTTCGTTGAACGCGGCGGGTTGTTCGAAGTTCGAGAGATGGCCGGCTTCAGGGATGGTGACCAAGGTTGAGCCGGTTATCCGGTTGGCCATGTACTGAGACTCTGAGACCGGGGTCGCGACATCATTCTCGCCCACAATGATCAAAGTCGGGCAGGTGATTGTGGATAAAAGGTCTGTTGAATCAGGTCTAGCGGCCATAGCCACCAAATCGACGACAATTCCCCCCGTTGGTGTTTGATGAATCATCTGTCGAACCTGCTCCACAATTTCAGAATGACGCTCAATGGTGGAAGGGGCCAGAAGTTTAGGAAGCATGAGGTCGGCAATGGCTGGTGCTCCATCACTAAAAGCCACTTGAGCCATAGACCCACGTCCAGCTTTCCCTTCTTCACTATCCGCTTGCGCTCTGGTATCTGCCAAAACCATGGCTTTAACCCGATCAGCATAATGTCGGTAGATCGAAAAGAGGGTATATCCGCCCATCGACAAGCCCACAAACACGGCTTGAGCAATACCTAAATGATCAAGCAGGTGGATGATATCCTTGGCATAATCGTCCAACGTATCATTCCATGGCACGATGTCGGATTCTCCATGTCCTCCAAGGTCAATGGCGATCACTCGATAGGTGTCCTTCAGGGCATCGACTTGAGGTTGCCACATGGTTTTGGAAAGTGGAAAAGCATGAATGAAGACGAGTGGCGTGCCGTTCCCTTGATCGGAATACCCGACGGTAACTCCATGAATCAGCGCTTTCACCGTGCTCTCCTTTTTTGTCGATGGGAGCCACCTCGATTTTTCTCGAGTGATGTCATCAAAGAGCCATATGCTGGTTTCATTTGCGGGTGCATGACCGGTGGTTATAGCATACTGAGAATAGAGAGGTAATCACAGAACCGGCTGCCAGAAACGCGTAGGGGTACGTGCATTTTTATGGAATCCTTTGAGTCACAGTCCCAAGAAGATCTTTTCCCTGTTCAGGAATCTTCCGATATACGCGACGCTCCGTTAGCAGAGAGGATGCGTCCGCTGGATTTTGATGAGTTTGTGGGACAGGAAGACGTCCTGGCCGAAGGTCAGCCGCTGCGTGTGTCCATTGAACATGATCGTGTGCCCTCACTTATTCTATGGGGCCCGCCTGGGACAGGGAAGACGACCCTAGCAAGTTTAATCGCCAATAAAACCCGGGCAACATTTGTCCCCTTTTCAGCGGTGCTCAGTGGCGTGCCGGAGTTGCGCGGATTGCTGAAAACGGCCCAACAACGCCGGAAGGTGTCAGGGCAGCGTACCCTTCTTTTTGTGGATGAAATCCATCGATTCAATAAAGCGCAACAGGATGCCTTCCTCCCCTATGTTGAACGGGGTGATATCATACTCATTGGAGCCACCACAGGTCGGGGCTTCGGGGATGCTGAAGACGTGGGAGAGGTCGCCGCGGATGGAGCG
>CAZBQO010000095.1:2734-8639 GCA_964494125.1 uncultured Nitrospira sp. | reverse complement strand
ATGGATTCCGCATAGGATTCCTTGTCAAAAAAAGATTCGGCACGTTTCATGATTACGTTCGGATCGTAACTCATTTCTACCGAATCACCGACGAAGATTTGTTCGTCCGTTGAAGACACTTCTTTTTTCGATGTGGTATCGGTGTGCTCCGAAGGTTTGGGTGTTGAGGAGCATCCGGCGATCATGATCAGAGCAGTGAGGAAGGGAAGCAAAAGAGATCGAAAATTGACCGGAAATTTCACAGGTCAGTCACTCCAGGCAGTGTTGTGATCATATAAGTTCGGTGAAAGTCGGTATAGAGGTGTGAAACAGTCCATATCTATACAAGATTCGGACCAATGAAAGAAAGTCTTTAATGTTGCGACTGTGTTAATTTTTTTATTACAAATTGTCTCCCTTTTACCACAGTATTTGGTAGATATGAAAAATTTGCCACAGTCACCGTGTTGTCAATTCAACGGATAGGCTATGAGTATAATATGAATGCCAACCTTTCTCGAATCGTCGGAACCGGCTCTTTTCTTCCTGGTCGTCAGGTAGATAATCAGGAGGTGGCCGATCTTTTAGGAATTGAGCCGTCGTATATTTTCCGAGTTTCTGGTATCCGGGCCAGGTTCTGGGCGGATTCGCAGGAGGAATGCTCATTTTTGGCGGAACAGGCGACGCGAAGGGCATTGGATCAGGCTGGCTTGGTCCCGGAAGATCTTGACGCTATTCTGGTTTCTTCCACCTCTCCCGAGATGATCTTTCCCTCCACGGGCTGTTTGCTTCAAGCCCGGCTGGGTATCAGGGGCATTCCGGCATTTGATCTCTCAGCCTCCTGCTCAGGGTTTCTCTATGGCCTTTCCATGGCGGATTGTTTCATTCGGACCGGGCAGTTTCGAAGATGTCTCGTCGTGGCTTCGGAAATCAAATCTCGGTCCTTGGATGTTAAAGATCTGAGTACAACCATGTTATTTGGTGATGGGGCCGGTGCGGCTATTATCGAGAGATCGTCAAATTCCGACATGGGCATCGTCAGCATTCGACTTCACGCCGACGGGGCGTATCATGATCTGGTCAAAATTGCCGGAGGTGGTTCCCGTCAGCCTTTGTCTCAAGATGTCCTTGATGCCAGTGCGCATACCTTGCGAATACGGGGTTCGCGGGTGTTTCGCATCGCAATCAGGCGCTTAGGCCAAGCGGTCAGCGACCATTTAGCACAGGAGAAATGGGATGTGTCGCAGCTCGACCAGGTCCTTTTCCATCAAGCGAATGGACGTATGCTGACCCAGTTTTGTGAAAATATCGGAGTCCCTCCTGAGAGATGCCTCTCGATGATCGAGCAAGTCGGAAATACCTCTTCGGCTTCATTGCCGATGGCGTTAGATCATGCGAACCGAAATCAGAGACTGAAAAGGGGCGATCGGGTCATGTTGGGAGCCTTTGGTGGAGGGCTTACCTGGGGGACAGCTTTGGTTCGGTGGGGGTAACATTGCCTGCTTTGCGTTGTCGCCGTGTTATCCGAGAAACCGGGTTGGGCATTGTGTTGACGATCTCTGGCAATTTGGCCTATCGTGCGCAAAAGGCATGAGTGGAATAGATAATTTAGCTAGATAAATATTTAGTAAGGAGGGTGCGTTGAAAATCTTCCTGGCCAATCCAAGAGGGTTCTGTGCGGGAGTGGATCGAGCGATTGAAATCGTCGATTTGTCCTTAAAGACTTACGGGGCACCAATTTATGTTCGGCATGAAATCGTCCATAGTCGTCATGTGGTCGAGTCCCTTCGTGGAAAAGGCGCTATTTTTGTGGAAGAATTGAATGAGGTTCCTGATGGCGCCATTGTCATTTTCAGTGCACATGGTGTGGCTAAAGAGGTGTGGGAAGAATCCAGACGACGAAATTTGAAAGTGATTGATGCCACATGTCCCCTGGTCATCAAGGTCCATAACGAAGTGAACAGGGATTATTCCAACGAATATGAGCTGATCCTGATTGGTCACGCGGGGCACCCTGAGGTTGTCGGAACTCTCGGACAAGTGCCTGATAAATTCCATTTAGTTTCCTCTGTTGAGGACGTGGACTCGTTAGAAGTAGAAAATCCTCTTCACCTGTCGTATGTCACCCAAACCACGTTGAGCGTGGATGAATGTCGGGATATTGTTGCTGCCCTGCATCGTCGGTTCCCGGGTATTAAGGGGCCACATCAGGAAGATATTTGTTATGCCACACAAAATCGACAAAATGCTGTCAAAGAGCTGTCCCGTTTTGTTGATGTCATTCTGGTAATCGGTTCTCCCAATAGCTCCAATTCCAACCGATTGAGAGAATTGGGCGAACGTTGTGGAATCCCTTCATACCTCATTGATTCTTATCAGGATATTCAGACTCAATGGCTGGAAGGTGTGAACGCAATCGGCATTGCGGCAGGGGCCTCGGCTCCGGAAGTGTTGGTGGCTCAGGTCATTAAGTTTTTGAAAGAGCATGGAGCGACATCAGTAGAGGAGTTGACCGTGGTGGAAGAAAATGTTGAGTTTCTTCTTCCAAAAGAACTACTGATGGCCAAAGTTCCGCGATAAGTTCTTGTCGATTTCCGCTTTACTGGAGGAGCGAGAGCGTATCTTTTCCGAATTTATCCTTCCTCATTATCTTTCCCAATATATTGAAGCAGTCAGACCTGTTTGTTTGGGGAATTCTCCTGAATGGAGAATGTCCCGTGAGAGGCTCCTTGGTTTTGTCCGGTTGACAGGAGCCGTAATTTTGGCAATATGTCAAGATGTTGAATAGGCCGATAGTTAGACCCACAGTATTTTGTGGAAAGCTTTGATTTTTCTTTCTTCTTATGGTACTGATTTGAGCCAAATTACTGCCCTGTCATCCACTCCATTCTGAGAGGGAATATGTATCTTCGTACTCTAGTCGTCAGTGGGTTTAAATCCTTTGCTGAGGCAAAAATAGATTTCCCGAACGGGATAACGGCTGTCGTCGGTCCCAATGGGACAGGGAAAAGTAATATCGTGGACGCCATTTTATGGGCAATGGGTGAGCAAAGCGTGAAGAGTTTGCGAAGCGAGCGCATGGAAGACGTAATTTTTAATGGGACCGAGCAACGCAAACCCATGGGGATGGTCGAGGCTTCGCTCATTTTTTCCGAGGTGACGCCTCGTGAGTTGGAGCCTGTCTCTGCCATCCTGGAAGGGCTCGATCAGCCAACGGATGTGATGATCACCCGTCGGCTCTACCGCGAGGGAGACAGTGAATATTATTTTAATAAGATTCCCTGCCGCCTCAAGGATATTCGAGGATTTCTCTGGAATGCCCGAGCGGGAGCCAGAGGGCAGTCCGTTATTGAGCAGGGCAATATTGAACAGTTACTGAGTGCCTCCCCACAGGAGCGGCGTGAGTTTATTGAGGGCACGGCAGGTATTATTCGATATAAAAAGCAAAAGGCGGAGGCGTTACGCAAATTACAAAGTACGGAAAATAATCTTTTACGGGTTCGGGATATTCTTGGAGAAGTCCGGGGGCAGCTTCGGACGCTCAATCGTCAGGCGAAACAGGCAGAGGAGTATCAGGCCTTTCTCCGTGAAGCTCGCGAGCTTGAGGTGCAGTTATTGACTCATGACTTTCGCCGGTTTTTTCAAGACCAGTGTCAGTTTGAAAATGAGTTACACGAATCTGAAAGCCAAGAACTCTCCTGTCTGGCTGAAGAGGCTCGACTTGTGGCCGAACACCAAACCGTGCAGTTAGAGCTGACGTCTGCTAGCGAAACTCTCAAGGAAGCGCAGGACCGGTTTCGAGAGATTGAGCAACAACTGTCCCATGCGTTTACGGCGATTCAGATTGAACGCAACCGGCTTGATCAATATGAACAGCAACATGCACAGGTCATGGAGGAGCGAGCACGGTTGAATGGGGAGGGTCAGGAGGCCACGGGTTCGTTGGAAGCCTTGAGGGAGCGGTTGGCCCAAATTCGGTGTGAGATGGAGATTCTTTCTGTCACGTTGGAAGAAGGAGAGGGGGGGGTAGCCGATCTGGCGGTTCGCCGTCGAGAAACTGCGGAGAAGGTCGATAAGGGGCGGGAAACCATTCTGGCCTTAGCTGTTGAAAAAACGAATCAGGAAAATCGCTTGCGAAGTATTGCTGAAGGACAGAGTTCGATGGCCAGACGGATCGAACGTCTGACAGTGGAATATTCTCAATCGCAGAACGATCAAACCACCCTTCAAGCTGAAAGCGAAGCCCTTCGACAGGAATGCTCATCGCTCGAAAGTCAGCTTGACGAGCTCCGGAACAATCAGGACCGCTTAGAGGTCAACCTGCAAAGTCAACGAGAGACGAGGGAAGAGCTTGATGAAAAAATTCTCGACCTCCAAACCCAAGTCGCTGGCACTGAATCTGAATTACGTGCCATTCAAAGTGTTTTTCGGGAAGAAATAGGGTATGGCCACCATGGTGAGGGTGATGAAGCCTCCATTCGCGTTGCCTGTTCGTCCATTCAAGAGGCGTTGGCCGAACGGATGGAAGTACCTGAGGATGTTGAGAAAGCCATAGAAGCTGTTCTCGGTGAGCGGTTGCAGGCGTGGATTGTCCAATCGTCCCAAGAGGCAGAAATGTCCATTGCGCAATTCAAACAACATGAATGGGGAAAAGGCAGCTTTATTCCCTTGAATATTCCGCGACAGGGTCCAAAGGGTCCAGCCGATTGGTGGAATGTCATTCAGCACGACACGGAAGTGCGGGGCCTGGCTGTGGATTTTGTTCAGGTTCCGGACGAGTTGAAGCCTGTGATCGGGGCTTTGCTGGGAAATACGGTTATTGTCAAGTCATTGTCTGGAGCGTTAAATCTCATGACCGAACATTCCTGGTTCCAGGGGAACGGTCCGCTTTTAGTGTCTTTGGGCGGAGAACTTGTGTCTCCCGCTGGGATCATCAGTGGCGGGTCTGGTGGAGAAGCTGGTGGATTATTACGTCGCCGGCGAGAAATTCTCACATTGGAAGAAAAGTTGAACACGCTTTCCGTGGGGTTGGAGGAAGCCAAAGCGAACCGGAAGTCGCTTCTACAGGAAATTGAGGACGTGTCGCGACAACTTGAAGAAGCCACGTTGTCCATTCGTGAGATGGAATTTCACATGTTGACCATTCAAAAAGAGGCTTCTTCCAAAGAGAAGGCCCTTCCTGATCTCCTACGTCGGTTGGATGCACTTCAGCAGGATCGATTAGCGGAAGAGGAGGAATGGGGACAGTTGCAAGTTGAAGAAGTGGAGGTTCAGACCAGGCTTGAGCATCTCAATCAGACGCGAGCCCATGAGGATGAGGCGCTTCGTCAACTGTTGGATGCTCTTAATACAATAGACCAAGAGCGACAGGACATGTTGCAAAGCCTCAATGACACACGAATGAATTTTCAGGCTTTGAAGTCCCAATGGGATTATGAGCAGGCTAATGTTGAACGGATTGAACGGGAAGAAGAGCATCGGAATACCCGTATTCGACAAATTGATGGACAATTGGAACACCTCTTTCTGCAAAGTCGAAAGAGTCAGGAAGAACGCCTCACGAATGAGGGTTTGGTTGAAGAATTAGACATCCAGAAAGAGGCCATTGCCGGAACATTATTGGAGCTTCAGAACCGTCATGCAGGATGTATGGAGGAAGTTAAACGGTTGGATGGCCTGATCGGGAAGGCTCGTGAAACATTGAGCCACATCTTTAAGTCCCGTGTGCCGATCGAGGGACGTTTAGCGGAAGTTCGGGCGAAGTTTCATGCTGTGGAAGAAACGCTGACCATGACATACGAAATTTCGACAGATGACCTCAAAAATCCTCCGGATGCCGGACAGATCGCGGAAGGTCTGGAAGGGAGTGAACAGGCTTCTGAGGAAAAAACCAGCCAGTGGAGAGAGCAATTACAGGGTATCAGGA
>CAZBQO010000095.1:0-2724 GCA_964494125.1 uncultured Nitrospira sp. | reverse complement strand
TATTGGCGCAAGAAGAAGATTTAGCCGGTTCAATCCAATCTCTTCAGGAAATTATCCAGCGTTTGAATCAAACTACCAATAAGCTGTTTGCGGAGACCTTTAAAGATCTTCAAGTGAAATTTAGCGAAGTCTTTTCAGCCTTGTTTGCTGGAGGACGTGCTGAATTGATTTTAGTAGAGGATACTCAGGAAGGACAGGAATCAGAAGGGACCAATCTTGAGCCAGGTGTGGAAATTGTCGCCCAACCACCGGGGAAGCGCTTAAAAAATCTCAACATGCTTTCCGGAGGGGAAAAGACCATGACAGTCATGGCCCTTCTCTTTGCAAGCTTTCTCATTCGCCCTTCTCCATTTTGTGTGTTGGATGAGGTGGATGCGCCATTAGATGAGACGAATGTGGTCAGGTTTGGTCAGTTTTTGCGCCAAATGGCCGACCGGTCTCAATTTATTGTGATCACGCACAATAAACGCACCATGGAGACTGCCAACTCCCTTTTTGGTGTGACAATGGAGGATCCGGGGGTTTCAAAATTGATTGCTGTTCGGCTCCATGAATTAGAAGAGGTAAGCTGAGGATACACAGTGTGGCTCCATCATTGGTAGGAGTCAAAAAGAAAAAGCCCCTTCCTTGGAAAGCCGGAAGGGGCTTTTTTTACAGAGCCATGTTGTTTGGGCTGGTTAATTTCGAACGCCGGCCCAAACTTTCGCTGGGTCGATTTCTTTGTCAGGATTCAGCTGTTTGGCCTTATCCAGGAGTGTGTCAGTTGTCTCCGGGATTTCTGGATCAGGTATGCAGCAATCGTCGACAGGACAAACAGCCGCACACTGAGGCTCATCAAAATGCCCGACGCACTCTGTGCAGCGCTCATAGGTGATCACGTACACCGTGTCCCCTTCACCCTGACCTTCACCGACCTTATTGCCCTTTTCCTCCGCGGCACTGCGTGTCTCAAAAATTGCCTCGTTGGGACATTCCGGGAGACAGGCACCACAATTAATGCACTCTTCTGTGATTAGCAACGACATAATTCCTCCTTAGGGGACAGATAAACCGTCATGTCAATTGTAGGAAGCCAACGCCTACGATTCTTATTGAAATTTTCCTTGGCATGAGGGGTGGCACAGTATCAACTCTTTGGCGATTTTAACGGTGTAAATTTCTTTGCGTCAACCGGACAGAAGACCTATCAGATAAGCCATTCGGCCCCGCGGTTAAATGAGATAAATAAAAAAATTCTCTAAGAAATTGTTGGAGCCAGTTACCATACATATCATGGGTACGTTTATATATTTGCTGAAAGGCTGTCATTGGTCTGATCTTGACGAACCTATGGACGATTGTTATAGCAGCGATGCCTTCTTTTTACTGATGGAGGGGGCACGTCGCATTTGAAGGAGTTATTTTTGAGTAATGTAGAGCGAAGGATTTTGTATGTGTGGATGAACCCTTGGTAGGCTCATCTCAGAGTACGTTCGAGATAGGGGTTATCTTGCCTGACAGTCCAATTGGGGTTACAGCCCCATCCGTATTTTTCTCACTTGTCTCCCCATGAAAAACGTTAGCTCGGGAACCTCATCGTTTTCCGCCTACGCTGCCCTCACGACTGCTGCGGTGGTCTGGGGAGGGTCGGTAGTTGCACAAAAAGTCGCTTTAGGTCCATTCTCGCCTGTAGAGGCGTCTGTTTTTAGAGGGTTGGGAGCCTTACTGATCCTTATTCCTCTTTGGCTCTGGAGGGAAGGGGTCGTTTCTTTCTCACGAAAAGATTGGCGAAACTTTTTTTTCCTAGGAATCGGGGTCCTTGGCAATCACTTGTTCGTTCTCTTTGGCCTGCAATTTATTGGGGCAGGGGCAGCTGGCATTATTATAGGTTCAAGCCCGGCCATTACCGCATTTTTGTCCTCGCTCATCCTTAAGGATATTCCCCTGCGTGTGATTTGGCTTGGCTGTCTTGTCTCGTTTTTAGGAGTATTGAGCATTTCCGGGCGCGAGGCGGTGGAGGGATTGGGTTCCAATCCTTTACTCGGAGGGAGTCTGGTGGTCTGTGCGTTAGTCAGTTGGGCCTTATATACGATCGGCTGTCGAAAAACCATGGAACGGTTTTCTCCGCTGACTGTGACGTGGACGACTCTTCTTCTCTCTTTAATCTTTGAGATCCCTTTGTTGAGCATAAATCACAAGGTCCTGGTTGCAGGGGTAGAGTCGGTTCCGGTATCTGGCTGGCTGGCACTTTTTTACGTTATGGTGTTTGCCACAGCATTGGGTCAACAGGCCTGGTTGCTTGGCGTCAAAGGTATCGGTCCTTCCAGAGCGGGAATTTTTGGGAATCTTATTCCGGTTTCTGCGTTGTGTTTTTCGGTGATGATTTTGGGTGAACCGGTTGGCATGAGAGAAATAAGTGGGATAGGATTGATTCTGATTGGGGTCTGGTTGGTTGATCGACAATCCTGTGCCGTGTTAGTGAAGGTCACATGATCAGGAAATTGGCGAAAATGAAGAAAGAGAGCGCACAATGCTGAAGGAACGGATTGAGGAAGTTACACAGATGAATGAGTTGTTTTACCGAGGGTTTGAACAGCTGGATGTTGCGCTGATGGATTCTATTTGGGCTCATCAAGAGTATGTTACCTGCATTCATCCAGGTTGGAGCATCCGGGTCGGGTGGCCGGCGGTTAGGGATTCCTGGGTGGTCATTTTTAATAATACGTTTTCAATGAAATTTGAACT
>CAZBQO010000094.1:4588-8730 GCA_964494125.1 uncultured Nitrospira sp. | reverse complement strand
TTTCGGCCCTGTTTCTCAAAAGAGGAGCGAAAAGGCTGAAATGAGGCTGATATTTCCAGAGAAGTACCGGAGGAATGCATCAGGCCATCCTGCTGGAGGGAGTAACTTTGCAAGGTCCGGTTTTTCTTTCCCGAGCGTTGCAAGGGTTGATGTAACAATTCACTTGATGCCATGGTGATCTCGCTTTCTCTTGCGCATAATAATTACTCACAACCGCATCGGTCTTGGCGCAGGATGCAAATCCTCCACAACAGGATCCCGTCGAACATTTCCTTCAATTGACGTGCCCTGAGGCAACCCGGGGTTCCTTTTTCCCACTCCGGTTAATTTCTATTCCTCGGGCTTTGAGAATGGTCGTATCTACCGTTTCTCCGCAGTTGAGGCACCTCAACACTTCTAGATGAAGAAACTGCCCGTCGAGATTATAAATGCTATCTCGTACTACTAGCCCTTTACAACGTTGGCATTTCATCATCTCTGCACCCATCGGTTTAGTTGCCATAAATTATTTCCTCCTTCTGGAAGCATCCACTTGCACCTTGACCCCATGCTGGTTATGATAAGTAACTAGTTACAAAAGTAAAGTAGGTACCATAAAGTAACCATGAAATTGCCTCCCAGTTCCTTCGGATGCCCGTTGGATTCACTTCTTCGTGTTCTTGCCGGACCGTGGACGATTTACATCCTCTGCCGTCTGCATAACAATGGAGAAACCCGTTTTGGCCAGCTCAAGCGCCAAATGCCGGGCATTTCCTCAAAAATGTTGACGGAGCGATTGCGATCATTGGAGAAGGCTGAAATTATCTTTCGTCACCAAGCCCCGACCATTCCTCCCCAGGTGACCTATGGGCTCACGACAGAAGGCCGGGAACTCACCACGATTCTTGATCAAATTAATACCTTGGCCGGCCGGTGGCAGGATCTTGAGACCAAAAAGACCGCAAACACCAACATTCAGGGGAAAGACACAAAAGGAAGAAAAACGGGAGCTCAATATTCCAGGATTCCCCCCTCCCAAAAAGGAAAAACTGAACGGAAAAATTAAGGGAACATGGTTTTCGCCAAAGATTGTTTTGGTCTTGGCATTCAACAGGACATGGGAATTTCCCCCGGGGAATGTGAGCAACTCTCCGTTAAGTCAGCCTGAAAGTCATCTGCCGAGTAATCCTCCTCATCCAATCACTTGCTGGAAGGAATGCGTGATATCGTCTGGGGCTTTGACTGTCGTGGAAAGGTGATAAACCGCAAATGGAGGGCATGAATGTCGGGCCAGACCCGAACAGCTTTTGCTGGAAATTTTCCTGAGCTGAGGAGTTTTCCGGGCAGGACTGCAGCCGATTGAGTCGAAAGGGAGAGAAATGAAGTAATCTGGGTAGGAAGGTACTTCTCTTGTTTTAAAAATCCCGCTAACTTCGGTTTTTGAAGTGTGAAATCCGCTCCCGATTTCAAGAAGGACCGGTAGCCGGTTTAGCTTTTTTCAACTCGGACAAAGTGAAAGTTAATTCCGCCGCTGATACCCTGGTTGTCGGGGTCAGACGGTTCATATGTTGCCACCGAAAAATTTTCTGTGGGCAACGCTTCCTGGAGAGCCAGCCCGAAATCCTCCAGGGTGGTCACCTCGACAGAATTAATTTCCTTGATGAGAGCCCGGGGTTTTATGCCGGCAAGGGCCGCAGGTTTTCCCCCGATCACCTCAAAGACGACCACGCCTTTTGCGCGCTCTAAGCCCAGAAAATCCCGTATTTCTTCGTCCACTTCTCCGACGATAATGCCAAAGTCTTCTCCCAGTTTTATAGCCTGTTCCTTGGTCATGGTGTGAGAAGCGGTTTCAGCGTGAAGCAGATAGGGGGTTCCCAACGAGAAAGCCAAGATCATGCTTGCAATCACACCTTGGCCTACGTGAGCAAGTAGTCCGCCGAGCCGGTGGATTCTATGTTGGATAGTCGGACGAATCATGTTCATCATTACCTCCCTTTTAGCCGGACAGATTCCTGCAGGAATTGATTTACCCAAATAAATGAATTTTCCTTCTTGGTCGAATTCCTGAAGGGCGCTGTTTTAGGCACACTTTTCACCGGAATCCATTGCGGTGTTGCATCAGTCTCCGACAGAATAACGGGATCATCCTCGCGGCGAAGCACTGTCCGCAAAAGAAACCGGCCAGGATCATGACCATGAGTAAGTACTGAAAGCTAAGTTCTCCGAAAATTTCTGCCATCGGCAATTCCCTTTCCCGTTTCCATGAGACCAAATCGAATCAATAAAAATGAGGTGTTTAGACCAGCACCTCTTCCTGTTTAGCTATTATGTTAGTCCTTTCCACTTGACGGGTTTTTAGAAGAGTGAGATCAACGACATGGCCGCAATTGAGGCATCTCCCTATTTCAATTTCTAAAAATTGTCCGTCCACGTTAAAAATACTGTCTCTCACCATGAACCCTCTGCAGCGTTCGCATTCTCCCATTTTGTCACCTTCAGTTAAATTATAACCATTTTTGCCTCGGCCTTCTTTGTAGGTTAAGATAAGTAACTAGTTACTAAAGTAAAGTAGGTACTATAAAGTAACCAATAATTACCTTGAAGGTCCTTTTCACGTCAACTGGATTTCGTTCTGCGGAACCGGGAAATTCGACCATAGGGTCTCCGGACAGGTGGCATAAGACCGGGTAGGTCGGTTTAAAAATTTGGCGGATCAATCCAGATGAATGCGCTCATCCTTCGAGGGGACGATGGTTGACCAAGATGGCAAACTCCAACTTCCGAAGCCTGCATGACGAACTTGCCGTTGTGTGATTCAGTTGGGAAATATTCTGATGGGATTGATCAAAATGGGCGTGATGGGTCAAAAATGTTTTGGGAATACCCTGGCTTTTGTGTTGATGGTGGCTTTTTCTATCGTTGCACCCGGCCACACCACAACCGCTCAGGAAATTGACAGACCGAACCCCTCGGCTCCCTCCTTAGAACGCATTCAACAGGGTAAGGCCTTATATGAGGGGCTTGCCCGGTGTATACATTGTCATGGGCAGACCGCCTTGCGACGTCCCCTTACCCGGCAAGAATTTTTTTCGATTATTAAATTCGGCGTGCCGGGGACATCTCATATGCCTTTTATGTTCCTGCTTTCAGATGAACAAATATGGGCCATTGTGCAGTATCAGCTCGACGCGTGCCAGAACGGCTGTGCTGCGGACCCGTCTTAAGAGGGATGCACTCAGGCCATTTCCCAAGTTTTAAGGCGAGGGGCACTCGATCCATGTGGATTCCGTTTCCTACATGACTGCTATCCGGTTGAATGTACAATCGGATAGATCAGTTAGGTTGAGGTTGTGAAGATCTGGAGGGGGCATAGTCAAAAACTCTGATTGCACCTGCGAATGGCGGAGGGCCAAGTGGAATGCCGGTCATTTTGTTCGGAAGCCTTGTTACCGTTCTTCTTGCATGTTGACCTTTTCCAAAAATGCCTCAAGTTCCGAATTGGCGTAGATGCCGTAGGCATCAACGATGGTTCCACGTAAACCATCGTGCGTTTCGACGACATACACCACCGACTCATCATCGGGGTCACTGATGCCTTCAAACCGATGATGCTCACGGATTGTGAGTTCTTCCGGTTTGAACGTTTTCCCGCTTTCGACAGCACAAAAGGCATCATGAAGAAAGGCAAAGTTGGTGGTAAAGCCCCGGCTCCTTAGTCCCTTTAACGCTTCGGTCATTGTCATATATTCAGGATGTGACATGGCGTCTATGGCTCCTTTCTCTTTTAGTGGCTACGTGGGAGAGTGATGGCCCCATTCTTGGGCGACCATTTCGAAGGAGGCGCCTTAGGATAAATTCTTATCTCAAGCCTGTTCCATTTCCAGGATTTTGACCGTGGTTTTGAGGATAGCATCGGGATTCAAGGAGATGCTGTCGATGCCCTGCTCCACCAGGAACTGCGCAAACTCGGGATAATCACTGGGGGCCTGGCCGCAAATGCCGATCTTCCGCCCTTTGGTCTTCGCGGCCTTTATGACCTGGGCGATGAATGTTTTGACCGCGGCGTTGCGTTCATCAAAGACATGAGCCACGATTTCTGAATCCCGGTCCACGCCCAGCACCAACTGTGTCAAATCGTTTGAGCCGATGGAAAACCCATCGAA
>CAZBQO010000094.1:0-4488 GCA_964494125.1 uncultured Nitrospira sp. | reverse complement strand
GCGTATTCGTTCGACTTAAAGTCGCTCATGCGGACAATGACGTCTTTGGGGTAGAAGGCTGCCCCGATCATGCCGACCCCTTGAGCGAGTTTGTCGATGAAGTATTGCTTTTTGTCGGGATAGGCTGTGGTGAGACGATCAATCTCAGCTTTCACGGCCGCCTCCTTTATTTGGCCATACTCCAGCAACGCCAAGGGATGGATTTTTATGAAGGTGCTGATAATAAATTCTAGGCGAGCCAATCCGACGCCGTCATTGGGAATGCCGGAAAGCGAAAAGGCTTCCTCAGGATTTCCAATATTCATCATGACTTTGGTGCGGGGATGACCCAAATTTTTCAGAGAAACCCGTTCGACATCAAACGGGAGCCGGCCTTCATAGACGAACCCGGTGTCACCTTCCGCACAAGAAACCGTCACCGATTGCTCGTTCTTGAGGGCGTCGGTCGCCCGCTCTGCCCCGACAATAGCCGGAAGACCGAGCTCCCGACTGACGATGGCCGCATGGCAGGTTCGTCCTCCGCGATTGGTCACGATGGCCGACGCTTTTTTCATGATCGGTTCCCAGTCCGGATCAGTTTTGTCCGTGACCAACACGTCTCCATTTCGAAAGTCCTGAAGGTGTTGGACATGGGTGATCACTCGAACCGGGCCTTGACCGATTTTCTCTCCCACGCTCCGGCCTTGAATGAGAACCTGTCCCCGCTTGGTCAGATGATAGGTTTCCATCACATCGGGATCTTTTCTGGACTGAACCGTTTCGGGCCGGGCTTGGACAATGAACAGCTCACCCGTCTGTCCGTCCTTGGCCCATTCGATGTCCATGGGACAGGCTCGGCCTTTCTTCCCGCTGTAATGGTCTTCAATGAGGCAACCCCATCGGGCCAACGTCAGAATTTCCTCATCGTTCATGGCAAAACGGTTTCGGTCATCGGGGGAGACCGGCACGTTTTTGACCATCTTGCTTCCCCCGATATCATAAATCAGTTTGAATTCCTTGCTTCCCGCAATTTTATGAAGAATGGGCTGAAACCCCTGCTTGAGGGTGGGCTTAAAGACATAATACTCATCAGGATTAACGGCGCCTTGCACGACATTTTCCCCAAGCCCATAGGAGGCGTTGATCAGAACGACATCAGGGAATCCCGTTTCCGTATCAATCGTGAAGAGCACGCCTGCTGTGGCCAGATCGGAACGCACCATTTGTTGCACGCCGATAGACAGCGCGATTTGGAGATGGTCGAACCCTTTATCGACTCGATAGGAAATGGCCCGGTCGGTGAACAATGACGCAAAGCATCGCTTGCAGGTTTCAAGGAGCGCCTGATGGCCCTGCACATTGAGATAGGTTTCTTGTTGTCCGGCAAAACTGGCATCCGGTAAATCCTCCGCTGTCGCGCTGCTTCGTACGGCGACGTCGGCTCCTTCGGTTGATTGGGCACTCAGTCGGTCATAGGCCTCTTCGATGGCCTGTTCCAATGCTGGAGGAAGGGTGGCCCCAATAATCGCCTGCCGGATTTGTCGCCCTCGTTGACGGAGGTTGGACATATCCCCGGTATCCAGATCGCCCAGGATCTGTTTGATTTTGGTGTCGAGCCCGGCCTCACGAAGTACATAGCGATAGGCCTCAGCCGTGATGGCGAATCCGTTGGGAATCTTGACCCCCTGGGGAGTGAGCTCCCGGTACATTTCGCCAAGAGAGGCATTTTTGCCTCCCACTCGACTGATATCCTGTAGGCCAATTTCTTCAAACCAAAGGATGTAGGATTCAGGTGATGAGGCAGGAGGTTTCATACCAATGACGTTCCTTTTTTATATTTCAAAACCAGTAAATCGGCATGGCCCGTTAATACACATCATAAGGGTCGAAGGCGGTCATGGCGGTACCCGGTGCCTGACGACCGGAAAGCGAAAGTGTTTTCCCGCAATTGGGACAGGTGAATTGTTCAACCTTTGTTTCATTTGAATAGTGGCTGCTGGCCATCACCTGAGGGGGCCATGTGCAGTGACAGAGTTGAAAGCCCAGGGATTGCCCCATGGCCGCATGACCAACCTGAATCGTCCGTTCCGCTTCTTCAATCTTTTTTTGAATGGCTTTTCGTGGTTCGCCTGCCGGCAGTTGATCGTTTGCGGAATGGACGAGGGCAATCGCCTCCTTTAAGGTGGTCAACCCTTTCGTGAAGGCTTCCAAGACCTGGAGAAGACTCTGTTCTCGTTGAGCGTGATCCATAACAATTTCCCCTTGTGTTGATGAATGATGCCAATGCGACGTCCTGGTTGTAGTCGTTTGAGATGGTCGAGCCCTTATCCTTTTATACAGATTAACGGGCGCATTTTCGCTACCTTACGGGCCAAGTGCGCCTGTTCAGCCGCATCGACCACGGCGGTGACGTCTTTATAGGCACCCGGCGCTTCTTCGGCGACCCCCCGCACGGATGGACTTCTGATCAGGATTCCCTGAGCCGCTAATTCTTGAATCACCCTCTGACCTTTCCATTGGCGGGTGGCTTGATGCCGACTCATACTGCGTCCTGCTCCATGACAGGCGGACCCATAGGCCAGACCCATGCCTTCCTTCGTCCCGACCAGAAGATAGGAGGCTGTTCCCATGGTTCCACCGATAAGGACCGGTTGACCGAAGGCTTGAAAGTCAGGAGGGATGGCCGCATGTCCCGGGCCAAACGCACGCGTGGCACCTTTCCGATGGACAAAGACGCGCCGACTCCGGCCGCCGATCTGATGCTCCTCCATTTTGCAGGTGTTGTGTGACACATCGTAGAGCAGCGGGAGGGACGTCTGAGGAAAGATCTCCGAGAAGGCTTGACGCACTAAATGCGTGACGATTTCACGATTGGCTAAGGCACAATTGATCGCCGCCCGCATCGCTCCTAAATATTCCTGGCCCAAGGGTGAGTCGATCGGGGCACAGGCCAATTCGCGGTCCGGCAACGTAATACCGTACTGGCCTGCCGCCACCACCATTTTCTTGAGGTATTCGGTGCCGATTTGATGCCCAAGCCCTCGAGATCCGCAATGAATGCTGACCAGAATATCCCCGGCATGGATACCCAGTTTTTCCGACAAGGGATCGTGATAGGTTTCCACGACCTCCTGAATTTCCAAATAATGATTCCCGGATCCTAACGTGCCCATTTCGTCCTGCTGGCGCTTCTTGGCCTGATCAGATACGTAGGCGGGTTTTGCGCCGGTCATGCAGCCGTGCTCTTCAATGTGCGATAAATCTTTCGCTGTCCCATAGCCTCGTTGGACCGCCCATTGGGCACCGCCGGCGAGCATGTCATCCATTTCCTTGGGTTTCAGGTGCAATCGACCGGTACTCCCCACGCCTGCGGGCACCTGTGCAAATAAGAGGTCCGCCAGTTTTTCTTTGACGGGAGTAATATCGTCCGCACGTAAACCCGTATAGAGGGCTCGTACGCCGCAGGAAATATCAAATCCCACACCGCCGGCAGACACCACCCCTCCCTGTTGAGGGTCGAAGGCCGCCACTCCGCCTATCGGAAACCCGTAGCCCCAGTGAGCATCGGGCATGGCAAACGAGGCTTGGACAATTCCCGGGAGTGTGGACACATTCACGACCTGTTCATACACCTTCATGTCCATGTCGCGAATGAGTGACTCATCCGCGTAAATAATTCCCGGCACGCGCATTGTTCCCTTCTGGGGAATGTGCCACTCATACGCAGAGACACGGGATAGGAGATTCAGGTCCATACGGTTTCTCGCAAGAAAAAATGGTGAATCAATCGATACGTTGACCTAATCGGCGCACCATGCATGCGATTTTTCACTCACAACATTAGACATCCACGACACATTGGGCAATCCATCCGTTTCCCTCAATCTGCCGGACAGATAACTCGGTATAGGTCGCCCCTTTGATTTCTACGGCTGGTTCATGTTTCATACGGTCGACTGGTTCCCCGTGCGCAATGGCTGTAAGGTGATGATCCGTGATCGTGACGTTAAACCGGCCGAAAACCATGTGTCCGCATGCCATTTCATAGATGAGGGCATTCAGCCAATCGACCAGTAATAGCTCGTCATCCGGCGCATCGCAGGTGAAATGGCGCTCCATCTGTGAATCGACCTGTTGGGGATCCGTGACCACAGCCGTCAGAGCTATAGCTGCCTGTTCAAAGGCTTGGGGCTTGGTGATTCCAAAACCACGAATCCCCATGTCCGCCTCATGGGGAAAATGCTCCCACCTTCTTGAAGACTCAAGGTCGTCCATGTGTGTCATTAGCCGGTTGTCAGCCTGAACTTCATACGAAGGACCTGTGCACAGGTTGACAGTACCACGGCTCAGCCACATCCTTCGGTGAACCTTGCCCTGAGCCCATTCGACTGCGCTCAGGGCAGGCTTGCCGAATGGGTCAGAATGACAAGGACCAGGAAGCCATCGGCCTTTCTTTTCTGTCTAATCCAGCAGAAAAGATATGTTCGCGTTAATTCGATATTTGGTGAT
>CAZBQO010000093.1:0-8735 GCA_964494125.1 uncultured Nitrospira sp. | reverse complement strand
GAGATCGTCGGTGATCGGAATGTTTACTTGCCCGATTTGGGCGACTTCGCCAGCGTCTTTTCCAATAGCGGGGTGCCCTTTTACTTCGACTGCACCGGAAAGCTGCAGCCCAGGGGTGCCCTGAGTTAATGCGACTAATCGCATGCCCATTCGACCGGCCGCGCCGGTAATGATTGTTCGAATCATGTGTTCTCTTTTCTCAGAGCACTCCGGCTTGTTGCAAGGCTTCTTGGAGTGTTGGTCGAAATTCGGCAGCAAGTGGGGTAAGCGGCAGTCGAACTTCTTCTGACATTTTTCCCATCATGGCCAGAGCGGCTTTCACGGGAATGGGATTAGTCTCCAAAAATAATGCTCCAAATAAGGGAGAGAGTTTGTAGTGAATGAGCCTAGCTGTTTCGTAGTCACCTTTTAGTGCGGCGTTCACCATGTTTGCCATATCGGTCGGGGCGACGTTTGCGGTGACCGTAATCACGCCTTTCCCGCCGAGGGCGATCATAGGGAGTGTCAAGGGATCATCGCCTGAGAGCACAAGGAAGCCAGGTCGGGATTGTTGTATAATTTCGGATACCTGTTGGAGGGATCCACTGCCTTCCTTGATGCCAATAATATTCTGGATTTCCGACAGACGGCTCACCGTGGTCGGCAACATGTTGATGCTGGTTCGACCTGGAATATTGTAAAGGATCTGGGGTAAGTCGACGGCTTTGGCGATAGCGGCAAAATGACGATAAAGCCCTTCCTGTGTGGGCTTGTTGTAATACGGCGTAATGAGCAAAGCCCCATCGGCACCTACGGCTTTGGCATGTTTCGTAAAAGTAATGGCTTCATCCGTAGAGTTTGAGCCTGTTCCGGCAATGACAGGAACCCGCTTATTCACCACTTCGACGGTGAATGAAACGACCCGTTCATGCTCGTCCGGGGTCAAGGTGGCTGATTCGCCTGTCGTCCCACAAGGTACAATGCCATGGGTCCCAAAAGAAACTTGGGATTCGATGAGATCGGCCATGGCCTTTTCATCAAATTTTCCCTTCGAGAATGGGGTGACAATAGCGACTAACGAACCGCTGAACATAATTCTGACCTCAATCTTTTGGTGGAGGGAATTTTTGTGTTTGTAACTACAAAACGAAGAACGCCTTGGCGAATCAACACAAATCTTTCAATCGAAAAATCAATTCGAGAAAGCCTCTGAAATGGTTTCGCCCCGAATGAGGTCCTCGTAGCTTTCTCGTTTTCGAATGACTGTGATGTCCTTCCCTTTCACGAGCACCTCGGGGACGCGTGGCCGGGAATTATAATTTGAAGCCATTGTAAATCCATACGCTCCGGCACTCATGACGGCCAGGAGATCTCCAGGTTGAGAATGGGGCATTTTTCGATCTTTTGCTAGAAAGTCTCCTGATTCGCAAATGGGTCCCACTACATCAACGGTATTGACTACGGATGATTCTTTTTTTAATACCGGCTGAATATCGTGGTGGGCATCGTACAAGCTTGGTCGTAACAGATCATTCATTGCGGCATCGACAATCACAAAATGCTTGTCCGCGCTTGCCTTGTTATACAGTACTTTCGTCACCAAGATGCCCGCGTTTCCTACAATGGACCGCCCCGGTTCCATAATAATTTGGCATGAGACGGATTGTAGCAACGGAGAAATAGCTTCAGCCAGCTCTTTGGGATGAGGAGGCGTTTCGTCCGAGTAGGTAATGCCTAGTCCTCCGCCTATATTGAGATACTGGATGTGGACACCTTTAGCTTGGAGTGTTTGAATTAAGGCGACAGCTTTTTTTAAGGCATCGACAAATGGGGTGACCTGGGTTAATTGGGAACCAATGTGTGAGTGAACGCCTACCACTTCAATGTGAGGAAGGTTCCCTGCTGCGTCAAATTCTTCAAGTGCCCGGTCCGCTCCAATTCCGAATTTGCTTTTTTTTAATCCGGTAGAAATGTAGGGATGGGTTTGGGGATCAATGTCCGGATTGATGCGCAACGCCACTTTGGCGCGAAGGCCCATGGAGCCAGCGACTTCATTGATCTGCTGAAGTTCTCCGGGAGATTCAACATTGAACATCAGAATATCCGATTCCAATGCATATTGAATTTCTTCTTTGGATTTGCCGACCCCGGCAAAGACGATTTTGTTGGGCGCCATTCCGGCTGTTAATGCGCGGAAAAGTTCTCCACCCGACACGATGTCTGCACCACACCCTTCCTTGGCGAGGAGACGCAAGACGGTCAGATTCGAATTCGCTTTCATGGCAAAGGCCACGATATGTGGAATGGCATTGAAGGCTTGATCAAAGGCATGAAAATGTCGAATCAATGTCCGGTGGCTATAAATGTAACAGGGCGTCCCCACCTGTTCGGTAATTTGGCGAATGGGGACCTCCTCACAGAATAATCCGTCCCCCTGGTAGTGAAAATCATGCATGCTGGATATCCTCATCAAACAGGTCCAAATTTTCAAGAGCGATTTCGGAAACAATGGATTGAAAGGCTTCTTTTAAGTTTCGATACCGTAATTTTGTGTGTGGGGTGATGGCTCGGAGAATTTCCCCATCAAGTAATGTGTAAATAGCTTTCGGAGTCGCATGTTTTATATGCTCAAAGTTGACCACGATGTCCATTTTGGCCTCACGTCCAGCTTGTGTAATCCTTTTCAAGAGTTCTTTGGCATTCAGGTGGTCTAATGTTCCCTCCAGATCAATGAATAAGGCCGCAAAGGCATCGTGACGACGAGCTTTCATTTTCAAGCAGAGCTCCTGGTGGTTGGAATCAGGAGATGGTTGAGGGTGAAGAGCGTTAGGAACGAGTTGCTGCGTTTCACATGTCGGGAGTTTGGTTTGCAGATTTTTTAAGACTCTAGCCAGAGGGGATAGAGCGCCTTTGGGTGTGGTGCGGTATATCAATTTTCGAAATTCCCAATTCATTTCAAGCCGGGGAATCAGTCGTTGGCTCTTATGCCCCATGCGATTCCAGATGCAGGGCCAGGAATAAAACTGGTGGTTGGCCCAGAAAAACCCTTCCTGTAATTGCTCGGCTGACATGCGTTTGGGTGTGTATACCACATGCTTCCCGTCATACTTCGACCAGTCCTGATCAATGATCCGGCCCTCCCGCTTAAAGCGTTCGAACAAAGCCGTCCCTGGAAGGGGGGTCAACACATTAAAATAGGCCAATTCGACTTTGTTTCGTGTCAAAAATTCTACGGCGGTTTCGAAAACCGATTCGTCATCATTATCAAATCCAAACACGAGACCGGGATTCACCATGATACCATGGTCATGAAACATTTTAATTTGGTTTTCAAATTTCCGCACCTGATTGAATCCTTTGTTGGTTTCATCAAGCGAATCATCCGACAACGATTCCATCCCGACAAAAACCGATACGCAACCGCTATCGGCAGCCAATCGTACCATTTCAGGATCATCCCCAAGAAAGAGAGTGGACTGACAGCCCCATTTAATATTGAGAGATTTCAGGGCCTGCCATAACTCACGGCAGTAGGCACGATGACTGTTATGCAGGTCATCCACAAAAGCAACAATCGAACCTTCTTCCAGCCCTACCCAAATTTTCAGGGAGGTTGTTAAGGCGTGGAAAAGTGACCCACGGGTCATTCGTTCAATAATGTCCGAGCGCAGCCATTCTTTGGCTCGTTTCAGCTCTTCAATGACTTCGGGAACGGGTCGGCGCCGAGTGGTTTTGCCATTAAATGGCGAAACGCTGCAAAACTCACAATCAAAATGACATCCTCGCGTCGTGAAGGTGCAAAGCCTGGTCATATAAGAATCCGGGCTGAGCAATTCAATACGCGGGGGTTTGTAATGACTCAGGGTTGGAAATTGGTCCATGCGATAGATTCGTTTCAAGGACCCGGCCTCGATGTCGGTGATGACTTGAGGCCAAAGGTCTTCGGCTTCCCCGCAGACAATGGCATCGGAATGGCGAAGGGCTTCATCTGGGCAATAGGTGGGGTGCACTCCTCCGAGAATGACGGGTTTCCCCCGTCGACGAAATGCATCCGCGATTTCATAGGCTCTCGGGGCATAACACGTCATAATGGATATTCCAACCACATCACAGGGAGTCTCAAAATCGATATCCCTAACGGCTTCGTCCACGATTTCGACATCCCATGGTGTTGGAGTATAGGCGGCAATCGCTGGTAGACTGAGCTTCGGAAACCAGATCGACCGGCGCTCGCTAGCCGTCATACGATAGGGATTATTTCGTGGATAGGGATCAAGCAACAGAAGTTTGGGACGAGTTTCACCGTGAGTGAGAGAGGTATCCATTCTTTTATCCTCCACAAACAGTTGGAGAGACTGTGGGGGCCTCATTGTACCTCGTGAGGTTCTCCCTGGACAAATCCCTGTGTATTATCGGGTATCGATAGGATACACGGTGGGTAATTCCACTGCCTCTTCCAGTGGGACATTCAGGGGGTCCTGGTCAAAGGCTCCCTCTGTTTTGGCCTGATCTTGCTGTTGCTTGAGTCTCTTGGCTTCAATGCCAACTTTTTCCGGGGGGATGGGAGGGCCCACTGCTCCGCAACCTGAGGAGGAGAGGAGCGCCAGTATGCAAAAAATGAGGAAGTACCCGGTAGGAATCTTTAGGATTTGCCTCATGCCGTTCACTGTTTTTTCATCGAATGTTTCATTTCGGCCTGCAATGATTTTTTCCAACCCTTGATCTGTTTTCTGACTTGGGCTGTAGCGGTACCACCTATAATGTTTTTACTATTAATCGCAGCTTCGGGAGTTAAAACTTGAAATGCCTTGGTGTCAAAAGACGAGGAGGCATTCAGTAAATCCTGTTGGGTGAGTTGTCCCAAATCCTTCCCTTTCGCTAAACACTCCCGTACCAGACTTCCCACCACGTGGTGGGATTCACGGAAAGGCATCCCCTTTTTAACCAGATAGTCCGCCAATTCCGTGGCAAGCAGAAAACCCTGAGACACCGCTTCTTTCATAGGTTCAGGTCGTATCGTTAGTTGAGCCAGGAGTTCTGCGTAAATATTAACCGATATCGTCACGGTATCCAATGTGTCAAACAACGGTTCTTTGTCTTCCTGAAGGTCTCGATTGTAACTGAGGGGCAATCCTTTTAAAGTGGTCAGGAGGCTGAACAAATGTCCATAGACCCGGCCGGTTTTCCCGCGGATCAGTTCAGGGACGTCTGGGTTTTTTTTCTGTGGCATCATGCTGCTGCCTGTACAAAATCCGTCGGGAAGATCTATGAAGTGGAATTCTTGTGATGACCATAAAATCAGCTCCTCACTTAAGCGAGAGAGGTGCATCATGACAATGGCGCAAGCGCTAAGCACCTCAATGACGTAATCTCGGTCAGACACGGCATCCAGGCTATTCTGGGTCACGCGAGGGAAATGTAATAAGGAAGCGGTATAGTGTCGGTCGATCGGGTAATTGTTTCCAGCTAGCGCACCGGAACCTAACGGCATGACGTTAATTCGAACCAAGGCATCCTGGAGACGCCCCTTGTCCCGCTCAACCATTTCAACATAGGCTAGGGCATGATGCGAAAAGAGAACGGGCTGGGCCCTCTGTAAATGTGTATAGCCCGGCATCATTACTCCCATATACCGCTCAGCGAGCGTCACGAGCGACTGTTGAAGTACACGAAGATCATTGCTCAGGTGTTGGAGGGTATCCCTGAGATAGAGTCGAAGATCCAGGGTGACTTGATCATTCCGACTTCGGCCGGTGTGGAGTTTCCCGCCAACTGGCCCAATGAGCTCAGTCAGGCGCCGTTCAATGCTCATGTGCACATCTTCATCTTCGGTCTTCCATTGATGGCGGCCGGAGCGAATGTCCTCCCGAATGGTCAGGAGTCCTCGAATAATGGTTTGGCATTCTCGCTGCGGCAAGACCTTAGCCCGTTGTAACGTTTTACAGTGGGCGATGCTGCCTTCAATGTCGTATTCATACAGGCGGCGATCAACGTTGATCGAGGCGGTGAAGGTTTCCACTAGTTGATGTGTTTGACCTTGAAATCGCCCTCCCCAGAGTTTTTGATCTCCGGGTTTTTGTGTGGGCTTTGGTTGAGGAGATGCTGAAGGACGGGATGGGGTGTTGTGGGAGGTTGCGCCGGCGCGTTTCTTCATGAAGGCTATCTTCCTAACCATTGAAGCAAAATAGCTTTTTGGATGTGTAGGCGGTTTTCGGCTTGGTCAAGAACGACTGATTGTGGGCCGTCCAGCACGTCTTCGGTTATTTCCTCTCCCCGATGGGCCGGCAGACAATGCATGAGGAGGGCATCGGGTTTTGCCTGCTGCATGAGGCTCCCGTTGACTTGATAGGGCGCCAGAGCTTCCATGCGTGGTACCTGCTGGTGTTCCTGGCCCATACTGATCCACACATCTGTATAAATCACATCAGCGTCCGTTGCGGCAATGTTAGGATCATGGGTGATTTCAATTCTGGCATCTGTTTGTTGGCTTTCCTCCTGGGCCGCTGCGACGATACGGGGATCAGGTTCATAGCCTTGTGGGCATCCTACGGTCACGTGCATGCCGACCTTGGCCCCGATCTCGATGAGGGAGTGTGTGATATTGTTTCCGTCTCCAATATATGCCAGCTTTAAGCCTTTCGCGTGGCCCCTGTGTTCGACGATGGTCAAAAGATCAGCTAATGCCTGGCAGGGGTGACAATCGTCCGTTAACCCATTGATGACAGGAATCGAGGTATGTCGGGCCCATTCTTCTAGGGAAGTTTGGTTGAATGTCCTTACGACGAGTCCATCTAAGTATCGCGTAAGAACTTTTGCCGTATCGGCTAAACTTTCTCCACGGCTCAATTGGATTTTTTCGGACGCTAGAAAAATGGCTTGTCCACCAAGTTGATTCATCCCGGCTTCGAAGGAAACCCTGGTCCGCGTAGAGGGTTTTTCAAAAATAAGACCCAACGTTTTGCCCTTCAACGGAAAGGTGGTGCGCCCCTGTCTTCTGGCAGCCTTCATCTTTTGAGCAAGAGCAATCAAATGGTGAATCGTATCCCTGGGAATATCGGCCACCGTCAGCAAGTCCTTGGGAAGGTCCGCCCTTTTCTTGCGCTGAGCGAAAGGGGTGGATTTTCGGGTACGAGAAGACTGCCTTGGTGACGACATGATTTATCGATGCTTGGAAAAAACGTCAGAGAGGACGGACAGGAGCCGATCAATCTGTGCGTTACTGATGATCAAGGGAGGCACAAATCGGAGGACCTTTCCCATAGTGCAGTTGATTAGAACCCGTCGCTCAAGGCATTCCAGGACGAGAGGTTTTCCGTCAATGGTTAATTCTAAACCCTGGAGGAGGCCCAGGCCACGGGCCTCATGAATGCAGGAGAATTGCTCTTTTAGGGAGCCAAGGCCTTTGGCCAAATAGCGACCGGCAACCAGCCCTTGTTCAAGTTTTCCGCCTTCAATGAGGAGTTCTAGGACTTTTAAGGCTACCGCGCAGGCTAAAGGGTTGCCTCCGAACGTGGATGCGTGAGTACCTGGTTCAAATGCCGCTGCGACGATGTCGGTAGCTAGACAGGCTCCAATGGGGAGGCCTCCCCCTAAGCCTTTCGCCAACGTCATAATGTCGGGTTGAATTCCGAATTGCTCATAAGCAAACAACGTTCCCGTGCGACCCATCCCGGTTTGGACTTCATCGAAAATTAGAAGGATTTGTTTCTCTGTGCAGAACTCTCGAAGTCCCTTCAGATAGGAAGGATGGGGAACCATGATCCCACCTTCAGCCTGAATGGGTTCTAACATCACAGCTGCCGTTTGTGGAGTGATATTGGCTTTCAAGGCTTCCAGATCATTGAATGGAACGTATCGAAAGCCAGGAAGAAGTGGTCCAAACCCTTCTTGTAATTTTGTCTGGCCGGTTGCAGTGAGACTCGCCAATGTTCGTCCATGAAAGGAATTCACCATGGTCAAAATTTCAAACCGTTCAGGACCAAAGGTGTTGTGTGCATACCTCCTGGCTAACTTTATAGCGGCCTCGTTGGCCTCTGTCCCGCTATTACAAAAGAATACTTTGTCCGCAAAGGACAGTTCCACCAGCTTTTGGGCCAGTCTGGTTTGGGGTTCGGTATAAAACAGGTTGGAGGTATGAATGAGTTGCCGGGCTTGTCGCGTGATGGTCTCCACAAGATCCGGTTGGGCATGGCCTAGGATATTGACGGCAATCCCCGCGAGACAATCGAGATATTCCCGGCCTTCTGCATCATACACCAGACATCCATTTCCCCGAACAAGGGAAATGGGTAGGCGGGTATAGGTATTCATCAGAAATCTACCCGTATTTTGTTGAAGTTCACTTGTAATCATATTGTCAAAAACCCGCGTGAATGCAGGCGAATTTATCACACGACTTCTTAGGTGCGCAATAATGAGATGTGTGAGAGATTGGCCGGATAACAAAAAAACAGGAGAGGAGGCTCCGTCCGAGAGTCCAATCCAGGCCGGAGGAGCCTCTAAATGCTAAATGTCGTTACGGCTGGTTAGGAGCCTGGCGACGAAGATCATAGGCTAAGCCTAATTTGCTCAACGTCCATATAAGCCATTTGGATGGATCAAAATTGTACCAGCGAACTCCATTTCGATAGTCACTTTGATACATATGATGATAGTTGTGATATCCCTCTCCAAATGTGAGTAATGATATCCACCAACTATCTCGGCTCGAATCAGATGTTCCATGGGGTTGATCACCCCAGATATGGCAAATGGAA
>CAZBQO010000092.1:0-8781 GCA_964494125.1 uncultured Nitrospira sp. | reverse complement strand
GTATCACGTCCGCCGGGGGCGACACCCGGATTATTTCAAGAAAATTTGCCCCCTTCTCAATGACCAACTCAGCGTCGCGTTCAGGATTTTGATATGATACGGTTTCGCCTTTGGACTTTTTCAGATTTTCAGGTGTAATTTCATGGCCAGACATCTTCACATTGATGCATTTTCAGGAGTCAGCGGGGACATGTTTTTGGGTGCCCTCGTCGATACCGGTGTGCCCTTGCCTGCTCTTGAAAAAGGCCTCAAAGCTTTAGGCATCAAAGGTTATCGGCTGCGAGAGCAACAGGTGATCCGCAACAGCATCCGGGCCACCAAAGTGGATGTGGATATACGCAAAGGTTTCACCAAGCCCTTGTCCCTCTCAGCTATTCGAAAGACGTTAGGAAATAGCCGCCTGCCGGACGCCATTCGCACGCAGGCCCTTCACACCTTCCAACTGCTGGCTGAAGCCGAAGGCACGGTTCATGGGCAAGAACCGAATAAAGTACATTTCCATGAAGTGGGCGTGATCGATTCGCTGGTAGATATTGTCGGGACTCTGCTGGGTTTTGCACATCTAAACATCACAACAGTGTCCTTTTCACCTATTAACCTGGGAGCCGGTACGATTTCCACAGCGCATGGGCTGCTACCGGTGCCGGGACCGGCAGTGGCGCACATGGCCCAGGGCATTCCCATTCTCTCCAATGGACCGGCTATTGAATTCACGACACCGACCGGGATCGCCTTGGTTAAAACTCTCTCCCAAAATTGTAAAACGCTCCCACCCTTAACGCCACAAACAGTGGGATATGGCGCAGGCACGGCCGATCCTCATGGCTGGCCTAATGTGCTGCGTGTATTTGTTGGTATTCAAGAGCCTGACTCTTTGGATCACACCGAACGTGTTTTCCAGCTTGAGACGAACATTGATGATATGAATCCACAATTGTATGAGGTGATCATGGAGCGCCTGTTCGAGGCCGGAGCTCTTGATGTCACCTTGACCCCCACCATCATGAAACGGAGTCGGCCCGGCACGATTGTGACAGTGATCGCTCTCTCACAAGACCTTCAGACCTTGCAGTCGCTACTATTTTCCGAAACCTCGACGCTGGGAATACGGATCCAGGAAATGGACCGAGCCATTCTGCCTCGCTCCTTCCAAACAATTAGACTGTTGGGGGGATCTGTCCGCATGAAAATTGCCGGTCTTGGACAGGGCCGTTCGAAGGTCACTCCCGAGTATCGGGATTGTGTGACGTTGGCTGAGCGCACCAAGCAGCCTGTGCAAACGATCATCGACCTCGCACGCCGGACGTATGTCAGCGCGAAGATTCCATCCCCCCGCAAAACCGCTCCTGCCAAATTGGCACGGCGCAAGTAATCCACGCATGTCCTCCACACAACCGACCAAACCGCTTCTGGCGATTACCATGGGCGATCCTGCGGGGATCGGACCGGAAATTATTGTGAAGGCTCTCCAGTTGCCGAAAATCTGGCGAGTCTGTCGGCCCCTGGTCATCGGTAGCCGGACCATCCTGGAATACACTGCGCAATACTTGGGGACCTCACTGGTTCTTGTGCCGGTGAGCGGGCACGAATCACCCTCCAATTCTCGAATGTTTCGCCGGGGCTCTCTCCCGGTCTTGGATCCCTTTTCCGGATCAATCCGTCCGGTCAGGATTGGGCGTGTCACGGCACGGTCGGGGGATATCGCAGTCACGTGCATTCAAACAGCCGTCCGGTTAGCCCAGGCCGGTTGCGTGCAGGGCATCGTCACGGCCCCCATTAATAAACACGCGATTCATTTAGCAGGGCACACGTACCCTGGCCACACCGAAATGTTAGCGGACCTGACGAAAGCAAAAGAGTCGGGGATGATGATAGTCGGGGGTCCCTTGAAAATATTATTTGCGACCACCCACCTGGCTCTCCGTGATGTCCCGAACGTGTTGACCTCTACCACAGTTCTCCGGGCCATTCGATTGGCTCATCAGGGACTCACCGGCTTGTTCCACATTCAAAAACCGCGCATCGGCGTGGCGGGCCTCAATCCCCATGCCGGCGAAAATGGCCTGTTTGGCGACGAGGAAGGCCGTATTATTCAACCCGCCATTCGGCAAGCCAAAAAACAGGGCATCGCCTGCACGGGTCCTCATCCTGCCGATACCTTGTTCGGCAAGGCGGTACGAGGATCATTTGACGGCATTGTCGCCCTGTATCATGATCAGGGATTGATTCCGCTCAAAACGGTGGCCTTCGGCCATTGCGTGAACATCACGGTGGGTCTGCCGATCATTCGCACGTCTGTTGACCATGGAACCGCCTATGACATTGCCGGGCAAGGCATGGCTGATCCCATGAGCCTTGTTGAGGCCATTGAAATGGCTGCCAAATTGGTCACACATTCCCCATGATTGGCAAGGCGTGAAAATGGGAGCGCGACAACCGACATCCTCCGCCATACCACCCGTTTCTTCGACTGGTCGCTCCTGGAGTGCGAGAAAGATCGCTGCCGCTGCCTTGCAGACAATTGAACGCACCCGGGCTTTCAGCGATGACGTGTTCGATCACATCACTAAAGACCTCGTGGTCAGCGCCCGTGATCGGCACCTGGCGTTTGAGCTGGTCTATGGAGTGTTACGGCATTACCTCACCCTGGATTGGCGATTAGATCAGGTTTCCCGCAAGCCCATGATCCGCCTGCCGCTGACGGTCGCCACGACGCTCCGGGTGGCTGCCTATCAATTGCTCTATCTCGATCGTATTCCGGCTTCCGCCGCGGTGAATGAAGCCGTTCAGCTGATCCGGAAACAACCCGGCCACAATTGGTCCGGATTCGTGAATGCCGTATTGCGCAATCTACTTCGGCAACCTGTTCTGCCCATGCCCGATCCGGCAGTCGATGCCACCCAGGCCCTCTCCATTCGATATGCGTGTCCGCCCTGGTTAGTTGAGCGCTGGCGCCAATCCTTCGGACTCACACAAGCGGAACACCTTTGCCAAGAGTCAATCGGCATTCCGCCGTTAACGATTCGAACGAATACTCTTCAGTGTTCCCGTTCCCAATTGCTGTCCCGCCTCCAATCGGAAGAAATATTTGCACAGGAAACCACCGTGAGCCCCGTTGGTTTGATTTTGAACAAATGTGGCAGTCCTGGAGAACTGTCCGCCTTGCAAGACGGTTGGTGTTACGTGGAGGACGAAGCCGCCCAACTCATTCCCTTGCTCCTTGACCCTCAGCCCGGCGACCGGGTTCTTGATGCCTGTGCGGCTCCAGGAGGAAAAACCACACATCTGGCTCAATTGATGAAAAACCAAGGGACCATCGTGGCACTTGATCGTCATCAGGGACGGTTAGATCGGCTCGTTTCAAATTGTGCCAGGCTGGGAATCTCCATTGTTCAGGCTGTTTACCATGATCTGACTGCAACATCCGGACACGACAGGACAAACCATGCCTCAACGACCCGCCTCACGGTTCCTGTCTTGCTGACCCAACCGTTTGACCGCATTCTGCTTGATGCCCCCTGTTCTGCTCTGGGTATTCTTCGCCGACACCCGGAAGGAAAATTAATAAAGTCGTTATCGACCATCCAACAGGCCAAGGCTCTTCAACGTGAGATTCTGGATCGGGTCTCTGACCTCTTGAGACCAGGGGGAATCTTGGTCTATAGTGCCTGCTCAGTCGAACCGGAGGAGACCACAGAGATTATCTCCGGATTTTGTCAGGAACATCCTGAATTTTATCAGGAATCCGTCACACCTTGGGTGCCCGCTGCCGGGCAATCACTCATTACTGCCATGGGGCATTTGTGTACGGCCTTTCAGACCTTGAACATGGACGGATTTTTTGCGTGCCGGTTGAAAAAATCTGAATAACAATGCCAGTCACACCTTTAATCTCTCCTTCAATCCTTTCTGCTGACTTTGCCCGGCTCGCGGAAGCCGTCCAGATGGTGGAAGCAGCCGGTGCGGATTGGATCCATGTGGATGTGATGGATGGCCATTTTGTTCCCAATTTGACAGTTGGTCCGCCAATGGTTGAAGCGCTTCGCAAGGTGACCTCCTTGCCATTAGATGTCCATCTGATGATGACCAACGCGGATGATTTTATCCCTGAATTCGTGGATGCGGGAGCCGACCTGTTAACCGTGCATGTCGAAGCCTGCCCACATTTACACCGCACGGTGCAGTCTATTAAGGAACGACAAGTCAAAGCCGGAGTGTCCTTGAATCCGGCGACGTCCGTCACGACCCTTGAAGAAATTCTTGGTGAGGTGGATTTAGTCCTGGTGATGTCTGTGAATCCCGGCTTTGGAGGCCAACAATTTATCTCATCCAGCCTGGATAAGATCCGGCGGATCCGGACCATGATGAATAATTCCCGCAGTTCTGCCCATTTGGAAGTGGATGGGGGAATCAACCCGACCAACGTGGCTTCGGTGATTCAGGCCGGTGCGAATGTTCTGGTTGCCGGTTCCGCCATTTTTGGCAGCAAGAATATTCCTGAAACCATTCGGCAGATGCGAACTGCGGCTCAGACCGTGATTGTCTAATCGGGCCCATGAATTCCCCAAATAATACCGACAGCCTTCATCCTCTCGAAATTCAGGTCCTCCGTGAACTGGGAAAATATCCTCAGCCACTTTCAGACCTTCAACTTGCCAACCAAACGGAGCTAGCCCCTTCACAAGTCAGTATGGCGGTCGGGTGGCTGCTTACGAAACAACTGGTGAGCCTGTCGTCCGAAACCACAACGACGTATGTTTCCCTTACCACGGTCGGTGCCCAGTACCACCAGCCGAACTCTTCTCCACTTGAGTGGATTCTTGAGAGGGTGAAGAGTGCCGCTCATGATGGCTCATCACCTACCGTGAAGGACCTTCAAGGTATGGGAAAATTCCAACCCTCCGAGCTAAGCCGGGCGATCGGGATTCTCAAGAAAGAAGGCGTCCTTCAGATGGGTGCAGGGGGAGTGCTGGAAATCACCAGCAAGGACAGTGACACCGTGCGGGACTTGCGAAGCCTGCTTAATCAGGTTCAGGAAGGTTCACGCCCCCTGGATTCGTTTGCCTCCGATCACCAGGCATTGCTTCGACAATACGCCGTCAAACGCGGCAATACCCAAGAACCCTTTCGCATTGATGATCATACCGAACGGACCTACGTCCTGACAGATGAAGGCCGGAATCTTTTGCCTCATTTACGGGAAGGGGCCGCCCAAGAAATTTCTCAATTAACCCCCGAACTCTTAAAAGACGGGTCCTGGCGTCATGTATCCTTTCGCAAATACTCCATCAACCTTCGCCCTCCTCGCCTGGCGGTCGGCAGACGGCATTCCTATCGGGAGTTTCTGGATACCGTGAAGTACAAGCTCACAAGCATGGGGTTTCAGGAAATGCGTGGCGAACTCATTGAGACGGAATTTTGGGATATGGACGCGCTTTTCATGCCTCAATTCCATCCTGCTCGTGCTATCCATGATGTGTATTTTGTCAAGAATCCCAAGATGGCTAAGAAAATTCAAGAGCCATTTCTCAGCCAGGTAGCCCAAGTCCACCGGGATGGGGGAACGAGTGGATCGAAAGGGTGGAAATACGAGTATGACCCTGAGCGGGCGAAGCGATTAGTCCTCCGCAGCCAAGGCACCGCCGTTTCCGCTCGGACATTGGCACAAAATCCCCCGGTTCCCGGCAAATTTTTTTCTATTGCCCGGTGTTTTCGTTATGACAATGTCGATGCCACGCATGCCACGGACTTTTTTCAGGTGGAAGGGATTGTGCTTGGCTCTGATATTAACTTTCGAACACTCTTGGGACTTCTGCAATTGTTCGCCACGGAAATGGCACAAGCCAAAGAGATTCGATTTTTTCCCGCTTATTTCCCGTTTACCGAACCCTCGGTGGAATTGCATGTCCGTCATCCCAAACTTGGATGGATGGAATTGGGGGGCGCCGGCCTTTTCCGCTCTGAAGTCACCATACCTTTAGGGGTGACGGTTCCGGTTATTGCTTGGGGACTCGGGTTGGATCGAATGGCCATGATCGCCCTTGGGATACAAGATATTCGCGATTTATTCACTTCCGATCTAGAAGCGGTTCGCAATATGCGCCGTCATTTTTAGTTACGCCCCATGCCAACCATTTCCATTTTCCAAAAAGATTTCTGTCGACTTGTCGGTCGTGATGCCTCCATGTCCGACATTGAACAATGGATGCCCTATGTGAAAGGGGAGGTAAAAGACGTCTCACAGGAAACCGGTGAAGTGCGCGTAGAACTTCAAGATACCAATCGGCCTGATTTATGGTGCGTGGAAGGGATTGCCCGACAAATTCGATCGGTGCTGAATAAAGGGATGCCTCCATACTCCTTTTTTTCGGAAAAAAGAGCCGCGAAACGGCGGATTCAAGTGGCCCAGGGCATGGAAGCCGTTCGACCGTATGTCGCGGGTTGCCTCTCGTTGGGATATGCCATGACGCCTGAGGGCCTCGACCAGTGCATCCAAACGCAGGAGAAATTAGCCGACGCCTTTGGACGAAAACGTGAAACCGTGTCCATAGGCCTCTATCGTGCCTCCGCCATTGCTTTTCCCGTCACATATGGCCTCGTGAAACCGGATGAGATTCGATTTACGCCATTGGGATTTGAGGAAAAAATGACCCCACAGGAAATCCTCACCGTCCATCCTAAGGGTCTGGAATATGGATCAATTCTCGCTGGATGCGAACGGTTGCCGCTTCTTTGGGATTCAGATGGACAGGTGTTGTCCTTTCCTCCCATTATCAACAGTCGGGAGCTTGGTGAAGTGCAGTTAGGAGACACGGAGTTACTCGTGGAAGTCACCGGAACCGATTTGAGTATGGTTGTCTTGGCCTTGAATATTTTTGCCTGCAATTTAGCCGATCGTGGGGCCACCATCGAATCATTGGACATTAACTATCCCTACAAAACGGAATTCGGCACGACCGTTAAAACCCCGCTGAGTATGAATCAATCCCAACGGATTTCCATGGAAGCAATTGAACAGGCCTTGGGAATGCCACTCGGTTCAGAGGCTATTCAGGAGGCCCTTGCCTCTTATGGATACCAGGTGAAAGCCACCAGGCAGTCCCTATCCGTCACCTTACCCGCTTTTCGAAACGATTTCATGCATGTGATGGATGTCGCGGAAGATGTGGCCATTACCCGAGGCTATGAATCGTTTTCTCCCATCATGCCACAGGCCTTTACCGTTGGAGGTCTCTCCATGGAAGAACAAACCAGCGATCGCATACGTGATCTTCTGGTCGGATTTGGATTTCAGGAAATTTTTTCCAATATCATGGCTTCCCATCAGGAGTTGGTGGACAGAATGCGGATTACTGACACCGAATATGCGCGACTGGTAGAAGTGGACAACGTCATGTCCCAGACCTATGCCTGTCTGAGACCTTCCATTTTACCGTGTCTGCTTAGGGTGGAAGCCCTATCACCCCGTGCGTTTTATCCCCATCTACTTTTTGAGGTGGGAGAAACGGCTCAACTGGATTTGGAGGCCAATGTGGGTTCTCGAACGACCCTGTCCATTGCCGCCATTAGCGCCAATTCGGGAGCGAATTTTTCAGAAATTCATAGCTACCTGGATTTATTGATGTATTATATGGCGTGGCCTTACGAACTGGATCCAGTCACTCATCCCTCATTTTTAGAGGGACGAGTTGGCCGAATCCGTTGTAAAGGGTATGCGGTGGGATATATCGGAGAGTTCCACCCTGAAGTACTCGAAGCCTGGCAAATCGATATGCCAACCTCCGGGTTTGAATTCGAGATCAGAAAGCCGAAAGCTTAGGAAGGGACGGGTTGTCCGTTTCCCTTGGTGATGGACACAAGATGAGAAAAGCCTTGAGGATCGTGAATCGCCATTTCTGAAAGCATTTTTCGATTTAATAATACATTGGCTTTCTTTAGCGCATTCATGAACTGACTATAGGTGACTCCTTGCGCGCGAACAGCCGCACTGATCCGGGTGACCCAGAGCTGCCGGAAATTACGTTTCCTCTGTTTTCGTCCAGTGTAGGCATACGCTTGCCCCTTATCAACTGATTCGGTGGCCGTCCGGAAAAGTTTACTTTTTCCTCCATATTGGCCACTCGCCAGTTTGAGCCGCTTTTTCCGGCGCTGTCGAGTTTGTGGCCCACCTTTTACCCTTGGCATGACACGTTCTCCTTAATTATTGAAATGTTACTTATAGGGGAGTAATCGAGACAATGAAGTGCAGTCTTCTTTTCTGACCTCTGCTGCACCTCTTAGTCTGGATTTTACTCCTGGTGCCTTGGAAGTGAGGATATGACGCATTCCGGCCTTCCGCCGCATCCACTTGCCAGAGCCGGATCGTTTAAATCGCTTACTGGCTCCTGAGTGATTTTTTAATTTCATTTTTGCCATTTCTTATTTTCCTTTTTCAACGACCGGCAATTTGCCGGCTTTTCCTCAACTTAGCCAATTATTTTGGAGCAACTACCATGTAAAGATTCCGGCCCTCCATTCTAGGAGGACTTTCAATATTTCCTGCGCCCTTTAACTCCTCAATAACCTTCTGAATCGCTTTGAACCCAAGCTCTTGATTGGCCATTTCTCGACCGCGGAACATAACCGTAACTTTGGTCTTATTCCCTTCTTCCAGGAAGTCCCGTATTTGCCGGACTTTCGTCTCCATATCATGCTTGTCTGTCCGAGGCCGAAATTTAACTTCCTTAACCTGGGTGGATTTCTGGTTAAGTCGCATGCGATGTTCTTTTTTGCTCTGTTCAT
>CAZBQO010000091.1:0-8785 GCA_964494125.1 uncultured Nitrospira sp. | reverse complement strand
GGGATCCCGTTATTCGGCACCATTATCGCCTTGGTTGACACTCGGGAACAATTTCCTGTCCTAGGAGTGATTCACCTTCCCATGCTCGGACTCACCTATGCTGCGGCCAGGGGACAAGGGACCACCCGACAAGGAAAACCCTTGTACCTTCCTGAAGATTACCCCATTGAAAAGGCGATCATCGGGGTGGGCGATTTTGCTCAGTTTTCCAGTGTTAATCGGGAGGCGGATTATCATCATCTGTTGAGGATGTCCGGGTATGTGCGAGGGTATACCGATTGTTTTGGACATGGCCTGGTGATCAGTGGAGCCCTTGGCGCAATGGTGGATCCAGCCTTGAACCCCTGGGATATCCTGGCTACTCAGGTGTTAATTGAGGAGGCTGGAGGGGTGGCAATCCTTCGTCCTTCGAAGGTATCCGGAAAGGTTGATGCTGTATTTGGGAACCGTTTGCTCGTTCAATATCTTGCGCGGCAACTCTCCTTTTAAAATATCCGGGACTTTGCCGGCAGATGTTTTTCTCCGTGAAGCATTTCCGAAGTGCCGTATCGAGCGCCTATCATATGCATGCCTCCAGTGTTTCGAAATTTCCATAGGCAATTAGTTGAGATTTACCCGTTTGTAACATTCCTATAACGGGGAGGAAATGTCTGTCAGATACCGTTTCCGTAAGGCCGGATACCAGACGTATGAATTTTTTGGCTGATTCGGATGTGTTCATAAGGGAATGAGCAGATGATCCAAGCGTGTCATGTGATTGTAGTATGAGGGATCTTGTCCTTGATCCACAAACTTTCCGAGTCGTCTTTCGAGCACAAGCGGTCTTTCTCACACGACTTGAATTTCAGTTATTGGAACAATTGCTTCATAGCGAGGGCAGATCTCTGTATCGCCAGGACCTCTTGAATCGCGTCTGGGGACCGCAGGTCTCTGTCGAAGTTCGGACCGTAGATTCTCATATAGTCCGGCTCCGGCGAAAACTGCAACGATTGGGCGATCAAGGCCCCACTATTGAAACTGTCTGGGGTGTGGGGTATCGTATTCGTATCATTGATGATTGTTCTGTTCCCTCCTGAAGGTTTCCTTCGTGCAAAATCTTATACCGGTATTGACCACGGAATCTTTGTGGGCATGAACGGGTAGAACCGAATCTATTTTTGAAGGAGTTCGGCTTCATGAAAAGGCTTGCGGTTATTGATATTGGAACGAATTCCATTCATATGGTTTTAGCGGAAATTGGAAAAGGATTTTCTTACAAGATTGTCGACCGTATTAAGGAAATGGCCAGGTTGGGTGATGGGACCTTTACGTCTCAGCGGCTGTCTCCAGAGGCCATGGACCGTGGGTTGACCGTCCTAAAACGGTTTTCCATGCTGGCAAAGAATAAGGGATTTGATCCTATTGTACCGATTGCCACCAGTGCGGTCCGCGAGGCAAAAAATGGAGGAGATTTTTTAAAGCTCGTTCGCAAGGAGCTTGGGCTTAGAGTGCGGGTCATCACCGGTGAGGAAGAGGCCCGCCTCATCTATTTAGGTGTAAGGAATAGTATGGACCTCGCCCATTTCCCCGCCATGATTGTGGATATCGGGGGCGGATCCGTGGAATTGATGGCTTGTACGCAAACGCGCTTGAAATTTGTGAGAAGCCTCAAATTAGGGGCGATTAGGTTGAAGGATCAATTCCTCAAGGCAGATATTCCTGATAAAAAAATGATCCAACGTCTGGAAAATCTGGTCAGTCAAACCTTGAAGAAATCCTTATCATCAAAGAAACGTGACTCTCAATTTAATCAACTTGTGGCCACATCGGGGATGGCGGGAAACCTCGCGGAAATCATTTATTTGGCTCGGACAGGACGGCCGCTCTCACAGATTGATATGGCCACGGTCGAGTTGGATGAAGTTCGAGAGGTTGAGCGACTGCTGCGGACAAAGGATACGCAGGCGCGATTGAAGATCCCCGGCCTGGACCCCAGGCGGGTGGATACGCTGTATTCCGGTGTGTTGGTGCTGCGTATACTGATGGAACGTATCGGAGTCAAGCAAGCGCGCATCAGTGATAAAGCGATTCGGGAGGGGGTCATTTATGATTTCATCCAACAGCATCAGGAAGGGTTGCGGGCGGAACAGGAAATTCCTCATGTTCGACGCCGACAGGTCTTATTATTGGCCAGACGATATGAATATCCAAAAAACCATGCGCATCATGTGGCCAAGTTGGCATTAAGTTTGTTCGATCAGACCCAAGCATTGCATCAACTTGGCGACAGGGAACGGGAGTGGTTGGAATATGCGGCTTTACTTCACGATATTGGGCATCATATTAGTGAGAACAAACATCACAAGCACACTTACTATTTGATCACCCATGCCGACCTTTCCGGGTTTTCGTCTGAAGAAGTAGCCATTATCGCCAACGTGGCCCGATATCATCGACGCGGCCAACCTACCATCAGGCATAAAGGATTTCGACTCTTACATCGCGATCAGAGAAAAGTTGTGCCATGTCTCAGTGCGATTCTACGAATTGCCGATGGCCTGGATCGGAGTCATTTTTCTGTGGTCAGGAAAATTTCTATTGAACCCGGAAAGCCTCTGCGCCTCCATGTATTGTTTCGCTATGATCCGGAATTGGAATTATGGACCACGGAACGAAGAAAAAAACTCTTTGAGAAAATTTTTCATTGTTCTGTTGAATTGGTGGCACCCACGGTTGAATCTAAATCGGTTGCCTGATGGCTTCTTGTCGTGCTTGCCTTTCTTAAGAAGAAATCATTGTTTCAGGAATATCCCTCGATTCCATAAACGATCGTTTGCCAGGCCTTTCTCGAGTTCCTCCCTGCACGTTCCTCCTTCCCTCATTTTGCACTGATCATTTTTTCACGTTAGGGCAGATACCTATTGATTTAAGATAATTTTTCGCCGGGATGAAATTTACCCTGTCCCTCAAATTAGGGATGGTACCTTTTACGTCGTCTTTTTAATCTACCGGTTCCACGGATTGAGTCTCTGGGTTCCTTTCTAACAGAAACGTCCTATCCCAACCACAAGGAGGAGTTATGGCAGAATCCTATCAAATGGGCGCATTGCAATTGTCAACAGTTGGGCTTGAAGAGGAAGGGTATCAAATGTATTTAGGCCAGAAGTGCCGATTGAGCGGTGTATTGAAAGTCCAGGGGATGGCGCGAATCGATGGATTTGTTGAAGGAGAGATTTATGGAAGCGATCTGATTCAAGTGGGAAAAGATGGAAAGCTTGAAGCCACCGTTAAGGCCAAAGACATTGTCGCACAGGGTCCTCTTCGTGGGGACTTCGTCGCTCTGCAGAAGATACAGTTGCTGGCCCCAGCGACATTGGAAGGAAAAATCGATTCCCCGGTTTTTCTGCTGGAAGAAGGCGTCTTTGTGAATGGACTGGTGAAAATGGGGGTGGTGTGCCCTGCAGCTTCATAAGCCAAGGGTAGGTATTTTATCAATGCACGGAGTGAAAGCTATGGCATCGAAAGCCTACCGTTCTATTGTTCATAAGATTGACGAGTGGTGAATATTGTACCCTGCACAAGGCCCTTAGCGTAGCGCTCTGAGCTGCGCAGGGGCCATCCACCATTCTAAAGTTCCCCGCCCTACTCCGACGTTTCCCTCAAAAGATATAAGACAGCCTCCAGCCTTTTTGACCGACAGGCCTGAGCTGTTCTTCCCAAAAATCATCAATGCGGCTGTTTGGCCAAGATGAGGTTCATGCCCGACGCACATGACGAAGGCATCCTTTGAAAAGTTTTGTAATAGAGGGAATAAAAGCAAGGGGGATTGGTCATACACCAGCTCAGGACAAAGCTGAATGGTTGCCTTGATTTGTAGAGCCTCCTTGGTAATCTCAGCCGTTTGTTGCGTGCGGATTAACGGGCTGCATAAAAGGTGCGAGGGCTTTATGCCGATTCGCTTGAGCCCTGCAGCAACCTGTTTGGTTTTGGTAATCCCTTCTTTGGTCAAAGGGCGTTCGCGTTCAGAGCGGTCCCATTCCTCGGTGTTAACGGCAATGCCATGGCGAAGTAGAAGACAATGCATGTAAGTCTCTCCTTTTCTGGTCGCAAACATAACAACCAATTCTCTCAGCAGGTTCGAAATCCAAGATTTTCTGGGGCTAAGGAAATATTATCAATCTCCGAATGTTAGGGCGAGGCCCAGGAGGCCGCCAATGAGCAAAACCCAGAGGATATTCAATCTCAATCGATAAAGTGCGACAAACGCAGCAATCGAAAGGGTTAAAGCCATTCCATTGAATGATCCCTCTAATCCATGTGGCCAGAATACCGAGAGGCCCAGGACTATGGCTAAGTTCATGATCACTCCCACAACGGCTGCGGTAATGGTCGATAACGCTCCGGATAGATCCCGGTTGCCTTTGAGGATTGCGATATAAGGTGCGCCTAAAAAGATAAACAGAAAACAGGGGAGGAAGGTCGAGTAGGTGGTTACCACCGCAGCCAGGACGGCGCTGTTGATTTGGCTGAGGTTCCCAGCATGGTTCCCCAGCCCGCCATGAACCCGACAAATTGAAGAACCATGATTAAAGGACCAGGGGATGGTTCCGCCAGCGCAAATCCATCCATCATTTGGCCGTGCGTGAGCCATCCATAGGAATCGATGGCGGATTGGCTGACATAGGCCAATACTGCATAGGCCCCTCCAAAGGTGGCAAAGGCTGCCTGGGTAAAAAAGAGATAGATTTGTAAAAAGAGATTGATAGGATTCGATAGCATAATGAAGACAAGAAGAGGGATAAGCCATAGTCCAAGGAATACAAAATAATCCGTTCGGGGAGGTTTGATGTAAGGGAGTGGTTCGTTTTTGAGGCGCACTATGGTCGATTTCCTTTTTATGCTTACCCCCATACCTTTTCGTTTCAGATGAGGTGAAAATTTCAGGTCTTGCTCGCGCGACTCCCCAACCCACAAGCCCGGCAATCACGACAATGAGGGGAAAAGGAATTTTAAAGATAAAGATGACAAGAAAGGCGATTCCTGCTGTCCAGAGGTGGAAGGGGGCGAATCAAAGCGCGTTTTCCGATTTTGATGCCGGCTTCCATGACAATGGCGACAATCACCGGTTTTAACCCCGCGAACAGGCCGGCGACTATGGAGATTGAACCGTATGCGGCATAGACATATGATAATGCGAGTAGAACAAAAACCGAAGGGAGAACGAAGCACACTCCGGCCACGATGCCTCCCCATGTCCCATGGAGTAACCAATCGATATAAATGGCCAGTTGTTGCGCTTCCGGGCCAGGAAGCAGCATACAAAAATTCAGGGCATGGAGAAATCGTGGCTCGGAAATCCAGCTGCGGCGCTCCACCAGATCCCGGTGCATCAACGCAATTTGTCCAGCCGGACCGCCCAAGTTGATAAAGCCAAAAAGCAGCCAGTAACGAAAAGCCAGCCAAAACGGAATGTCAATAGGTGGAGCCGGCTTTGGGGGAAGAGAGGCCATTGTGGTCATGACGGCGAATAAGGAGGTGGTCAGACAATTTTGAGCTCGCTGTTCCGCCATTCCACATGTGGAAGTTAGATTGGGATACTATCATAGCAAGCCTGGGCTCATCTATAATTCCGTACTTTTTCAGAAGAGGCATTGAGAATGAAGAAACCGTGGGTAATCGGTTTGGCATTATTGGGCATTGGTGCACTCCTCACAACGAGAATAGAGGCTGACACTCAATCCCCATCCTCTGACTTCCTGACCTTGTCGCAGGCCATCGACTATGCCCTCGAGCATTATCCCTCAGTACGGGAATCGCTTGCAAAATACAAAGAAGCGCAATCGGGTATCGATCTCGCGGAAACCAGCTATCTTCCCCGGGTGGAAATCGGGGTTCAAGGTACTCGATCGACCTTTAATAATGTCTCAGGAATGTTTTTCCCGAATTCATTTTTTCAGCCGATCTCCGGTCCTGATCTGGGACGTAATTCTTACAGCAGTAGCTGGGGCAGTGCTGCGGGCATTCTGCTGGAATGGGAACCCTTTGACTTCGGGTTGAGATCCGCACAGGTAAGTACCGCTCAGAGCATGGAGCGTCATTCGCAAGCCTTTATCACGCTCACCCAACTCGAAGTGGCTTTGGCTGTGGGGGACGCCTATATCGACGTTATGATGGCTCAGGAATCACGCCAGGCTCTCCAATCAAATCTAGATCGCCGCGTGGTCTTCGCCAAGACCGTGGATGTTCTGGTACGCAATCAATTGCGGGCTGGAGTTGACGGATCCCGTGCACAAGCTGAGACGGCGGTTGCGCAAACTCATTTATTGGAAGCCCAGCAGGTTGAACGTTCACGGATGGCTACATTGTCTCAAGTGCTGGGAGTGGCGGGCACGGAAATTTCAATTAAGGATCCCATTTTGGGAAGTTCTCCTCAAGGATCAGTTTCCGATAAGAAGGATCCAGCACAGCACCCCTTAGCCTTAGTCCAAAAAGCCGCAGCCGATATTCCGAAAATGAGGGAAGAGGCCTTAGCCCATGCCTGGGTGCCAAAATTCAATTTACAAAGCGCCTTTTTCGGCCGTGGCAGTGGATGGGACAACCAGGGCAATCGAGGTGGCGGCGGGGAAGGGCTATTGCCGGATGTGCCGAATTGGTCGGTTGGCCTAACGGCGACCTTTTCCCTGTTGGATTCTTCGACCATCCGCGCACAAAAACAACAAGAGCATTATCGCAATCTGGCCGAAATGGCACGCTACGATCGAGTGATTCAAGAACTGACCGCGCAGCAGGTAAAAGCTCGATCGCTCATGGAGAGTACCAAGCGCATTGCCGAAAACACGCCCATTCAATTACAAGCCGCTCGCCTGACGGAATCCCAAGCGGCTGCTCAATTTAAAGCCGGTTTGGCCACAGTCGTGGATGTGGCTGAGGCGCAGCGGCTTGTGGTTCAGGCAGAAGTGGATGATGCGCGGGCGCGTCTCGGTGTGTGGAAGGCCTTGTTGGCTTTATCAGGAGTTCAAGGCGAGCTGTCAGAATTTTTACGGCTTGCGCGCCCGTCTTCTTCTTCACCCGGCCGTTAAATGAAGCTCCTTCTCTTTGCCCTCCGGCGACCTGTGACCATTATGGTGTTGGTTGCGGCCATGGCCTTATTTTCCTATCTGGTGGTCAAACGGATGGCCATCGACATCTTCCCGAATTTGGGCCTGCCCGCCATTTACGTTGCCCAACCCTATGGAGGCATGGACCCGGCCCAAATGGAGGCCTATCTGGTCTCGTTCTATGAATACCATTTTCTCTATATCACCGGCATCGAGCATGTCGAATCCAAATCCATCCAGGGTGCCGCATTGATGAAATTGTTTTTTCATCCGGATACGGATATGGATCAGGCCTTGGCGCAGACAGTCGCCTATGTGAATCGATCCCGTGCGTTTATGCCCCCTGGCACGGTGCCACCCTTTATTTCGAGATTTGATGCCGGAAGTGTACCGGTTGGGTATTTGGTTTTTCAGAGCCAGTCACGGAGCCTGAAAGACATTCAAGATCTGGCGTTGTTCAGAGTGCGTCCGATGTTTTCCGCGGTCCCAGGGGTGTCTGCCCCTCCGCCCTTTGGAGGGACAGCTCGAACCATTGTGATTAAGGTGAACCCGGAACGGTTGCGGGCATTTGGCATGTCTCCGGAGGAAGTGGTTCAGGCTGTGCGAACGGGTAATATGCTCATGCCGGCAGGAAATGTCCGCATAGGAGCGTTGGCCTATTTGACCCCTGTGAATTCGGTTGTCGAAAACATCACAGAATTGGAACATCTGCCTATTCGATTGGGGCCGGGGCCCACGGTCTTTTTGAAAGACGTGGGAACCGTGGAAGATGGAGAGGACATTGTCACTAGTTATGCCATGGTGAATGGGCGACGCACGGTTTACATCCCGGTCACCAAACGGGCCGATGCCTCCACCATGGCTGTCGTGGATCGCATTAAAGCCTCGCTCCCGACTTTTCGGGACGCGGTGCCGGACGATATTCAGATTAGTTTTGAATTCGATCAATCAACCTATGTTACGAATGCGGTAAAGGCTGTCCTCGTGGAAAGTGCCCTGGGAGCCGTCTTGACGGGATTAGTGGTGTGGCTATTTCTCCGGAGTTGGCGGAGTTCGGTGATAGTTGTGATGACCATTCCGTTTGCTCTCTTATCCGCCGTGGTGGCTTTGTGGGCAACAGGACAGACCATCAATATTATGACGCTAGGGGGCTTGGCCCTGGCAGTGGGCATTTTGGTGGATGAATCCACCGTCACGATTGAAAATGTGCATGCCCATTTGTCTCGTGGGAAGAGCCTGGGGAGGGCCGTCAAGGATTCACGTGTGGAAGTGGTGGTGCCTCTTCTCCTGGCTATGTTGAGTATTTTAGCGGTGTTTCTCCCGTCCTTTTTTATGAGCGGAGTGGCGAAAGCCTTGTTTGTCCCGTTGGCATTGGCAGTGGGATTTGCCATGGCGGCCTCCTACATCCTTTCCACGACTTTAGTCCCAGTCTTGGCTGTGTGGCTGTTGGGTGGGCATCCCAAGGCTGAGGGGAGAGAAGGTCCGAGGATGCCGGCCTGGTATCCCAACGCCTTGAGCTGGACCTTGAGCCATAAGGAGCTGGTCCTCATCGGCTATGTGCTGCTCAGTATGGCAATTGTCGTGGGTTTTGGTTCCAGGCTGGGATTGGATATCTTTCCTCGGGTTGATACCGGCCAATTTCAATTACGAATTCTGGCTCCGGATGGGACCCGTGTCGAACGGACGGAAGTGTTGACGAAGGAAATTCT
>CAZBQO010000090.1:0-8826 GCA_964494125.1 uncultured Nitrospira sp. | reverse complement strand
GGGTGTGAAGCATCATGTTTTGAATGCCAAGTTCCATGAAAAAGAGGCTGAAATTATTGCCCAGGCCGGGCAAAAGGGTGCGGTGACTATTGCGACCAACATGGCCGGCCGAGGAACCGATATTTTATTGGGAGGCAATGCTGAAGCACTCTTCAAGCAACAGGTTATTTATCGTGGGGAAGATCTGACAGAGGAGGAGCAACAAAAGGCCTACGCCACGATTAAAGCCGCCTGTGATCAGAATAAAAAGGAAGTTTTGGCTGCTGGAGGGTTACATATTGTCGGGACCGAGCGTCATGAAAGCCGTCGGATCGACAATCAGTTGAGAGGCCGGGCGGGTCGGCAGGGAGATCCTGGCTCCTCGCGGTTTTTCCTGTCCTTGGAAGATGACTTACTTCGTATCTTTGCGTCTGAACGGGTCTCAAACCTCATGCTCAAGCTCGGCATGGAGGAGGGGGTGCCCATTGAGCACAGGATGGTCACCAAATCCATTGAAAACGCGCAAAAGAAAGTCGAAGGCCATAACTTTGAAATTCGCAAACACCTTCTTGAATATGATGATGTGATGAGTAAGCAGCGTGAGGTTATCTATAAACATCGACAGAATGTGTTACACGCCACCGATGTGACAGAAGACGTTTTCGGTATGATTGAGGAAGTGGGGGAGCGCTTCGTCGATATCTATTGTCCTGAGGAGCAATATGCCGAGGAATGGAATATTGCGGGATTAGTCGAATCGGTGCAGGGACAATTCGGCGTGGATGTGATTCAAGCTGATGAGATCAAGGACGTCGGTCGAGACGCGCTCAAGGAAGAAATTCCAGAAAAATTAAAGGAGGCCTATCGGAACAAAGTCCAAGCCTTAATTCATGAGCATGGCGCCACCGAGGATTTAGTGCATTATGTGGAGCGCACGATTCTGCTTCAAATGATTGACCATCATTGGAAAGATCACTTGTGGGGAATGGACCAATTGAAGGATGGAATCGGCCTGCGTGGGTATGGGCAAAAGGATCCCCTCGCTGAATATAAGCGTGAAGGCTATGACATGTTCGCAGGTATGATGGAACGGATTAAAAATGATACCTTAGAACGGCTCTTTAAATTTCAATTGGTTCGCGGGGAACGGCCTGAGCCTGAGCGGGAAGCGCCCCGCCCGGCACAATTAAATTTGAACCGCGGAGGTGAATCCGCTGCCACTCCTCAACAACGCACCGTTCAACGTGCCGAAGAGAAAGTCGGACGGAACGATCCCTGCCCATGTGGGAGCGGGAAAAAATACAAGAAATGCCATGGGACGTAACACCATGAAAGGCCTTCCTTACTCTGCTCATTGATGCCGGTCCTGGCGTGACGGCTCTCCCTTTCTGTTTACCACTACTCTTCCGTTCTCTCCTGACCAGGCTCGCGTCCATAACATATTGAATCTATTGTTTTTTATTGCCTTAAAAAGTACGAAATTGCTTGACTTGGCTGAAGGTAGGCCGTTATCGTAATCGATTCTCAATAGGTATATTGAAGGAGTGACCATAGTCCATTCGTGCCATCCGAACCACAGAAAATACAGAGTAAGCCAGACCTTATCGAGAAGATTTTGTCTGAAATCGGCCTTCATGGGCCCATGAGTTTTGCGCGTTTCATGGAATTGGCCCTCTACGATGTTCCACACGGATATTATATGACCAAAAAGGTTGAACCTGACCTCTCCTCTTCAGACCGAATCGGATGGGGTGGTGATTATTTTACTGCACCAGAACTCTCCCCCATTTTGGCGAAAACATTGGTTCGCCAGATTTTGGCTATCGATGACCAGTTAGGCCATCCCCCTCAGTTTACTTTTATGGAGATTGGTGCAGGGAACGGAACCTTTGCCTTCGATTTCATTCAAGAATGCCGAACGATCGCTTCTGATTTCTTTCACCGCCTCTCCTATCAAATCATCGAGCGGAGTTCCCATCTCCAATTGCGTCAGGCAGCCAGGCTCAGCACAATAGGGGGGGACTGGGGGGAAAGTCACCTGAGTTGGAAATCTGCCATAGAGGAGGTTGACTCGGATTCCATAACCGGAGTTGTCTTTTCCAACGAATTAGTTGATGCGTTACCTGTCCACCGGGTCCGAATGGCTGACCAACGCCTTCATGAAATATGTGTGGCCTACAAAGACGGGCGTTTTGTTGAATGTCTGGATCATCGTCTGTCTCCGGAATTGATCGAATACATCGAGACCCATAAGGTAGCCTTGAGTGAAGGGCAAACCTCCGAACTCCATCTTGCGGCTGAGCTTTGGATGCAGCATGTGGCTCGCCTTCTCCACCGCGGTATCGTCGTGACCGTCGACTATGGTCATACGCATCGTGATTTTTATCGGTCCGACCGAAAGGACGGGACCTTCTTATGTTATTATCGCCATGCCATTTCGACCGATCCGTATGAAAGGGTTGGAGAGCAGGATATGACGGCTCACGTCAACTTTTCCGCGTTGGCAAGGGTTGGGGTGACCAATGGGTTGGACCTCATCGGATTGACGACTATGGCCAATTGGCTGATCGGGTTAGGAGTCGAAGAATTGGTGCGAGACCAAGATCAGGAGTCTGATGATGTAAGGGCGTTAGCGCATTTATTACGTCCGCATGGTATGGGGACAACGTTTAAGGTTCTTGTTCAGCGAAAAGGGATGGAGGCTTTCGCCCTTCAAGGGTTGCGTTATCCGGCTTTTTTTGATGACGTGGTGTTCTCGAATTGAAGAAGGCGGAGAAGAAAGATGGTAAGCGGAGTTAGGGTCGTGAGTATGACTCATTTTGAAATGAGAGTGATCTATGGGTAGTGAACCGGTTCCTTTTAATTATCTCCCCATCATCATCTTCATGGTTATTGGGGCACTGTTTGGAGTCGGGTCCTTGGTTGTGGGGTGGTTTGTCCGTCCCAACCGGCCCTATCGGGCGAAACTGCTTCCTTACGAAAGTGGCGCTCCGTTGTTTATGGACGCCAGGGTGCAGTTTCCGATGCGCTACTACATCATTGCCATGCTCTTTGTCATATTTGATATTGAGGTCGTGTTCTTATTTCCTTGGGCGGTGGTGTTTAAGAAGCTTGGCCTTCTTGGCCTTGTTGAAATGGGAGTGTTTCTGGCCATTCTCATTGTGGGGTTCTGGTATGCCTGGAAAAAAGGTGCGTTAGATTGGGATTAAGAAAATAGTTCTTTTCTCCTGGAAAAAACCGGAGTCCACCCAGTACAATGGCACCCCCATCTTTTGGGGGTAGGCAACGAGCTTCATACAGAACATTGAGGTACCCACGGTAATCTTATGGGGATGCTTGAACGACAGCTTGAACCGAATATTATTACGACCAACCTGGACTATTGTATTGCCTGGTGTCGGAAATCAGCCCTTTGGCCGATGACCTTCGGGCTAGCCTGTTGTGCGATTGAAATGATCGCTTCGGTGTCTTCCAAGTATGACATCGATCGTTTTGGGGCCGGGGTGTTTCGTGCGTCACCACGTCAGTCCGATTTGATGATTGTGGCGGGGACGGTCTGTCGGAAAATGGCACCGGTGATCCGTCGAATTTATGATCAAATGGCGGAGCCCAGATATGTGATCTCCATGGGATCCTGCGCGACATCCGGAAATCATTACAATAGTTACAGTGTGGTTCAGGGTGTGGATCAAATTGTCCCTGTGGATGTCTATATCGCAGGTTGTCCCCCAAGACCTGAGGCACTTATGGATGGTCTCATTAAACTCCAAGAAAAAATTCAGAAAGAAAAATACTTCGTGAAATAGCTCTGGAAGTTGTGTAGACGGTCTTTCGATATTCCACGATTCAGCGACAAATCCGATTTATGCATGCTTTTCTCGAATCTCTGGTCAACCGCTTTCCTCAGGCTGTGCTGACGGCGCAGCAGGATCCCGTGCGTTTGGATTTGTGGGCACAAGTGCAAGCCGACCATTGGCTGGAAATTGCGAAATTTCTCCATGACGATCCCGCGATGGCGTTGGATCATATTACCGATATCTGTTCGGCGGATTATCCTGATGCCCTCGAACGATTTGAAGTCATTTATCACTTTCTCTCCCTTCCCCCTGGAACCCGCATCCGGATTAAAGCGCGCGTGACAGAGGATCATCCGGAGATCGCCTCGATCAGTGGGATCTGGAAAGGGGCCAATTTCCTGGAACGTGAAGTGTACGACTTAATGGGCATCCGCTTTACCGGGCATCCCGACCTTCGTCGAATTTTAATGCCTGATGATTATGATGAAGGGTATCCGTTACGAAAGGATTTTCCGGCCGAAGGGAAAGGGTGGAGGAGCCGGTTCGATTTTCTTCCCAGGTTGGATGAACCGATCGGCGAATGGTCGGAATCCGAGGTGTCCGAGGATCAGCGTCATCAATTTATGGCGGATGATCATCCCGGGGACACCAAACGCACAACGGAAATGCTTCTCAATATGGGTCCACAACATCCCAGTACGCATGGGGTGCTTCGAGTCGTGTTGGAGTTGGATGGTGAGCGGGTCAGCAAGGCCACGCCCGATCTTGGATATTTGCACCGGGGAGTGGAAAAACTGGCCGAAGGCCTGACGTATATGCAAATGGTCCCGCATACCGATCGCTTGGACTACGTCTGTGCCATGACCAATAACTACGCGTATGTGCGGGCCGTAGAAAAACTGATAGATATGACCGTTCCGGAACGGGCGGAATATGTGCGGACCATCGTTGCCGAAATGCAACGCATCATTGGTCATTTATTCTGGTTGGGAACACAAGCCCTGGATATTGGGGCGATGACCGTGTTCTTCTGGACCTTCCGGGAACGTGAAATCTTGCTGGATATGTTTGAGAAATTGTGTGGCGCTCGTCTGACATTGAATTATTATCGGATTGGAGGCGTGGATGCGGATCTCACGCCGGAAATTATTACGACTCTCAGGGATTTTTTGAAAACGTTTCCTGAACATATCCGGGAATATGACACGCTCTTGCAAAAAAATAGGATTTGGGTCGCCCGCACAAAAGGCGTGGCACTCCTTTCTGCGGAGGATGCCATCAATTTCGGATGCACAGGGCCGGTTTTACGGGGGTCGGGAGTGTCTTATGATATTCGGAAGTTGGAGCCGTATGGCGTGTATGATCGTGTGGATTGGGAAGTACCACTTGGAAAAGACGGGGATACCTACGACCGGTATTGGATCAGGATGGAAGAAATGTGGCAAAGCGCCCGCATCATTGAGCAATGCCTCAATCAAATGCCTGAGGGGCCGATCATGGCTGTCGATGCTCAAGCCATTCCACCTCCCAAGCCAGAGGTGATGCGGGATATGCAAAGCCTGATTCATCATTTCATTATCTTTACGCAAGGGTTTAAGCCACCGAAGGGCGAAACGTATTGTGCGACGGAGGTGCCTAAAGGTGAATTAGGATTTTTTATCATTAGTGACGGGAGTTCGCGTCCCTATCGGTTGAAAATCCGATCTCCTTCCTTTATTCATATGGGCGCTTTTGATCATATGGCGCGTGGATATTTGATTTCGGATATCGTCACGATTTTCGGAACGTACGATATTGTGATGGGGGAGTGCGATCGATAACATGGAGAATGGGTGATGGAGGTAAGAGCGTACGGACATCATGGCCATTGCGCGTTGACGGCTCGGCTCAACTTACGAGTGTTCTATGCTATTTGAGCGATTCAAAAACGAAGTGGATGATATTCTGTCCCGCTATCCCGTAAAGCGATCGGCATTGTTGCCGTTATTGAACCTGGCGCAGCGGGAAGAGGGATTTGTGAGTGAATCGGCCATGCAGGAAATTGCCAAAATTTTGGATTTGACACCGGCACAAGTGTTTGAGACCGTCACATTTTATACCATGTTCAATCTCAAGCCGATCGGGAAGTTTCATCTTCAAGTGTGCAAATCGCTTATGTGTGCGTTAGTCGGATCTGATGATGTGGTGGTATGGATCCAGAAAAAACTTGGCATTGCACAGGGGCAGACAACGGCAGATAACCTCTTTACCCTCAGCGTGGTGGAGTGCCTTGGGTCCTGTGGTACAGGTCCCATGATGCAAGTGAATGATGACTATTATGAGCAATTATCCGAGGAAAAGGTCGGACGCGTCCTGGACGATTTGAAACGAGACGGAACCTGTTCGCTTAAAACAGGACCCTTCATGTATCCTCAGCCCCTTGCTAAATGACAGAAGTCTCTTGCAGGGAATAGTCGTGGATAAGCAATTCATGGGTTATCAATAACTGCCTGTCCACGAAACAGTGTCTTTATGGCCACTTACGAAAAAATCTTATTGAAGAATATGGAACAACCGGGATACACCGGTTCGTTGGCCGACTATGAGGGGAGCGGTGGGTATCGAGCTCTCCGGACGGTTCTCAAGGATATGCAGCCCGATCAGGTAATTGAGGTGGTAAAAAAGTCAGGTCTTCGCGGTCGTGGGGGAGCCGGGTTCCCCACCGGCGTGAAATGGGGGTTCATTCCGAAGAATCATCCTGGTCCGAAATATCTGTGCTGTAACGCGGATGAAAGCGAACCGGGGACATTTAAGGACCGGCAACTTATGGAACGTGATCCCCATCAAATGCTGGAAGGGATGGCCATTACCTGTTTCGCTATTGGCGCACAAACGGCCTACATCTACATTCGGGGAGAGTTTCGTCTCGGCGCGAAGATTCTGGAGCAGGCCCTTCAGGAGGCCTATGCGGCCGGGTATCTGGGCGACAACATTCTCGGGAGCGGGTTGAGGATCAATATCTATGTTCACCTTGGTGCCGGAGCCTATATTTGTGGGGAAGAAACGGCACTTCTCGAATCGTTAGAGGGCAAACGGGGCATGCCTCGATTTAAGCCGCCGTTTCCTGCGACGCATGGATTGTATCAAAACCCCACTGTGGTGAATAACGTCGAGACGATGGCGAATATTCCTCATATTATCAATCGAGGGGGAGAGTGGTTTGCCTCGATTGGCTCTCCGCCGAAAAGTTGCGGAACGCGGGTGTTTTGTTTAAGCGGACATGTGAAGCGGCCTGGTAATTATGAGACGCCCATGGGCATCACCTTCCGTGAATTGATTTATGATTTGGGCGGGGGTATGCGATCGGATAAGCCCCTCAAGGCCTTCATCCCTGGGGGAGCGTCGGCTCCATTTCTGACGCCTGATCATTTAGATGTGAAAATGGATTTTGAATCAGTGGCTTTAGCGGGGTCTATGCTGGGATCCGGCGGTGTCACGGTGATGGAAGAAGGCACGAATATGGTTTGGGCCGCTCTGCGATTGATGGAATTTTTCTACCATGAATCGTGTGGAAAATGTACACCCTGCCGGGAAGGAACTTCCTGGCTGGTTCAGACTCTTCAGCGGATCTGGAACAAACGAGGGCGTCCTGAAGATATTGGAGTCCTTGATGAACTCTGCGGAAACATCCCTGGCCGGACGGTCTGTGCGTTTGGTGATGCGGCCGTATCTCCCATTGTGAGCACGCTGCACCATTGGCGTGGGGAATATGAGGCCCTTATTCGTGAGGCTCAAGAAACGATGCCTCGCAACAAGGAAATTCCAGTTTTCACGCATTGAGTGTAATCGAAATGGGAACAACCTCAACTACAGACATGATTACACTGACGATCGATGGAAAATCGGCAACGGTTGCCAAAGGGACGCTGGTCATTGAGGCTGCGCGCCAGGTTGGCGTCATGGTGCCGCATTTTTGCTATCACCCGAAACTGACCCCAGACGCTAATTGCCGGATGTGTTTAGTGGAAATTGAAAAAATGCCCCGGTTGCAAACCTCCTGTAGTACGCAAGTGGCGGAGGGCATGGTGGTGAAATCGGCTTCATCCTCGGTGGTGCAGGACGCCCGTAAATCGGTGTTGGATTTTATTTTGGCCAATCACCCGTTGGATTGTCCCGTCTGCGATCAAGGCGGGCGTTGCGATCTTCAGGACTTTTCCCATGAATACACTGCGACGACCAGCGGATTTAAGGAACTCAAACGGGTCTTTCCGAAGGAGTATTTCAGTCCGCTGATTGAAACGCAGATGAACCGGTGTGTCCAATGTTTGCGATGCGTGCGCTATTGTGATCAGGTCATGGATGTGAAAGCCCTTGCGCCTGTGGGACGCGGCACCATGACGGAAATTAAAGCCTTCGGGGCCCATGAACTGGATTGTGAGTTTTGTGGTGGATGTATCCAGATTTGTCCGGTCGGAGCCATTACCAGTCGAGTCTCAATGTATGAATTTCGTCCATGGATGCTAAAGCGGACTGAATCTGTTTGTGTTTATTGTGGAGATGGGTGCCAAATTACCTTTCAAACCAAGAATAATGACTTAATCGAAGTGAATTCCACTCACGGGGCCGGACGAAATAATGGTGATCTCTGTGCCCGAGGCTACTTTGGCTACCATGTCAGCGTTCATCCGGATCGCCTGACCTCACCCCTCATTCGTCAAGGGAACGATTTTCAGTCTGTGCAATGGGAAGAGGCTTTGGAGTTGGTGGGGCAACGTTTAAATGAAATAAAAACCACTTATGGTCCCGATGCGATTGGCGGGTTAATTACGGGACGATGTACGAATGAAGATATCTATGTTTTTCAGAAATTCATGCGCGGCGTGGTGGGGACCAATCGGATTGATAGTAGTGTGCGGTATGGCCACCTGAATGCGATGCATGCCATGCAACGCGTGCAAGGCACTCATCGTTGGGCCGTGAACTTTGACGATATTCTATCCGCAGATACCCTCTTACTGGTCGGGACCAATATTACGGAAACCAATCCCATTACAGGGTTGAAGGTTAAAGA
>CAZBQO010000089.1:0-8901 GCA_964494125.1 uncultured Nitrospira sp. | reverse complement strand
CTCTTTTCCTGCGTAACATTCATATACTCCTCCATGGTGTATGCCAAGAACCCTCCTTGACGATCCTGTGATCATCCAACTCACCTTATCGGTGAGGATTCGCAAAGAATTAAACACTCCTGCATACTCACTTTAGCGTCAGATGGATTAACTCCATAACGTTGAAGGAAACTACGATTGGCGCTTGGTTGGCATCATGCCGCCATAGTAACCTCTACCCCCCTCCACCATTTATTCGCAGAACCACACAGAGCAAACCGTCACGAATAAGGGATCCGTTCGTGCTGAGGCAATCGAATGCGATCCTGATTCTATCGAGGGAAAACAATGTAACGTATTGAAAGGTTACGCCAATCAACTGACGCAATATGCACCGATCAGACAATAAAAAAACCACACCCTCCACTAATCCTTCCTTACTCGGTACACTGATGTGCCGTTCACCGGAACACGCTCAAAATGATCATCCACGGCCAACGTCGTTTCCGTAGCTCCGAGAATCAAATACCCATGAGGGGCGAGAATGCCTCGAATACGTCGAAGAATATCTTTCCGGGTTTCCATATCGAAATACATCATGACATTCCGCATGAACACCAAATCCATTGGGGGAAAAACCGGCCACAGACCAGCCAAGTTCATCTCATGAAACTCGATCCTCTCCCGCACATCATCACGAATCTGCCAGTCCATCCCTTGCCGTGAAAAATAGGTAGTCAGCATAGGCTGAGAAAGACCCCGTTTGACTTCGAATGGTCCATATCGGCCTTCCTGACCACGTCTGACCATTTCCTGGGACAATTCAGTGGCAATCAAACGAATATGCCAGGACGTCAGTTCCGGAAAATGGTGCAAAATCGTCAAGAGAATTGAATAGGGTTCCTGTCCGCTGGAACTGGCCCCGCACCAAATATGTACACGCTTGGCATCCCTATTTATTTGAATCAATTCCGGCAGGAGCCCGTCTTTTAGTGCTTGAAATAGAACGGGGTCCCGGAAAAAACTTGTTTCGTTGATGGTCATGGCCTCCACAACCCGCTTGTGTAATGGGCCATAGGAAGTCTGTCGGAGGTGAGAAACCAGATCAGCCATTGATTTAAAGCCTTCCTGTCTGGCAAACGGCTCAAGGCGTGATTGCACTAAATAGATTTTCTCCTGCTCTAAAACCATGGCTGCCTTCACCCGGACCAGATTCCGGATATACGCAACATCTTCAAAGGTTATTTCTGGGACCACTATGCTTCTACTGGTATTAAACTAATAAGGAAACGAATGAATACGGACGTTCAAGGTACGCTCCTCGATTAAAGCCCATACACCGGAATGCACATCTCCCAGACCTGAAGGAAAGGTGCAATACAGAGGCAGCATGGCCTCTATGGAAATTCAACAAAGCTCAAAAAAGAGGAATAAGATGAGGGCTCACAAGTTATAAGGACAGACCTCAATGACCTCCCCTTGGCGAATTGTACAAAGATAAGGTTTCAGCCTCACGATGTCAGGAGAATCATAAGGACCGTTAAGAAGGCAATCGTGTCCATGTCTCGTGACCTTACCTACCCGGGAGGCTGCCGTTAACGCGGAACCAGCATTTTCAAATGAGCCAGCATGGCCGCAGGGATGTCGTGTAGAGGAAGAATTTTGTCGACTCCTCCAGCCTTGATGGCCTCTTTTGGCATCCCAAAGACGACACAGGATGCTTCATCCTGGGCAAAGTTAAAGGCTCCGGCCTGTTTCATTTCCAACATACCGGCAGCGCCGTCATTCCCCATTCCGGTCAGAATCACCCCGAGACTATTCCCCCCGGCAAATCGCGCGACTGATCGAAACATGACATCTACTGAAGGACGAAATCGGTTGACCGGTGGCCCTTGATTGAGCGAGACATAATAGCGGGCACCGCTTCGGCGAAGTTCCATATGATAATTACCCGGCGCCAGCAAGGCCTGTCCGGGCAGGACGCTGTCACCTTCCTGAGCTTCTTTTACGTGAATCTGGCATAGGTCATTCAGCCGGTTCGCAAACGATTTCGTAAATTGCTCCGGCATATGCTGCGTCATAATGATGGGTGGAGTATTCGGTGGCAGCACTTCCAATAATTCCCGAAGGGCTTCGGTCCCACCCGTGGACGCACCAATGGTGATAATCGTGTCAGTGGTTTTAATCATCGCGGATTGGGCAGCCAGGGCTTTAATCCGTTCAGTGCAGTCAGCAGGTGGAGTTCGTTTTTTTACGCTGGCGAGGGCGGCAATCTTCACTTTGCTGATAATTTGATGAGCTAAATCCGAGAGCCCGTGCTGAATATCCACTGTGGGCTTCGTCACAAAATCCACAGCACCGGCTTCCAAAGCCTGTAGCGTCGTCGCGGCTCCTTGTTCCGTTAACGAACTCACCATCACCACCGGCATCGGCCGCGCGGCCATTATTTTCTGCAAAAAGGTGAGCCCATCCATTTTTGGCATTTCCACATCTAATGTCAGCACATCAGGATTCAGGGCCTTCATCTTATCCCTGGCGACGTAGGGGTCAGGAGCCGTTCCAACCACCTCGATTTCAGGATCTTGCGCTAAAATTTCCGTCATGACATTTCGAATTAACGCCGAGTCATCAACAATCAACACGCGTATTTTTTTCTCATTCATACGGTTCCCCTCTGTGACAAAATTATTCCCTACTAAAGGAGTGAAAAGTCAGAAGTTAGAAAAAACCACCCGCGGCCTTTTGGTCCCCGAGCTCTCTTATCCCCTGTCTTGACTCCTTACTGTGCAAGGCCTTTTTCCTTGCACATCCTTCGTCATGACCGGCAGGTCTCTTCAGGAAGCCATCTTAGCCATTTTTGAATAAATATCCGCAAAACAGCTGCGGATTTGACGAAGGGTGTCTTTCCTCTTCACGCCTTACGCTTTTCCCCTTACCTCATTCCCGACTGAGACTTCACCCTCAACGTCTTACTTTGTCCTCAAAATAGCGTGACGTCCGATTGCACAGGAGCATGTTGAAGCTTCTTCCGATACTGCCCCTCCTCCTTCGCAATCTCACTGGCCACGATACGGTCGAGTTTTTTCATGAGCACTTTCCCCGAATCGGTAAAATAATATACCTTCCGAGGACAGACATCTCCGATATCCGCCTTGATAGGCGACAGACCCTCCTGTTTCAAAAAGGCGAGAGCCCAAGCGGCATTTTGAGCCCCAATATCAATGGTGCCATCATAAATTTTCCCACCACCAAAAACCTTCGCTTCGAGTCGCTCCTTTTTCCCGCCTCGTTTGAAAATATCGTTCATCAGCATTTCCATGGCAAAACTGCCGTATCGTCCCGAATCCGCCCAATTATCGTGTCCTTCAGTATTGGAAGGAGCCGCTAACATGAAATGATTCATCCCTCCCACGCCGGCCAGTGGATCTCTCAAACACACTGAGATACAGGAACCCAACACCGTATAGACGACTTTGGGCTCCCGGCTCACAAAATATTCACCAGGGAGAATGACCGCCACTTCATAAGGAAAGCGGGTATCCTGCATGCGGCGAATATGTCCAAATTCCATCAATCCTGTCGATGACATAATTTCCTTACGGTAAGGAGTAAACCGTCAGGAGCAGGAGAAACGGGATGATGGTTTTCTTCTCCACTTCTCACTCCCCTCACGCCTTACTATTCACGCCGACCGGTTTTTGATAAATGGTTGGGCGCAGATACGTAAATTGATGATCGATCCATTGCAAACTTTCCGAATGTCCGATAAATAAATACCCCCCAGGCCGGAGATACCGAAAAAACTTCTCCATGAGCTTAGCTTGGGTGGGACGATCAAAATAAATCATGACATTCCGACAAAAAATCACATCCAGCTGACTGCGTATGGGAAATGTCGGGTCCATTAAGTTTATCCGTCGAAATGTCACAAGACGCGCGACCTGAGGGCGCACTTGCAGCTTTCCCGCCTGCGGGCCTTTCCCTCGGAGAAAATGTCGTTTTACCAGATCATTGGGAAGTTGACTGACCCGCTCTTCCTCATAGATACCCGAGGCGGCCTTCGCCAGCACTCGCGTGGAAATATCCGAGGCGAGAATTTTGATGTTCCATCGATTGATATCGGCAATCGCATCAGACAAAGTCATGGCAATCGTATAGGGTTCCTCCCCGGAAGATGACGCAGAAGACCAAATCCTCAAGGTCTTGGACGATTGCACCTCTGGAAGAACCTGATCTCGAAGAAAATCAAAATGCACCGGCTCCCGATAAAACTCAGTCTTATTCGTCGACACCAGATCCAGCAATTTGATCAACTCCTCTTCCCCGCCTTTCCCCTTTACGCAATCGTAATAAGCCTGATAGGAGGAAAGGTGAAGATCCCGAAGCCGTTTTCCCAAACGAGACACTAAGAGAGTTTTTTTTGGCGCATCAAGTGTAATTCCAACCTGCTGATAAATCAGATGCTTAAACAGTTCAAATTCTTTGTCAGTCAACATTGCGGTCATCATCTTGTCCTTTATGGGAAATTACACCAACGTCATCAGTGAGAGAGCGGCTAGCCAAGAGAAGGGCATGAACAGTCAGAACTACCCCTTCGACTTACCTCTCACTCCTTCCCCCTCACTTTTCAATTCGCTGGGAACCAATCACACAACATCCCATAGACCACATACACCGTCAGAAGGTTTCATCCAGACAATCGCGAGAGATTGCGCCCACCATCGCTCCAACCCTCGTTTCATATCGAAGCTTCCGAAGTCCAAACCATCATAGTGATGGTTCCCAATCCTATAGTGGTCATCGCGAGGCCGGTAGGCACAAGAAGAACCGACATAAACAGAGACCAATATTGCTTGACGGTTCCACCAAACCGGTCACGCCCGACAAGCCATGATTTGGTGACAAACGCCACCAGTCAAAGACCTACCTGACCACAGGCAACCATCATCAAATTTCTGTGTTCGGTCACACCATGTTGCTTGGCGGCACGGATTCCAAATTGCGGCAGACCATAAGCCATGGTCATTCCGACCAAAACCAACTCAGATAATAGATTTCTGAGGTCCATATTTTCTGCTGGAGGATTTCCATCCAGGGGCCCAATGATGTAGAAACAATCGGTAAGGACTGTAAGAAAAATATTACCTCAGGGGGCGTAAAAGGATAGCCTATTCACTTTACCCGTTACCCATCAGCCTTGATTCTTTCTCTTTTTCTTTTTCATTTCATCTTATCGGCACACCGACGAGCGAAATAAAGAACCCCGCACCAAGCTGACGGGTATCAAAGAGTTAGAAAAGCTTCAGTGTTGGACATCTTCTTTGAGAAAACCTTGACGTTGGACATCACGCTCCACCATCTACCAGTTGCCACGCTCGCCAACCGTGGCCACGTCATATCCATCCGACCCAAACTCTTCCCACCCATAACTCACGCTTGACGGCTGGCCGCCGTCGAAAGATCTCTCTGGCGGTAATATTTTTGAATAGTTGCACAATCCGCCCTGACCCTACTTTGGGATGGGCCCTGCAGAGCACATGAATGTGATTCTTGTCCGTGCCAAGAGCTTCTATTTCAATGGGATACCGTTCTTCAATACTCCCCGCGGTTTCTTTAATAATTTTCGTCACTTCCTCGTCTAACAGAACCTTCCGGTACTTGACCGGAAAGACAAGATGGTAATGGATTTGCCACGCACAGTGGGAACTCTTTCGCACTTTATCTTCATGGGAAAGTTTCACGCCTCATGAGGCGCACCAAAGAAAGAGGACCCCGTAGCAAGCTAACGGGAAATTTCAAGTTACAGGACGGGAGAGACTTTTTCAAAAAAAGGAAAGACAGGGTGGGAATAGAAAAAGGCGAGGAAGGTTGTGAAACCCTCCCCGCCTTTTCTCAAGACGATTAGTCTGAAAACGAAATTATTTCAGTCTGACAACAATGGCTCCCATAAAGTCACCCTTCTTCCAATCTTTTTTGGTCGTCTTAGGGTGTTTGTTATGGCAATCGGCACAACTGTCCGCGATAGCATAATCGGCGGACATGCCAACGGTCGCCCCGCCATCTTCCGTCACGATCACTTTTTCTTTTCCTTTGGCTAATTCGGCTAACATTTCTTTTTCTTTGGCGCTCTTGGGTGCATTGGATGCATACAAGGGATCGGTTCCCACCAAGGACAAATCAAATTCTTTCAATTCCTTTCCAAGTTCTTTCACGAATTGAGCTGGAAGCATTATGCCGTGGTCATCCTTCACCCAATCTTCGTCAGGTTTCATGCCTCCTTTGCTCGCATCGGCCACCACACCCTTGACGTACACCGTTCTGGCGGCCTTAGCCGTTGCCAGGATGTACTTCGCCGCCAATTCCTTGGCCGCGTCTGCGGCTTGGCCGACCGGCACCATTAAGGCGAGCCCGAACATGAAGACGACAAACATCATTGCGAATGCAGCCCATCTTCTCATAACAGCCCTCCTCCTGTGAGTGTTGAAAAACATGACGTGAACAATTCAAACCTTCTTCTTCGGCACGCTAGAGTAGCCGACATAACCAGGAACAGTCAATATGAAAGTAAACCTGCCATTCCTTGAGAGAGCATCAAGTGGGAGAAATGAAAAGTGAAGAGGCCCCATTTGCGGAAGCCAGACTCACAAGCCAAAAAAGAGAAAATGATAGAATGAAAATAAAGAAGGGAAGGATCAGGAGAGAGGAAGGAAACCCTTCGTCAGCGACAAGATAGTAATATGCGGACGGAAAATTCTTTGTAAGACGGAAGACGAAGAAAACTTCTTCGCCTTCCGCCTCACCCTTTACAGTTCCTTAGAATTCTTCAAAAAAATCATCCACGGACTTTTTATGCCCGTTTGACGCCGAACTCCCAACGCCCACAGCAACCTCTCTTTTATTGGGAGAATGCTTTCCCTGAGCTGTACCGGTAATAGACGAGACCGCACGAGAATATTGAGACCCCGTTCCGCCGGTCGATTGAGCGTGAACAGCTGAACGGGTTTTCGCCATGATCTCCGAACGCTGAGACCCGGACTCGGTCTGGACCTTGAAAAACTCGACCTGCCGCAACAGATCCTCAGCTTGTTGCGCCATGGACTGGGACGCTGAAGTCGCCTGTTCCACCAAGGCCGCATTTTGTTGTGTGCCTTGGTCCATCTGCATCACCGCCTTATTCACCTGATCGATCCCTGCCGCCTGCTCCTGGGACGCCGCACTGATTTCGGAAATAATATCCGTTACCCGTTTAACCGAGTTCACAATCTCGGCCAGCGTCTGGCCCGAGCGATTGACCAACTCACTGCCACCCCCGACTTTTTGCACCGATTCGTTGATCAGCGTCTTAATCTCTTTGGCGGCCGTGGCCGAACGTTGCGCCAGATTTCTCACTTCCGAGGCCACTACGGCAAAACCTCGTCCCTGCTCGCCCGCCCGTGCCGCTTCCACGGCGGCGTTTAACGCCAAGAGATTCGTTTGGAAGGCGATTTCGTCGATCACATTAATAATATCCGCGATCTTTTTGCTGCTCTTATTAATCTCATCCATGGCTTCTACCGCCTTGTCCGTTACCGCTCCGCCCTTCTCCGCCACTTCCCGGGCGGCCACCGCCAATTGGTTCGCCTGCTTGGCGTTATCCGCATTCTGTTTAATGGTAGAGGTCATCTCTTCCATGGACGCACTGGTTTCTTCCAAGGCTCCGGCTTGTGCCGAGGTACGCCCGGCGAGATCCGAGGTACCAGCATTAATCTCGGAAGTTCCGGTCGTAATACCGGACACTGCTGTTTTTACGGACGCAATCACTTCACTCACCCGGTCAAACATCATATTAAACGACTCACTGGTTCGGCCGATTTCGTCTTGACTATTCACGCTGGCTCGACCGGAGAGATCTCCTTCCCTAGCTCGCACGGCCATAGACTCCAGACTCTTCATCGGCTGGACCACCAACTTCGCAATCATCAGATACAACAGCCCCATCATCAAGACACCCACAGCCAGAATCCCCATATACATATTGCTGAGATTCCCTTGTAATTGTGCCGCGGGACCATCCATGGGAATCTGTACTGATACCGCTCCTAACATATCTCCAATTTTTTTGCCCTCATGACAGCCGATACAGGCTTGAGCGGTCGCCAAATCCGGGGTCGCACGACGGAACATCATTTTCCCATTCACGGTATCGTTTTTGGTAAATTCCTTTTGGCCGTTCGCGAGAGCAACGAGGGCTTCTTTCTCAAAGGCATCTTGCGGAGCATTTTTGGGATTCAGAGGCGTAAGACTCACGATCCTGGCATTAAACACGCCTTCCTCAGCTAAGAGCTCAGAGGTTTCACGAGCAAATGTGGCCGGAAAGGGAATCGTATCGGGTGCACTATGATCCACGCCGGTATTCATTCCAGCCGCTTTGGCTTTCACCACATACTCTTTGGTCACATAGGCACGAGTGACCTCGATTTGCTTTTGAACAATAAACGCCTGATCGGACAAGACCCGTTCAAGATCCGAATGCAATTGCTGACCGAGCAAATATGCTCCCGCAGCCAGCAACCCCGAGAAGACTACCATAATAGTCATCACCACTTTTGGACCAATGCCTATCGAATTCCAGACTTTACCCATGCGACCTCCTAATTTCCTTGTTAAATGATGCGACTCGTTTGCTAAAATTCTTCAAAAAAATCATCCTCACGTTGACGGCGGTCATGACCATTCGAGCTGCCCACGCCAACCGGTTGAGACTTAGCCGTGGGCTTTGGTGAGGAGACCGCCTTCACTGTGTTTAAAGGCTTACTCACTGGGGTGGAATTTTTGCCACTTGAAAGCGCAACTCTGGCTCCCGATCCTCTTTGTGCTCCTGCAAACCGTTTTGGTTCTGTATCTTTTAATTTAAAAAAAGCGACTTGATTCAACAGTTCAGTC
>CAZBQO010000088.1:0-9052 GCA_964494125.1 uncultured Nitrospira sp. | reverse complement strand
GTGGGAGCCATCAGTATTCTTCTAAGGAGGGACTCGTTATTTCGGTCGATTTCTGAAGTGGCCGCCGGGAAAACGGGTCATGCCATGTTAACCGCATCCGATGGAATGCCGATTCTCTGCCCTGCGTTTTCTTTGGAAGAGCACGTGATGCCGGCTAATGTGGTCAGCGCGTTTCAACAAGGTGGAGTTGGGTGGTTGGTTGCCGATCCGGATTCCCATGGTATGCCGAATGCTATTGTCGGCTATGCTCCTCTTCATTTGGGGATGCCACTCGCTCCAGAAAGTTTTGGGGGGAAGTCCTGGCATATGTTGACCAGTCAAGATTCTGCCGAGACGTATGCACCACTGGATCAATTATTAAGTAAGGTCATCTTCTATGGCATCTCTGTTTTTGTCATCTTGTGGGGGGCGGGAGTCGTGGTTGCTGGCCGGATCGTGAAGCCCATTCAAGCCTTATCGCAGGGAGTTGAGCAATTTGGATGTGGGAATCTTTCGGAAAAGATTGCGATCCGTACCGGTGATGAAATCGAACGCTTGGCTGATACATTCAATGCCATGGCGGCCAATCTTCAACATTCGTTTTCTGAGTTGAACCAGAAAGTGGATGAAATCGGGCGATTGGAGCAGAAATATCGTGATCTCATTGAAAATGCTCCGGAAATGATTCATCAATTAGATCCTGCAGGGCGGTTCGTCCATGTGAATACGACGGAGTTGCAAAAGCTGGGATATTCGCTCGTCGACATGCTTGAGATGTCGCTCTGGGATATCGTCCCGGCGGAACAACAAGAGGGGGTGCGGGCCTATGTCCAAGGGCTGGCCTTGGGTGGGGCGCGCTCCATAGAAACTGTTTTTCGTACGCAATCACGTGAAGTGATGGATGTGGAAATTCATTCAACAACGCTCATGGATCCGGGGACCCATTTGGTGGTGTATTCGAGAGGATTTGTGAGGGATATCACTGCCCGAAAGTCTCTGGAGCGTGAAGTTGAGCGATATACCACCCAATTGGAAGGGATTGTGGCCGAACGAACTCAACAACTGTCTGACTCAGAGGCGGGCTATAAGGCGTTATTTAATTTGGCTGCCGATTCAATCTTTGTGGTTGATTCGGAAGGCCGTATCCTGGATGTCAATGCGCGTGAACGGGAAATTCTAGGGTATGTCCCTTCTGATTTAGAAGGTGCGTACTTCGTGAAGCTTGTTCCTCCGGCATTCCAGATGATCAGTCAGAATTTGTTGGAACGAGTCAGTGGTGAAGAGTCAAAGGTGCCCACGACAGAGATTGAGGTCTATGACCGGCATGGCATCATGAAGTCCATGGAGATGGACCTGGTTCGCATCGATATGGGTGGAAGAGCCTCAATCATGGTGCAGTTGCGAGATATTACCGAGCATAAAAAGCTTGAAGCTGAACTGCAACGATATAATGAAGTCCTGGAAGACAAAGTCTCTGAGCGTACGCGGGAAATTGAACAGGCCAAGCTGTATATTGAAAGTTTGTTGGAAAATGCGAATGACGTGATTTATACCTTGGACGTTGATTTACGGTTTACTTATGTCAATGGGAAAGTTGATGCATGGGGATATCGAAAAGAAGACTTGATTGGTAAACCGTACCTCTCGTTACTCTCCAAGCGGTATCGTGGCCGGTATTTGAAAGAAACATTGGATCTTGGGACAAAGCAAGTCTACGAAGTAGAGGTGGTCAGTCGAGAGGGAGAGTTGCGGTCGGTTCTGGTGAGTGTGGCCCCGCTTCTCAATGATGAAGGCGGTTACACCGGAGTATTGGGTATTGCCAGGGATATTACGGAACGGAAGCATTTGGAACGCCAGGTGCAGAATTCTGAGCGATTAGCCTCCATTGGTAAGCTGGCCGCCGGGGTTGCACATGAAATCAACAATCCGTTAGGGGGAATTTTGAATTGTTTATATAATATTCGAAAAGGAACGTTGACGCCTGAGCGGTCTCAGGAATATTTGCATTTTATGGAGGATGGATTGCGACGCGTTCAACGCATCGTTCGGCAGCTTCTGGATTTTTCCCAGCAACGCGAACCGGAATTAGCCATGACAGATCTTCATCAAATTTTAGACCGAGTCCTGGTATTGACCGAGCATGTATTCCTGGTCAAACATGCCACTCTGAGCAAGGTCTATGATGAGGCACTGCCGATGGTGATGGTCGATGCGCATATGATTGAGCAGGTGATTATGAACTTAGTCCTGAATGCGGTCCAGGCACTCAAAGAGGGTGGCCAGGTAACCTTGCGTACTCGAAAGCAGGAAGAAGGATATGAGATTGAAGTGGAGGATACTGGGTGCGGAATACCTCAAGAGATTCGACCTCATATTTTTGATCCTTTTTTTACGACGAAAGGGACCGGAGAGGGGACCGGCTTGGGATTGTCGGTGAGTTTGGGGATTGTGCAGCGGCACGCAGGTGAAATGTTGGTTGACAGTGAAGAGGGAAAAGGCACTCGTTTTACCATTCGCTTGCCCTTGGTTCGATCTCGTGCGGGCATTCCTGTAAAGGTAGGCACATGACTCACGGTTCCGTTTTGATAATTGATGATGAGCCCTTGATGCGAGTTTCTATGGTTGATGCGCTGAAGGCTATCGGCTATGTGGTACAGGAAGCCAGTTCCGGGTTGGAGGGACTCGAGCGGTTGCGGACTTCACGGTTTAATTTGGTTATTACTGATTTGCGATTGCCCGGTGTGGATGGACTGCATATCGTAAAACAGTGCCGGGAGCAGTGCCCTGGCACGGAAGTAATTGTCATTACGGCACATGGATCCGTTGACACGGCTGTCGATGCGATGAAAAGCGGTGCCTACGACTACATCACGAAACCCTTTTCTATGGATGAATTGTTATTGAGTGTGCAGCGGGTTTGTGCGGTGGTGGCTCTTCGTGAAGAGAATCGCGTGTTACGGGATGCCTTGGAAAAGAAATTTAGTTTCCAAGGGATTGTGGGAAAAAATGAGCGGATGCGACAAGTGCTGGAGAAAGTCAAGTTAGTCTCGGCCACTGACGCGACCGTTTTAGTGGTAGGGGAAAGTGGAACGGGAAAGGAGTTGATTGCCAATGCCATCCATACCAATAGCGCTCGCCGAAATCATGCCTTGGTCAAAGTAAGTTGTGCCGCGCTTCCGGAAACGCTGTTGGAGGCGGAACTGTTCGGGCATGAAAAAGGGGCGTTTACGGGAGCCCTCCGGCAACGGCAGGGTCGGTTCGAACTTGCTCATCAGGGAACGCTTTTTTTGGATGAGATCGGCGAAATTTCCCCGTTGGTCCAGATTAAATTGCTTCGTGTTTTACAGGAACGGCAATTTGAACGCGTTGGGGGAAATGACACGATTGAAGTGGATGTCCGATTAGTGTGTGCAACGCAGAAGGATTTGCGGAAAGAAGTTGAACAAGGACGATTCCGGGAAGATCTCTATTATCGATTGAATGTGGTGCCAGTTCAGCTTCCCCCTCTCCGAGAACGTCGAGAAGATATTTTCATGATCGCCCAGCATTTTTTGGAGACGATGTCAGGTCGAAATCACCAAGAACCCAAAGCCTTATCACGGCAAGCTCGCGAGGTGTTATTGCAGTATTCCTTTCCGGGGAATGTCCGTGAATTAGAAAATACTATTGAACGGGCGTTAGCTTTGGCACAACACACTCAAGAAATCCAGGTTTGGGATCTCTGCGGACAGAGTCGATGTCCATACGCGGGAGGGGAACCGCAAAAAGGATGCGGGTTTTGCGGGAATCAGGAAGGCAGGAGAGGTGTGAAAAATGGGGCGATGGAAACATTGGCCGAAGCGCGGGAGCATTTTGAACGGGGGCATATTCTTGAAATACTTAATCGAACAGGGTGGAGTCGGATGACCGCCTCGAAGGTTTTAGGATTATCGAGAAAAGGGCTTTGGGAAAAATGTAAACGGTATGGAATTGTGCGGGCATGCGACGACACGGACTCTGAGAAGGGCGATGAGGATGATCGTTGAACGGGCAGCCCTCTTTGGGAAGAGAGGGCTGCCCAGAGTATTCGAAACTTAGGGTTTCTGGGACCGGGAATTAGATTATTCTCCACCATCCCAGAGGGTGATGATTCGGTCATTTCCGGCTGTGGCGAGGTATTTCCCATCAGAAGAAAGAGCGATTCCCCTGACAGGTCCTTTATGTGACCGAAGCGTTCGGAATTGACGGCCGGTTTGGATGTCCCACATTTTGACGGTCCCATCATCGCTGGCGCTGATAAGCACCTGGCCATCCTGGGTCACAAGAAGATTCCTGACCCATTCAGAATGACCTTTCAGCGTACGGCGTTCTTCCATCGTCGGCATGTCCCAGAATTTAATCGTACAGTCGCGACTTCCTGAGATCATGGTGCCCCCGTCAGGGGTAAAGGTGAGGGCCCCAATCCAATATTCCATGGGTTTTTGAAATCCGCCTTGATCATCTACGTAAAAACCACGATTTTCGGTCTCTTCGTCATCGGCCTCATCTCTCCAATGGCCGTTGTGTACAATTTTTTCTTCCCCGCTTGGCAATACCTCATAGAGCCTAATTTTCCCGATATCAGTGCCGGCCACTAGGTGAATGCCGTCAGGTGAAAATGCTGTGCAGACACTCCAATTATGGTCGTATTGATCTTTACCAAGGAGGGTCATGAGTTCGGTGCCTGTGGTCACTTCCCAAATTTTGATGTCTTTATTCTGCCCCGCCCTGGCGAGCATGAGTCCGTCTGGGGAGAAGGAAATACTGCATACGGCATGGTCGTAACGAGTAAAGAGTAACCGAAGGGATTCTCCGGTTTGAGGATTCCACAGCCGAATAGTCCGGTCCTCACTCGCGGAAGCGATTATTTGGCCATCAGGGCTATACTTGACTTCTCGAACGACATGTGTGTGCCCTCGTAGGGAACGAAGAAGGCGGCCGGTCTCAATATCCCAAATCCGGATAAAACGATCATTCCCTCCGCTTGCTAATGTCAGCCCATCCGGGGAAAAGGCGACAGCCCAGATCTCTTGTGTGTGACCACGGAATGACTTCAGTTCCCTGGCACCGCCTTTCCAATAGACCAGTGAATCGATGAGTGGCGGAGGTTGCGAATCAGGATTATGGATGAATCCGGGATTAGAACTCAGTGTGTCTGGACTTGTTGGCTGGGTCATGGAATTCCTCGCTTCGTAAACAGATTGACATCAAAGGGATCGGTTAAACGGATTCAGGAAATGGATGAATGGGATTCTCTTGCCAAAAGGGAAAACGCATTCCTATAATTCAACTAGTTATGATACTAAACGGCGGTTTTCGAGGGAGTCAAGGTAGCTACCTCCCAAATTATTGTGAATTTATTATTACGGGGATCATCTTCCGAGAAACAAAACTTGTCTTGTGGTGATCTTGCGGTAAACGGAGGTTTGCTCATGGAAATTCGTTTTCAACCCGCCCTCCTTCAGGAGGTGATTGATTCGTTTGCTGAAAAAACTGAGCGTGAAGGGGACCCGACTTATTTTAATGAATTTCATGAGTTTGCCGATCCCATTTACGAGAAGTTTTCCCTTGATGACCGTGATCCGGAGTTTAAACGTCTCTATCAACATTTATTTGCTAAATGGGGGTTTGCCGAAATTCTTCGTGATGCTTTTGATGACTTCCCGGTCTTGCGGGATAAAACGGGGATTGTGTTGGTGCGAGGCGTATTGAAAGAAGATCAGGAAGGGGTGGATGTTCTTCGGAAGTGGGGAGTGGTCGAAGAAAAACTCGCTCGCCAATTTGAAGAGGCCGGGAAAAAAGGGGTGGGGATTAAATTGATCCCTCGGCGATTTTATGATCCAGCCATTACCCGTTACCTACGACATGAGTTAACGCATATCTCTGACATGTTAGATGAGGCTTTTGGTTACGATCCTGACACAAAAGTGGGGTTGAACCCTGGGGAAGAACATTTGATTTTAAATCGTTACCGTGTGCTGTGGAACCTTCATGTCGATAGCCGGATTGCCCGAACAGGCAAAGAACCGATGTTTTCCAAGGAATATCGGTTTCGAGAGTTCCGTTCTTGGTATCGAAAAATTCCACCAGGTCAGGTGGAGTCCGTGTTTGAAGGGATCTGGCAGACGGATTATCTTACTCATGCCGAATTAGTGGAAATGGCTTCGGATACGATACGAGTGATTGAGAGAGCCATTGAGGTTGAGGACAGTGAGGTGCCTGATGTGCCAACCAAACCCATGCTTCTCCCAGGGTTTCCTTGTCCTCTTTGTCGATTCCCAACTTATACCTGGGTGGAAAACATGGATGAGACGCTCGAAGGTTTTGTCTTGGATTATATTCGCGAGAATCACCCGGGATGGGATGTGGAATATGGAGCCTGTGACAGATGCGTGGAGGTGTATAAGCTGCGGGCCTCCGGAGTGGTATAAATTTGAACAAGACCTTATCCTCGTGTCCCATTAGTTTTATTGGTTTTAGGCTATTGAAAGCGTCATAATGTCGGACTCCCATCTGCCAAACCAGCCTTCGTCCAATCCGACATTAGGTCGAAGAATGTTTCTTCGACAGTCGGCAATTTCCATAGGCGCGACAGTTCATGAATTCGTAAAACATCGCGATGCTCCTTCCCCAATAAAAAAGGAGCAGCCTGTTCCTGAGAAAACGGGGTGGCTCCGTCCCCCAGGGGCTGTTGAGGAGGAGTTGTTTGTCGAGCGCTGCACTGGATGCGCTGATTGCGTCGAGGTTTGTCCTCACGATGCAATTCAGGTGTTATTGAGTAACGATACTCCCGTTATCTATCCAGGAGAAACCCCATGCAAATTATGCGAGGATCTTCCTTGTATTGGGGCGTGTACTACGGAGGCCCTGTTGCCTGTCGCGGATCGTTTCCAGGTAAATATGGGAGTGGCGAAAGTTTTGTCAAAAATGTGTACGGCAGGAGCTGGCTGCAATGCGTGTGTTTCTAAATGTCCTACGGAGGCACTTTCGATGGATTTTGCCTCCTATCACATTCGTGTAGATGATTCGGTATGCGTGGGTTGTGGTATATGCCAATATATCTGTGGAACGGTAAACGACCGTAGCGCAATTCGGATTGTTTCTAGATAAGGAATGTGTGGTAACGCGTAGTCGTGTTGATAGCTTGAATGATCTGGAGAAGACAAGTGTGAATATGGACCTTTTAGCTAGGAGGTATGGGCAATGGACGGAGGGATAAAAGGGGAATTTTATGCGTGGATTTTCTAGGGTAAATTTAAGGGATTTAAATTGCTGGAAAATTCTGCAAATCGTGGGGCTATCAGGGATATTGAAGTCTTGACTTCATAGGGCTGTTGTCCTATTATCTGATCCCTTTTTCATGAATCCTTAATGGCCCTGACAATGATCCTAATTGAAGTAAATGCTTGAGAAATGAAAAAATTTTAAAAGTTAGGTGAAATATGACATCAGGCGTTAAAGAGGGGAAAAAAGCAGGGAAAAACGGAATGCCAGTTTCTGGAAATGAAAAGGCCGTCAAAATTTCTCCAAAAGATGCGCCAGCTGTTGATCGGGCACTTTGTCGAAGCAAGCTTTATTTGCTGGTGTCCTGGGGGTATCTGTACCCAGAAGACGAGGAGTTTCTGGATTACCTTCAGAGTGGGGAATTTGTTGAGGATGGAAAATCGGCATTAGAAGGGTTGAAAAAAGAACTACAAAGTATAGGGGGCGCTGAAGCGCAAGAGCGCCTTGAGGCATTGGTGGGTAATTTTGATGCGATCGAAGCTTGGATATCATCAGAAGGCGAAAACTGGAGTCTCCAAGACTTACGTGATGAGCATCGTCGAGTGTTTAGTAATGTCATCGCGTTGGATTGTCCGCCATATGAGACATTATTTGGAAATGATCATGTGTTCGGCCAGTCCTACGTAATGGGAGATATTGCCGGTTTTTATAGTGCCTTTGGCCTTCAGCTTTCTCCGGACATCCATGAACGCCTTGATCATTTGAGTGTAGAGTTGGAATTTATGCATTATCTGGCGTACAAAGAATCATATGCGATCCTTCATGATGGAGCAGAAAAGCTAAAAACCGTCATTGAAGCGGAGAAAAAATTCGTTAAAGAGCATATTGGTCGATGGGTTCCTTTATTTTCAGGAATGTTAAATAGAAAGGCCGATTACGGTTTTTATAAGATTTTGGCTGATTTTACCTCTCATTGGATTGCTTTCGATATTGCATTTTTAGGGGTGACGCCTCAACCTTATTCAGAAACGGATTATCGCCCTGCCTCATACAATAACCCTGAAGGTCAAAGTTTTGAATGTGGTGCTCAAGATCAAGGAAATGAACTAAGCCTCCTGATGAGTGAAGTTGGGGCTGATGCATTTTTGGATAAGGAAAGTGGAACATCAGGCCAATCAGGAAATGCTTAGTGAAGAATTGAGTTAGGTAATTATTTGAAAATTTGTTTTAGTGGCGACAGGTTTGAGGAGACAGGTAGTTAGCAGTCTTTTCGGTTTTAATCTTTTATCAAAGGAGGATGCGTCATTATGAGATTGGTGCAGACGCGTAACAAACGACTGGTGTTTGGCGTTCTTCTGTCTGTCCTGGTGGTGTGTGTAGGTTTGACCATGGGGCAGATTCCGCTGGCCGTCTCGCAACCGGTAACGATTCCGGTTGGCAAAATTACTGGCCCAATCCCTATGGATGCGGCGAATCCTGTATGGGAATCCGTGCCCGGTATCGTTGCCCCATTAAGTGGGCAGACGATAACGACCCCAATGCACCCGAACATTTCAGTGAAAACTGTGATGATCAAAATGGCAACAAATGGCGAGGAAATCGGCGTTTGGGCTAACTGGGGTGATCAAACATTAAATAACACCACCATTGGTCCTCAGGATTTCAGGGATCAAGTGGCGGTACAATTCCCTGTGCAATCTGCAGGGGCGCCTCCATTCCAATGTATGGGACAGTCTGGTGGGACGGTCAACATATGGCGTTGGAATGCGGAATGGCAAAAGGATCTTGGAGCTGGCGTGGCCGGGATGTGGGATGTGGATAATCAATATCC
>CAZBQO010000087.1:0-9063 GCA_964494125.1 uncultured Nitrospira sp. | reverse complement strand
CACAGGCTCCACAAAACCCGCCTAAGCATCCAACTCCGCGAATCACATCCTGCCCTGCATACCACAAGGCCTTGATCAGGGTGATACCGGCGGGAACCTGGAACGGCTTCCCTTCAATCTCCACCGTAACCATCTTGGGTTGGAGACGCTCTTCTTGATCCAGAGTATTTTTCTTATCCAATGTGTCAGGCATAGCTCAGAAATAGTACCTCATGCGATTGACAAATTTCTCGACGTGCGTTTCAACTACCCGGCCCAATAAATGGGTATTAATTTAACGCATTCAATGCGGAACCAGCCTTAAACCACGTGATCTGTTGTTCGGTCATACTATGATTGGCCTGAATGACCACTTCCTGACCATTTTTCTTGTGAAGGACGACCTGAACCGGTTTGCCTGGTGCAAGTCCACTTAACCCTTTCACACTGATCCGGTCTTCTTGTTCAATTTGGTCATAATCATTCGGATTCGCAAACGTCAGCGGAAGAATACCTTGCTTCTTGAGATTGGTCTCGTGAATGCGAGCAAAACTTTTTGTCAGAACAGCTTGGACACCTAAAAATCTTGGAGACATCGCCGCATGCTCACGGCTGCTCCCTTCACCATAGTTTTCATCTCCCACCACAAACGAGCCCAAACCTTTTTCTTTATACCTTCTGGCAATTTGCGCAAGAGTCAATCCCGACTCTCCGGTTAAGACATCATTGCCTTTTCCCGCCTCGTCTGAAAAAGCATTATTGGCTCCAAGAAACATGTTGTCACTGATCTTGTCCAAATGTCCCCGGAATTTGAGCCACGGACCAGCTGGAGAGATATGATCCGTTGTGGTTTTCCCTTTGGTTTTAATTAATAGCGGCAACTTTTCAAAATCCTTTCCGTCCCATTTTGGGAAAGGCTTTAATAATTGCAATCGCTCGCTGGTAGGAGGAATGTCCACTTGAAGCTTCGAACCATCCTCAGCAGGTTGGACCAAACCTTCTTCCCCTTTGGCAAAACCCTTGGCCGGCAATTCATCTCCCTGAGGCGCCTCAAACTTGAAGTCTTTCCCATCTGCGGTTTTCAATGTCCCCGTAATCGGATCAAAGCCCAGATCACCTGAAAACGCATAAGCCGTGACCACTTCAGGACTGGCCAGGAACGATAACGTATCACTCACCCCATCATTTCGCCCAGGAAAGTTTCGGTTAAACGTACTGACAATAGAGTCGGCTTTGCCTTTCACGGCATCCGCTCGTTTCCATTGACCAATGCAGGGTCCACAGGCATTTGCCAGGACGGTGGCCCCCATACTTTCAAAGGTCTCCAAAAACCCTTCGCGCTTCATGGTGTGGTAAATCCGTTCTGATCCCGGGCTGACCAGAAAAGCCGTTTTGGCTTTAAGCCCAGCTTGTAGCCCTTGCTTAGCAATATGCGCCGCGCGACCGATATCTTCATATGAAGAATTTGTACAGCTTCCAACTAATGTCGCTTTTAATTGAACGGGATAACCTTTTTCTTTGGCTTCCGCTGCCATCTTTGAAATTGGCCGCGCCAAATCAGGGGTATGCGGTCCCACAACATGCGGCTCAAGAGTGGACAGATCAATTTCGACGATTTCATCAAAGTATTTTTCCGGAGACTGATAAACCTCAGGGTCCGCAACCAACATGCTCCGATTGGCAGCTGCCAATTTGGCAATGTCAGCCCGCTCCGTGATATTCAAGTATGCCACCATTTTTTCATCGAACGGGAAAATAGAAGTCGTGGCGCCAAGCTCCGCTCCCATATTGGTAATCGTGCCTTTGCCTGTCGCACTGATAGTTTCCGCGCCGGGGCCAAAATACTCCACGATCTTATTGGTTCCACCCTTCACCGTCAGAAGGCCACAAATATACAAAATGACATCTTTTGGCGAAGCCCAGCCATTCAGCTTTCCGGTTAACTTCACTCCGATGAGTTTAGGATGGAGGACCTCCCATGGGAGACCCGCCATCACTTCCCCCGCATCGGCTCCACCGACACCAATGGCCAACATTCCCAACCCGCCACCGTTTGGCGTGTGTGAATCGGTTCCAATGATCAATCCGCCAGGAAATGCATAATTTTCCAACACCACCTGATGGATGATCCCGGCCCCAGGCTTCCAGAATCCGATCCCATATTTTTTCGCGGCCGAGGCAAGAAAATTATAGACTTCTCGGTTTTCATCACATGCGCGAAGAAGATCCTTTTCCGACCCGACTTCAGCCCTGATCAAGTGATCGCAATGGATAGTACTCGGAACAGCGACTTTATCTTTCCCCGCTTGCATAAACTGCAACATGGCCATTTGGGCCGTCGCATCCTGCATCGCGACTCTATCGGGACGAAGAGCCAACATGGCCTTTCCACGTTCCCAGACTTGTGAATCGAAATCATCGGCATGGCTAACCAGGATTTTTTCTGTCAGCGTGAGAGGTCGCCCAAATTTTTTGCGAGCTTTGTCCACAACTCCCGGCATTGAAGCATACAGTTTTTCGACCATTTCTAGGGACATAGCACTATCTCCTGGGTTCAGTTCAACATGGATAAGTTTTAACCAAGACCGACCACTAACCCGGCATTAATTTTACCGACGCTACTTTAACGGTGGCACCTCGCGACGCTTCGGGGAGGCATAATTTACCAGATAGTCAAATAATCGTATGAGCCGACTCCCTTGCCGCTTTTGATCCGTCCAATGTCCAATCATTCCAATGGTTCGCGATAAAATGAAGAAGCCATTGAGGCTATCAACCGGAAAACCGATATCGACTAACACCGCCGCCATGGTTCCATCGACGTTGAGAATGAGATTATCTTTTTTGACAGCGGTAATTTTTTCGACTTCCAATGCAAAATCCAAGTGCGGAGTGGCCATGTTCAAACTTTTCACATACCCAACCAACTCCTTCACCCGCTTATCAGGATTTTTTAAGCTTTTGACTCGATGACCGATTCCCGGAACCGGTCCCACATTTTTCTTCATGTAGACAAGGAAATCATCGACCGAAAGTTTGTTGTCGATCGCGTATTTAAACCATCGCCCCGCGTCCGTCACCGCTCCACCAAAGCGCGGACCGATCATAATCATACCGGCCGCGACCGCTTGAGATAATCCGATTCCAGCACAAGCGGCGATAATCGTCGTCAAGGCTCCACTCACGCAAGGACCGTGATCGGCCGACAGCATGATAATGCGTTTGATGATTTCGGCTTCCTGTTTGGAGACAAGACGATTGTCCCATAGCAAGCCGATAATATGGGGGATGTCATATCCGTTATTGATCAGTTCAGAAGCCGGATAACCTTGATAAAGCGGTTCATCACCCCGATCGTCACTGATTGTGGAACGAATCAGCGGCGTCACCAGCACTTCCCCTTCCTTCATGCTCTCTTGAACCGTTTTGGGAAGCCTTGGCATGTCCGCCGGAGACAAATCCGGTATAGGCTTGACCTGTCCGCTTTTCAGTAACTCCTCGTGGGTGGCCTTGATAGCCGGCCCCAGAGCTCCAAAGGTATCCGGCACAATCGCGCCGGCCTTTTTCAGGGCTTCGGACTTTGCCCGCGCAGACCCCTCGCCCTTCAATCCTTCTTTCGCCCCGGCATGCCCGAATTTCATACCCTTTGGAAGACTCTCTTGACAGAACCCTGATACCACCGCGAGCAATTTAATCCGGCGTTTCTTGGCCCCGTACCATTCGGCGGCCCGTTCTTCCAAATCTCCACCCATTTCCCCGACAATAACCACCGCCTTGGTTTGCGGATCGTTTTCAAACATTTCCAGGTAGCTGACATAGTCGGTTCCCGGGTAGGCATCACCACCGATACCGATCGCCGTCGTGATGCCGTCTGCAAATTGGGAACAAATCCAAATAATTTCGTTCGACAACCCCCCTGACTTGGTGACCACGCCGAAGGAACCGGGACGATACAGCTTGCACGCCACCAAGTTATCAAACGCCCCCCCGATCACTCCCAGGCGACATTCTCCTGCCGACACTACCCCAATTGAGGAAGGGCCATTAAAGGTCTTCCCCAGCTTACGGGCATGCTTCCCCAAAAGTTTGGCATCTTTTTCCGGCACCCCTTCGGTAATCATGGAGACCGTTTTAATATGCGGGTCATTCAAGGCTTCCATGGTGCCGGCATAGGCCCGGTCTGCTCCGATATAGACCAGACTCGTGTTAATCTCCGGGTGGTTGGCCGTCGCTTCGGCGACGGTCTTATAAATGGGGATCATTATTAACTCGGTTCCACAAATGATCTCGTTGGTTTTCCCCGCATCGGGGGGATATACGAACGCAGAGACATTTAATGGTTGCTTAATCATGTACCGGAACTCAGCCATACGACGAGCGGCATTCACCCCGGCCACTCCCCCTTGAATGACGACATGCGTGTCTTTCGTTGCAAGAATACTCATCGAAACGGTCTCCTACATCCTCAAGGTCTAATAGGTTATTTTGCGGCCATGGCCATATCGACAATGTCCGTTAACGGCGTTTTGCGGTCAAATACCTGAATATCAAAACCCTCATCCTGGAGCGCACGCATGGCCGCTAATCCCTGCAATTCGTTTGGACCACCCCGGCGCACCCAAATCTTGACACCCTCAAGCTTGCCTTCCGCTTTCGCCTTTCGAAACGCGTTGATAATGCCACCAAAGGTCTTTTTGACATCAGTAAAATTCGCAATCGCTCCACCCACAATAATATGTTTGATGCCAGGCAACGAGCAGACTTTTTCCGTCAGAACTTCCACTGCCCAGTCCGGTGGATCGCCTGAATATTCTGCATAATTCGCCAGTTTGCCACCCCGGGCCACCACAGCATCTGAATAATACACGCTGGCTCCACCACCGGCAGGTAACATCGCAATATTGCCGCCGGGAATCTCAATGAGCTTGACCGAGCCTTTCACCTTGGCATCAACCGCCATGACTTCCTCTTCATTTTTGGTATAGGCACGCCCAAATTCAGCCGCAAACGGAAAGGTCCAGTCCTTATGCCGGAACTTGGCATCACCGTCCAGAAGGGTCACCGCATCCAGAGCCACAAGTTCCCCCTGGCCACTGAGCACAACTGGATTCACTTCTACGTATTGAGCATCTTCATTATCAAAACAGGCATATAATTTCTTCAAAAATTCCGCCATTTTAGCGGCCGTATCGCCGGAAAACCCCGCACCCTTCACCAGGGAGGAAAGCGCTGAATCAGACAGGGTCTCACCGGTTTCGATGGATACATGCTTGACCTTATCCCAATTGGATTCCACTTCGATGCCACCACAGGTTGCCACCAAGAGGTCCACTCCATCACGCGTTGATTTGGCCGCGGCATAATATTCTTCTTTATGATCAACCGCCTCGGAAACAATCACCTGCTTAATCGTTATGGTTTCCAGTTTTTTACCAAGCATCTCCCGTACAGCCACTTTTGCCGCGGCTAAATCCAAGCCCACTTTGACTAACCCCAATTTAAAACGAGAGCCAAGTGCTTCATGCGCTTTGACTACCAGTTTATTTTTTTGGAGCCAATCATTGACCTGAGATAATTGGTCAAATTCCTCACTCGAGGTCACGACAGCATAGTTGGGAGTTGAAATCCCCCATTTTCGCAATAAGCCCATTCCCGGGCCTTCTAGAACTTTTGCCATAATCCAACCCTTCCTTCAGGGACTCATCATAATGGTTAAGGACAAACGTAGCACAACCCGCCTGCCGCGCGGAACGGTGCATTGTACGAATGCCCTCATCCCGCTGCAATCAATCAAAAGACCCATGAACCCCTTTCAAAAGTCCCAGTGCCGCCACGTGGAATGCCCATAAGAACACCAGCACGCCCTTACAGAGAAAACCTATTTAAAATTAGTTAGTTGAGATGAGAAGACCCCATCCCTACCCTTAAGGCTTCCTTAAACCAACCCCGCAATAGCCTAGGCTCTCTCCTGCTATGAGAAAACCCCCTGCCATGCCCTAGCCATCCATCTTGTTTCCTTAAAAAGCCATGAACTTTACTCACTAAATTTTTGAACTTCCGGGCAACCTTGTGCTTAAGAGCCTCGTCCTCATTCATAGCACCTTCAGCACGTGGAAAATGATCGTGTCATAATGCCTCCTGACCCCTGCGACTTAATTGATAAAGAAACCCCTTCTTTTCTACTCCGGCATCTTTTCGGGGTGGCCAGTTGAGCGGGACTTCTTCTATTTCCACAATAAATTTCTCTTTAAATCCATTTTGGACGGTATCGAGCCCCAGTCTATTTGGATCACAAAACATGGCTTTCCCCTTTAGGGTAAGCACCTGTCCAAGAATATGAGAAATACCGGCTAAAATTTCCTCGTCATAAAAAACTTCACTGCCTATTACCAAATCATAAAAAAACTTTTTCAGTTCAATCTTTTCTGTCCAATTCAACAGGCATGTGTCAAAATTGCTGATATGATTCAGACGACAGGACTCCTTTGTTGCTTCAAGCGTAATAGGCACCATATCTGAAAACATGGTAAATGCCCCGAGCCGAGCAGCAACTACTCCGGCCAACCCTGTTCCACAGCCAATTTCCAGAACCGTGACGCCTTGCAGTTTTGTTGGGAAAAACTGATGAATGAGACATTCGGATAAGGCCACCTCAGAAGGCCAAATTCGATCCCAATACCCCCATCCGAGGGATTCGTTATCCCGTGCATCTAAAGGAGTTTCACTAGAGATGTCTCGCTTGGTCTTACAGACAATGGGAACAACCCCGATTTTGGGAAGGGTCACAACTTTCACATGACTCACACGAATTATCTCCCCCCAAAAAAGACGAGCCGGGCTCCGTTCGGAACCCGGCTCGTTGCACACATCCCCAGTATAAGAATAATACCGGTAGACCAGCCTACGTTGAGAACCTAGGCTAAACGACTTAAGATGGCATTGAAAGTCGCGCTGGGACGCATGGCGGCCATCACCTTGGTTGGTTCCGGACGATAATACCCGCCAATATCCTGAGCCCGCCCCTTTGCCGCTTTAATCTCTTCAAGAATTGTCTCGATTTTGGACTCCAACTCTTTTGCGATCGGGGCAAATTGCTTTTTCAAGTCCTGATCATCATTCTGGGCGGCTAATTCTTGCGCCCAGTACATGGCCTCGTACACATGACTTCCCGCATTATCCAATTGCCCCAATTCACGTCCTGGGGCTTTCCGGTTGTCCATGAGCTTTCCGGTGGCCTTGTCCAAAGTGTCCGCCAGGATTTTTGCTTTTTTGTTGTTTTTGATTTGACTCAAATGGGCAAATGACTCGGCTAACGCGAGAAACTCTCCGAGGGAATCCCAGCGTAAATGCCCTTCTTTGACAAACTGCTGGACGTGCTTCGGGGCCGACCCTCCGGCTCCGGTCTCAAACAGTCCTCCGCCATTGATGAGTGGAACGATGGACAGCATTTTGGCGCTCGTCCCCAACTCCAAAATCGGGAATAAGTCAGTGAGGTAATCCCGAAGCACATTTCCAGTGGCCGAAATGGTATCGAGGCCGTCCTTCGCACGTTTGAGTGAGAACTTCATGGCATCCACCGGTGCCATAATTTGGATGTCCAGCCCTTTGGTATCGTGATCCTTCAGGTAGAGATTGACTTTTTCAATAACTTGGGCGTCATGAGCCCGATTGGTATTGAGCCAGAATACGACCGGCGTCGAAGAAGCCCTGGCCCGGTTCACAGCCAACTTGACCCAATCCTTAATAGCAACATCCGTTGTGTAACAACTGCGCCAAATATCGCCTTTTTCGACATCGTGTTGCAGCAAGACATTCCCTGCCCCATCCAGGATCCTGACTATGCCTTTCCCAGTGGATTCAAATGTCTTGTCATGTGATCCATATTCTTCGGCTTTTTGTGCCATTAACCCGACATTGGGTACGCTACCCATGGTAGACGGATTAAATTCACCATTTTCACGACAAAAATCGACCACTGCCTGATAGATACCGGCATAACTCCGGTCAGGAATGATGGCTTTCATGTCATGTTCTTTGCCATCCGGTCCCCACATTTTCCCCGAGGTTCGCAGGGCAGCCGCCATGGATGCATCAATGATGATGTCACTCGGCACATGAAGGTTGGTAATGCCCTTGTCGGAATCCACCATCGCCAGTGCCGGGCCATTTTTGAGGCAATCCTGGATATCTGCCTCGATTTCCTTCTTTTTGGCCTCCGGTAAATTTTTAATTTTGGCCAGGATGTCCCCTAATCCGTTATTCGGGTTGGCGCCCAATTCAGTGAAAGTTTTTTCGTGCTTATTAAAGACATCCTCGAAGAATGCTTTCACAGCATGACCAAACATGATGGGATCCGAAACTTTCATCATGGTGGCCTTCAGGTGTAACGACCACAAAATGCCCTTCTGTTTGGCATCCGCCACTTGCTCTTTAAAGAACTGCCGCAATGCCTGGCAGCTCATCTTGCTGGCATCCAGGACATCACCCTTGTTGAGGGTTAATTTATCTTTCACGACGGTAACACTACCATCGTCCGCCACAAATTCAATTTTTCCCTTGCCAGCAGCTTTCTCGCTGATGGTTACGGACTTTTCATTTCCGAAGAAATCTCCGGCCGTCATGTGCGCCACGTGCGTTTTGGAATCTTTTGCCCATTTACCCATTTTATGCGGGTTCTTTTTGGCATATTGCTTGACAGAGGCTGAAGCCCGGCGATCGGAATTCCCTTGCCGCAGCACCGGATTGACCGCGCTTCCTTTCACTTTGTCATACTTAGCTTTGATGTCCTTTTCTTCTTCGTTTTTAGGGTCTTCAGGATAGTCAGGGATCGCATAGCCCTGAGATTGTAATTCAGCAATCGCACCTTTAATTTGTGGGAGCGATGCACTGATGTTTGGTAATTTAATGACATTGGCATCTGGTTTCTCAACCAGTTCACCTAAAAGAGCCAGATCATCCGGCTGGCGTTGCTCAGGCCTGAGCTTGTCAGGAAATTGCGCAAGAATTCTTCCCGCGAGGGAAATATCTTTGGTGCCAAAGGTCACACCTGCCGCTTTAGCAAATTACTGAATGATTTGAAGAAAC
>CAZBQO010000086.1:0-9213 GCA_964494125.1 uncultured Nitrospira sp. | reverse complement strand
ATTGAGCCGATGGAGACTATGATCCGGGTTCGCTTTCGATTGGATGGCGTCTTGTGCCCGATTCAAAATCTGCCTAAAGACCTTCATCAGGCATTACTCGCCAGGGTGAAAATTCTTTCCGATCTGGATATTGCGGAGCGTCGTTTACCTCAAGATGGACGGATGAAGATAGAGGGGGTTCCCCACGTCGATATTCGAGTGGCCATTCTGCCCTGTTTATTTGGCGAAAAAGCGGTCCTGCGTCTCTTGAATCAGTCAGGGCTTGCGTTACATTTAACCAATATCGGGCTTAACCAGCCTGATTTGGACCGGTTGACGACGGCTCTGGAAAATCCCTATGGGATGATCCTGGTGACGGGGCCTACGGGGAGCGGGAAGACGACAACCCTCTATAGCGCGTTACAATTTCTGAATACTCCTCAAATGAATATTGTCACTGTCGAAGATCCCGTGGAATACCAAATCCAGGGCATCAATCAGATGCAAATTCACGAAGAGATCGGGTTGAATTTTGCCGCCGGGTTGCGTGCTTTTTTGCGGCAGGATCCTGACGTCATGATGGTGGGGGAAATTCGTGATCGGGAAACCGCGCAAATCGCGATTCAGGCTTCTCTGACTGGCCATCGAGTTCTTTCGACCCTGCATACCATGAATGCCCCAGGTGCCATTACCCGGCTCATCGATATGGGCATTGAGCCGTTTTTGGTGTCTTCCGCCATCTCGCTCATTGTGGGCCAACGATTAGTTCGAAAAATTTGTGATCATTGTCGGGAGCTGGAGCCGGTATCTCAATTTCAGCTGCTGGAGCTGGGGTTTGATGAGCATGCGCTAGGGGCGGTTCAGGCGATGAAAGGGCGTGGGTGTGTATCCTGCCATCAGACCGGATTTAAAGGACGCATGGCTTTATTTGAGACCCTGCCTATTTTTGAAGGGCTGCATGAAAAAATTTTGGCACGGGCCTCGACGAATGACTTGATCACCTGTGCGATAGGCGAAGGATTTCACACGCTTAGGCAGGCGGGGATGGTGGCAGTTCAAGGTGGCTTGACGACTGTGGGTGAGGTGTTTGCCGAAACGAGATCTGATGCTTTTGTGTAGGGACGTCAGAAGAACGGATGCCCAATGGAATTGACTGCACTCCTAGGTGAATTGTGCCGGCAGGGCGGATCGGATTTGCACCTGGTTTCCGGCAGTGTGCCCCGCCTCCGTGTGGACGGGCATTTACGCCCGATGGAGTCTCCGACATTGACCAGCCAGGACATGTCTCAGTTAACCGCGAGTCTGTTGACGGAAGCACAGCATCATCAGGTTTTGGAGACCGGAGCGTGGGATGGAGCCTACAATGTGCCTGCTATCGGTCGGTTTCGGGTCCATGTCTATACCCAGCAGGGATCCTTGGCCATGGCCATTCGAACAGTGTCCGGGAAGATTCCGACGTTTGAAGAATTAGGGCTACCGCCCATTATTGCGGAATTGATGAGAAAGCCCCAAGGCCTGATTTTGGTAACCGGGCCGACCGGTAGCGGGAAAAGTACGACATTGGCCTCAATGTTGGATCATATAAATGAAGCGCGGTCTGCCCATATTATTTCGTTAGAAGACCCCATTGAGATTCTACATTCGCACAAAAAAAGTTTGGTATCTCAAATGGAAGTGGGATCCGATGTCCGCGAATTCCAGTCCGCCCTGAAAGGTATCTTACGGCAGGATCCCGATGTGGTATTTTTGGGCGAATTGCGAGATCTCGAGACCATTCAGGCGGCTCTCACCATGGCTGAAACTGGACATCTGACGGTGGCTACTTTGCACACGAATTCTGCGATTCACACGCTGACACGATTGGTCTCGGTGTTTCCTTCCAACCAGCAACAAGAAATTCGTATCCAGTTGTCGATGGTGCTGGAAGGCATTCTGGCACAGAGACTTTTGCCACGATCAGAGGGAAGGGGCCGGGTTCTGGCTTTGGAAATTCTGATTACCTCTCCGGCAATTCGGAATCTCATTCGGGAAGACAAGATCCATCAAATGTATTCCATGATGCAAACGGGGCAAGCTCAATATGGCATGCAGACCATGAATCAAGCCTTGGCCGACTTGGCTGGGCAAGGAGTGATATCCTCTGAACTCGCTATGGGACTCACAACGCTTCCTGATGAGTTATCCAAGCTATTGGAGCGTACGGGTCGGGAGCGATCCGGGGCAATGTCCTTGGCCAGGTTGCGGCCTCGGATGTAAATGTCATTAAGAGCCTTCTTGATCTCCCGCAGAGAAAGCGAGCAATAATTCGAAATGCCGAGATTTGAATATCGTGCGAAAAATTTGGATGGGCAGACGGTCCAAGGAGAAGTATTGGCTGCTACTTCCAGGGAGGCCTTGCAACTTCTTCGTAGGCAGGATGTCTTGGTTACCGGTCTGCAAGAAAAAGTTGAAAGGGTATTCAATCTCAGTGGCCAGCTGACCGACTGGAGCCGCGGGTGGAGCTGGAGAGGCGTGAGTAGTAAAGAATTGGTGGTCTTTACCCATCAGCTGGCAACGTTGATTCGTGCGGGTGTGCCTCTTTTGGAATGCCTGGACATACTCTCCAGCGAAGCTGAAAACCCGACCTTGCAACAAGTGGTTAAGCATATTCGAGAGGATGTAGAGGGCGGAACCTTGCTCGCTCATGCTTTAAAACGCAACCCGACCGTCTTTAGTGAATTTTACCGGAGTATGGTGGAAGTAGGAGAGACGACAGGTCGCTTGGATGAGAGTTTGACTCAACTGGCAGTGTACCTTGATAAACAGGCTCAGTTGCGAGCGAAAATTTTCTCTGGATTAGCATATCCGGCTCTGCTTGTGGCTGTGGCGATGATTGTCCTGGTCTTTTTACTGATTTGGGTGGTCCCTCTTTTTTCTGGCTTATTCCAAGATATGGGCGAATCGCTTCCCTGGTTGACGCAAGTGGTGATTGACGTGGCTGAGGGGGTTCGGGATCACTTTTTTCTGTTGGCGGCATTTTGGGGAAGTTTGGTTATGGGTATCCGGTGGTTACTCAAAAATCCGAAAAGTCGACAGGCCATTGATGGGTGGGTTTTAGGGGTCCCCCTTTTGGGGTCCGTGATCCAAAAAGCGGCAACGGTGCGTTTTTCCAGAACATTGGGGTTTTTAGTTCGTCGTGGGGTTCCGTTGCTGTCGGCCTTGGGCGTCGCGGGAACGGTGACTGGAAATAAAATCTTTGAGCAAAGCATCAACCTGGCGGCCATAGCGATTCAAAATGGGCAACCTCTCTCCGAGACCTTGAGGACGGGCCACGTTTTTCCGCCGATGGTTCCCCAAATGATTAAAGTGGGAGAATCAACCGGTTCTATTGATGTTATGCTGGAAAAAATTGCGGATCTTTTTGAGCAAGAGGTCGATCGAACGGTAGCCACGTTAACGTCGGTGTTAGAACCCTTTATTATCTTGGTCGTGGGTTGTGGGATTGCCCTTGTCGTTGTGGCGATGTATCTTCCCATTTTTTCTATCGGTTCAGTTATTGGGTGAGTCTGGAGGTTTTTCGTCATGAGTGGGAGTGATATATCTGTGACCGAAATCGTAGTGCGGGCACCGGCCAAAGTGAATCTGTTGATTCGGGTATTGGATCGATTGCCCAATGGGTATCATAATTTGTGGTCTCTCATGCATACGGTCGATGTCTTTGATCTCCTCCGAATTAGGCTTAACCCTGATCGGGAGGGTCTTGTCTTAACGTGTGGAGATGCTCCGTTACCCTTGGATAAAGGAAATTTGGTGTATCGGGCGGCTGAATTAGTGCTTCAGCGTTGTGAAAAGAATGTAGGGGTTGATATTGAGCTAACCAAAGTTATTCCCTTGTCGGCCGGCTTGGGAGGTGGGAGTAGTGATGCCGCTGCCACTCTGTATGGCCTTACTCACTTGCTAGGGTTAAATTGGACTTTATCTGACTTGTGTGAGGCGGGTGCAACACTTGGAAGTGATATTCCATTTTTTTTCAAAGCACCTTGTGCCGTGGTCCAGGGGTGGGGCCAGGAAGTGACGGCCTGTTCTCTCAAAGGCGAACGGTGGATCGTTCTCGTCAATCCCGGCTTTCCGATTCAGACAAAATGGGCATATAAACAGCTGTCCTCCCAACGGGAGTCCGTCAGACCTTTAGGTGAATTTACGAGGAAAATAGATCGTGAATTGAGCCTTTCCTGGGAGGAAGTGATCGGGATAATGGAAAATGATTTTGAACCGCCGTTGTTTCCGTTTTATCCGATTTTGGGATTCATTAAAGACACGTTGCTTTCCTTTGGGGCTCAAGCCGCACTATTATCAGGTAGTGGAGCCACCGTATTTGGAATTTTCCGCACGCAGGAAGAAGCCCGGCAGGCTTCCACACGGTTGCGACAGGATACGAGCTGGAGAATCTTTGATATCCCCATGGGTTCGACTGATTTACCTCATGCCCCATTCCATGTTGGCTCGTCTTCTCAGGTTTCCAACGTGTAAATTCAGTGATTTGAGTTGACAAGCCGCTAATCGTAGAATTACCTTTGCTCTGCTTTTTTTCCTGAAAATCTGCTACGGTTCAGGTTCACCTAGGCAAGTTGAGACTACCACCATGCTCAGAGATTTAAAATTGATCACGGGTAATTCCAACCTTGCGTTGGCCAGAGAAATTGCCCAGTATATTGGGCAGGATTTGAGTCAGGCAACGGTTACAACCTTTAGTGATGGGGAGATCAGGGTTAGAATTGATGAAAATGTGCGCGGAGGCGATGTTTTTCTGATTCAATCCTGCTGCCACCCGGTGAATACTTCGATTATGGAGTTATTGCTCCTGATTGATGCGGTCAAACGATCATCAGCTTCCAGGATCACAGCGGTCATTCCTTATTACGGATATGGGAGGCAGGATCGAAAAGATCAGCCCCGAGTGCCCATTAGTGCTAAATTAATTGCGGATTTGATCACCGCGGCCGGCGCGAATCGGATTCTGACCATGGATCTTCATGCCGGACCGATTCAAGGATTCTTCAATATTCCTGTTGATCACCTTTATGCCATGCCTGTGTTATTAGACTATATTAAAAAGCAAAATGTTTCTGATTTGGTGATCGTTTCCCCTGATGCGGGAGGGGTCGAGCGAGCGAGAGCATTTGCCAAACGACTGAATTCCTCTCTCGCAATTATCGATAAGCGGCGGGAATCGCCGAATCAGGCTGAAGTGATGAATATTATTGGTGATGTTCAGGATAAGCATGCATTATTGTTTGATGACATGATTGATACGGCGGGAACCATTGTCCAGACAGCTCAAACCTGTATGGATAACGGAGCCTTGTCGGCCTGGGCTGGGAGTACCCATGCAGTCCTGTCTGGTCCAGCACTGGAGAGGTTGCAATCGTCTTGTCTCCGTGAGGTAATGGTGACAAACACCATTCCTTTAAATGGGAAGGATCAGCAATGTCCAAAACTGAAGACTCTCACCGTTGCTCCTTTGTTGGGTGAGGCGATTTTGAGGATTCATCGTGAAGAATCGGTGACATCCTTGTTTGTATAAATTAGCTAACTGTTCATTCACTCTCATTTAGAAAAGGGCAAGACGATGAAATATGAACTTGAAGTTGAAAAACGGGATCAGGCTGGAAAGGGCGTGGCGCGGCAACTACGGCGACAAGGGAAAATTCCTGGAGTTCTCTACGGAGGAGGGAAATCTGAATTTGTGGCCATGGACCACAAGACGGCCCGCAATCTGGTGATTTCTCAGGTTGGCCACACTGGGTTGCTGACTGTTCGGATTTCCGGGGGGCAAGAACGGATCGCCGTCCTTCAAGACCACCAAATTGATCCCATTACCGGGGCGATTCTACATGTGGACCTCTTTGAAGTCTCGATGAAAAAAGCCATTCGGGTTAAAGTCCCCGTGACGATTATCGGAGAAGTCCCTGTTGGCGTGAAAGAGGGAGGTATTTTGCATCAGGTGATGCGCGAACTTCATATTGAGTGTTTGCCGGCCCAAATTCCGGATCATATTGAAATCGATGCGTCAGGATTTGGGATTGGTGATGGTATACATGTGAAGGAAGTTACGGTCCCGACAGGTCTCAAGATTTTGGATGACGAGGATCTCATGGTTGCCCATGTTGCCACGAAGATGTCTGAAGCGAAGCTAGAGTCCCTCTTGGCTCGCGAGGTGGCTGAAGGTGTGGCTCCTGTTGCCACTGCAGAAAAAGCTGCAGAGGGGGCTGCCACTGGAGGGGCTGTGGCGGCGGCAGATAAAACGAAGGCCGCATCAGATAGTAAAGCGAAGGAAGGCAAGAAGTAGCCCTTGCATGTGGTGGTGGGACTTGGAAATCCGGGAGAGTCCTACAGGTACACGCGACACAACCTTGGCTGGATGGTTCTTGAGCAGGCGGCGGATCGTTGGCGTGTGACGTGGGCCAACCAGGAGGAGGGGTTTCTCGGGCAAGGTGAAGTTAAGGGCCATCCAGTTTTGCTTCTTCTTCCACTTACGTGGATGAACCAAGCCGGGGTTGCAGTTCGGTCTGTTCTTCAGAAGTTGTCTCCCAATTCGCCTGATCTTATTGTTGTCCACGATGATCTGGACCTGTCTTTGGGAGTGCTCAAAATTAAAACCCGAGGTGGCGCTGGTGGCCATAATGGTCTGAGGTCTATTTTGTCCTGTCTGGAAACGGAAGAATTCTCCAGGGTTAAGGTTGGCATAGGACGTCCTCAGAACAATGAGAGCCTTGCGAATTTTGTGCTTTCACCATTTCTATCAGAAGAGTGGGAGCAGGTTGTCTCAATTCTTCCGAAAGCCGTTGATGCGTTGGAATGTCTTATTTGTGAAGGGCCGGGTATTGCCATGAATCGATTTCATGTGCGGTCCTCTGAGACGGGTCCATAAATATTTGTGTATTGCCCATTCTGCCTGGTAGAGGCGGATCAACCCATCCCTTTGAATTCGTGGGTTGAGTTGAGGCAGGCTCTCTCATTTCTCGGCTCTTTGCATTAGGAAAATGACCTTGGTACCTCAAAAAGCTTCGGATGAGTACGGATGTAATCTCGCCGACATGAATTAGCATTCATTAGGACATTGAGTTTAAGTGAAGGGGTGAGTGGATTTTCGACTGTTTGTAAAGTGTCATCTTTTGGAGAGGGACCTGTATACCGTTTTGAGTGGAGATATCAGAATACGACCGTCTGCCGCTTGTTTTTAAGTGCGAAACAGCCCATTTTCATTGAGAAACAATGACAGGCTTTTAGGTTCTGAATTGGCAGGCCTATTCCTGAGAGGGGTTTGACACTCCAATTTACCCTATGGTAGCTTGTGTCCCCTTTTGTGATACAACACGATTGCTCTGCCTGAAAACTAGAAAAATACTGTCAGAGGGAAAGGTTACGTATGAAACTGTATGAATCACTGTGTATTCTTCGTCCCGTTCAAGCGGAAACAGAAAATGAGCGAGTGATTGAAAAAATGAAGGAAGTCCTGAATCAGGCTGGAGCGAATATTTTAAAGTTGGATAATAGCGGGAAAAAGAAGCTGGCCTATGATATTCAACATGAGCGAAAGGGGACCTATATTACGGTTCAATTTGAAGGCCCCCCTACGGTTGTTTTTGAGTTGGAGCGCTTTCAGCGTATGGAAGATCAGGTGATGAAGTTTATGACGGTACGGCTAAATCCAAGTGATTTGGTAGCGGTAGGTGAAGCAAGTGTGGAGGATGCAGAAGATGGTGGGATTCAATAAAGTCATATTGATTGGAAATCTGACTAGAGATCCCGAGCTTCGGTATACACCCAGCGGCACCCCTGTGGTTAATTTCCCGTTAGCGGTCAATCGTCGGTATCGTCAGGCCGATGATCAAAAAGAAGAGGTGTGCTATGTTGATATTGTCGTGTTTGGACGACAAGCTGAACATTGTGGTCAATACCTCAATAAAGGTGACGGGGCCATCGTTGATGGTCGCCTACAACAACGGCGGTGGGAAACGGACGACGGGCAGAAGAGAAGCAAGCATGAAGTCGTTGCTCAAACAGTAACGTTCTTGCCGAAAAAGTCCTCCTCTGGTACCTCTGGGGCAGGAGTGAGTGAGGAGTCTAACTATGATCCGGAAGAGTATTATCCAGACCCCATGCCCTAATTTTTAGCCTAGGAGAGGTTTCTGTGGAAAAAGGACGATTGTTTCAGCGGAAAAGAGTGTGCCGCTTTTGCTTCGATAAGACACCATTGGATTACAAGGATGCAAATTTATTGAGGAATTTTCTCACGGAACGCGGACGAATTATTCCTCGTCGGACCTCGGGAAATTGCTTGCGGCATCAAAGAAAGTTAACCCAAGCGATTAAGCGTGCCAGGCATGTGGCTATCCTTTCATTTGCCGAAGAACACTGAGGTCACCAGCATTCTTCGAAATGGGCAGGTAGAAAGGTGTGGTTGTTGAAATGTCTATAACCATCAATCTACTTGATGTTCCCCCCACAGGTCTTCAAATTCATCATGAGGTGAAGCCCTCGGACTTATTGCTTTCCCATGATGAGGGAATCCCTATTGGGAACTTAATTTGTCATGGAGATCTATTTCTGACCGGGGAGCGGTCAGCACATTTTCAAGGGAAAATATCCGGAAGGATGGCCAGGGAATGTGTGCGTTGCCTGGATCATTTTGAAGAGGATTTATCCCTATCTTGTGAGGTGGAATTTAAAAAGGCCGTGAAACCGGTCAATGTGATTGTGCCGCACAGGGATAAAGGTAAAGGGGGAAAGGGGCGTGATAAATCCGTCGATGAGAATGCGACAGAGGAAGATGTATATCCTATTACAGGAAATGACATCGACCTTCTTCCGGCTATTCGAGAGCAGGTCATTCTTGCTACCCCCCTTCAATCTTTATGCAGTGAAAACTGCCTCGGGTTGTGCCAAGTATGCGGGAGCAATTTAAATGATGGCATATGTGGGTGTTGTACCCCAGTGACTAGCTCAGCACCAATGCCAAATTTTCAGCAAACAATATCAAAAAAAAATCCATCCAAGCGCTCCTCTGTTTCTGTTCGAAGAGGATCGTGAAGGCATCAGTCACCTCTTAACTGAAAAAGTTGGACTATTATGGCAAATCCTAAACACAAAATTTCTAAAGCCCGTAGAGATAAGAGGCGATCTCATCTCAAGCTCACCCCGCCAAATTTGTCTACGTGCCCTCAATGTCATGAGCCCAAGCCATCTCATACG